>CAZKLG010000020.1:8064-33541 GCA_964553675.1 uncultured Mageeibacillus sp. | reverse complement strand
ATATTTACTTTTATTATCCAAATACTAGCATTTGCACGGATGGCATTCAAGAAGCCATGGAGAGAAGGGCATAAAAAAACGGGCCTCCCATGGGGAAAGCCCGCTTGCCTGGGTAAATACTTCAGTCTTCCAGAAGATCCTCAAACTGACTCTTGTAAAGATAGGCATACTGCCCCCCCCTGGCCAGGAGTTCCTGGTGGGTTCCCCGTTCGGCGATACCCTCCTGGGAGAGTACCAGGATTTCATCGGCATTGCGGATGGTGGACAGGCGATGGGCAATGACCAGGGTGGTCCGGTCCCGGGACAGGTCGTCAAGGGCCGCCTGGATCAGGCGCTCGCTGATATTGTCCAGGGAACTGGTCGCCTCATCCAGGATAAGGATGGGTGGATTTCGGAGGAAGGCCCGGGCGATGGAAATGCGCTGCTGCTCACCACCGGAGAAACGGACCCCCCGTTCACCCACCTTGGTTTCATAACCTTCGGGCAGGGAGCTGATGAAGTCATCAATATTGGCCCGCCTGGCGGCTTCCCGGATCTCTTCGGGACTGGCTTCCCAGTCGCCATAGCAAATATTGTCGCGGACCGAGCTGTTGAAGAGGTAGACCTCCTGCTGGACCACGGCAATATTGTCACGCAGGGACTCCAGGGTGAAGTCCCGGACATCGGTCCCGTCGATGAGGACCCTGCCTTCGGTGACATCGTAGAAACGGGGAATGAGGGAGCAGATGGTCGTCTTCCCAACCCCTGAGGGTCCGACCAGGGCCACGGTCTTACCAGCTTCTACCGTGAAAGACAGGTTATCCAGGACCTTTTCATCCTCATAGGAGAAGGAGACATTTTCAAACTCAATCTCTCCCCTGAGCAGGCCCGCCTCCCTGGCGTCCGGACGGTCGGCCACATCGGGTTCGGTATCCAGGATCTGGATCATCCGCCTAAAGCCCGTCATCCCCTGCTGGAACTGTTCATTGAACATGATCAGGGTACGGATGGGATCCAGGAACATGTTGATGTAAAGGACATAAGCGATGACATCGGCCGGATTAAGGGAGCCGTAGACCACAAAGAGTCCCCCGGCGATCAGGGTGGTCAGATAGAGCATCCCTTGCATGAAGCGGTTGAGGGTGTGGTAGCGGCCCATGACAAAGTACATTTCCTTCTTGGAATGGTAGAAGGCCTGGTTGCCATGGTGGAATTTTTCCATCTCGATATGTTCGCTGGAAAAGGACTGGACGGTACGGATGCCCGAGAGGCTGTCCTGGACGATGGCGTTGACCTCGGCGATCTTCCGCCGGTTGTCCATGAAGACATTGCGCATCTTGACCCGGTAGCCAAAGGTGACCAGGATCATGAGGACTGTGAAAAAGATCAGGATCAGGGTCAGGGGAATGTGGATGGTGGCCAGGATGATAAAGGAACCCGCCAGCTTGAAAAAGGAGATAAAGACATTTTCCGGGCCGTGGTGGGCCAGCTCCGTAATGTCATTGAGATCGTTGACCAGGCGGGACACCATCTTGCCTGTGGAGGTGGTATCAAAGAAGGAAAAGGAGAGTTTTTCCATATGGTTGAAGAGGTCGTGCCGCATATCCGTTTCGATACGGGCCCCCATGATGTGGCCCCAGGACATGACAAAATAGGTGGCAATGGCCTCCACTACATAGAGGACAAACATGAGAATGGCTGTCCGGACCAGGATGGGCAGGATCAGGGACTGGTCCGCCAGGGTGAAGATATCGTTGATCAGATAGCGGATGATGGCCGGAAAGGCCAGGCCGACGCCTCCCTGCACAGCGGCAAAGAAAAGATCGCCCGTGAAGAGCAGGAGATAGGGTTTATAGTATGAGGCAAAACGGGCTAACATACTCTTTTGCTTTTTTGTGTCGGTCATCTTGTCACTTGTCCCCTCCCAAGGGATCCGGCCCTCCAAGGCTTGAAAATGTCTAATCCATGTGTAAACTTATCACATAAATAGAAAAACAGGCATCTGCCTTAACCATCAATCTTGAGACAGGCCTGATTCAAGGCTTGTGAAAGGTGTAGACTGTACCTGTATTTTGAATAAAAAGCCAGGCTGAATGAAAGGGAGAACTTTTGATGGATATAAAAAAGATACTAAGCGCGACCGACCACACCCTCCTGCGCCCTACGGCAGGTTGGCAGGAGGTCCAGACACTCCTGGATGAGGCCATGGCCTTTGGCTGTGCCTCAGCCTGCATCCCCCCTTCCTATGTCTACGAGGCCGTGACCTATGTGGACGGGAACCTTCCCATCTGCACAGTGGTCGGTTTCCCCAACGGCTACAGCACGACAGCCTGCAAGCTCTTTGAAACAGAGGATGCCCTGGAGGATGGGGCAGAAGAAATCGATATGGTCATCAACCTGGGCTGGGTCAAGGATGGACTCTGGGACCTGGTCGAGGATGAGATCAGCCAGCTTCGGGATCTTTGCGATTCAGCCATACTCAAGGTCATTGTCGAGACCTCCGAGCTGACCCGGCAGGAAAAGATCCACCTTTGTCAGATCGTCAGCGCGGCAGGCGCCGACTTCATCAAGACATCCACCGGTTTTGCCTCAGGCGGGGCCACCGCTGATGATATCAAGCTCATGAAGGCCAATCTGGGACCGGGGGTGGCCATCAAGGCCTCGGGTGGAATCAGGACTTTGGAGGATGCGGCTCATCTCATGGAAGAGGGCGCCTGTCGCCTGGGCGCTTCGGCCCTGGTCAATCTGGCTCGCCCCCTCTGGCAGGAAGACTGATCAGTCAAAAAAACCGGCCATATCATTGATATCAAAATCAAGAGGCGGATAGGCAACTGTCCGCCCTTCTTTTGCCGCTTTAAGGAGGGCCAGCGCCTGGAGCAGGGAATCCAGACCAGCCTGGCCGGGGGCCAGGGGCGGCCTCCCCTCCCGGATGGCCTCCAAAAGATCCAGATAGAGGAAGGTATAGGGGTTGCCCAGGTGGCGGACCAGGCCCCAGCCCTCTTTTTTGATGGCCTCTTTGACAGCTCCCAGAATCAGGCGCCTGCCGTACTGGCGCCCGTCGTCCCCGGTCACCGAGAGCGTTTGTTTGCCTCCGGCAAAGGAAGCCCGGACCGTCCCCTTTTCACAGCGGAGGAAAAAGGACGCCTCGTGGTGGTCAGGATGGGTATTGGTGGTGCCCTCCAAAAGCAGATAGCGGTTGTCTTCCAGGGTCAGGGTCCCTGTGACAAAGTCCGCCGCCTCCATATCATGACACTGGCGGGCGATGACCGCCGTGGCCTCAAGCGGCCTGGCCCCCATGAGCCAGGCCATAAGATCCAGGGCATGGATGCTCTGGTTCATGAGGGCCCCGCCCTCGGCAGCCCAGGTCCCAAACCAGTCGGCCTGGTCGTAGTAGGCCTGGTCATGGCCCCAACGGGTGGTCACGGTCCCGTAAAGGGGCGGACCCAAGAGGCCTTGGGCAATCAAATCCTGGATCCCCTTGACCCCCGGTATATAGCGCCATTTGAAGCCGGTCACCAAAATCCGGTCATCTGCCTTGGCCCGGTCGACCAGGGCCCTGGCCTCCCTGGCATCCAAAGTCAGGGGTTTTTCAACCACCAGATGGAGCCCTGCCTCCAGGGCCTTATGGGCCAAACTGGCATGGGTCCGGGGTGGGGTGGCGATGACGGCCAGCTGGAAGGGATGCCTGGCCAGGATCTGGTCCAGGTCCTGGTCAATCAGGGGTTGGTGCAAGCTGGCTTTTCGGGATGCCCGGATGGCTTTTGCCGCTTCCAGGTCCCGGTCGACCAGGCCGGCCAGCCTCATACGACCCCTCTTTTCCAAATAGGTCAGGGCCCGCACATGGTCGCGGGAGGCCCGGCCGCAACCGATCAGGAGGACATCCAGGGGGCCTGTCTTTTTATCTTCAGGCTTCTTATCCATTAAAGACTGATCCCTGTCCGGTAGCCGGCCCGCACTGCCTGGGTAATCATGGCAGGATGGCTGGCATCGCCGATCATGCGGATGTCAGGTGCCAGATAGCCTTCCACCATGAGCCGGTAGAACTCATCATCGGGGCTACTGCCGGTCGCCAGGACCACCAGGTCGGCCTCCAGTTCCAGGATCTGCCAGTCCTCAGCTATGGCTTTGGCCAGCGGGTTGGGGACATTCTCGGGCAGGAGGGGTGCCCAGGTATTGTAGGGATCGGGTACTGTGGGTGATTGATTGGCCCGGATCATGACCTTGCCATCTTCCAGGGCCTGGAGACTGGCGCAGTTGATCAGCCTGACACCGGCCTTTTCCATTTCATGGATCAAATGGCCCCGGTTGGCCGTACAGATCCCCTCCATAAGATGGGGAAGCATCTCGACCAGACTGACCTGGAGGCCAAATTCAGCTGCCAGCATGAAGGCCGTTTCGGACCCTACCAGACCGCCGCCGATGACGACCGCCTTTTCTTTACCCTCCAGGAGGGTCAGGTCAGCCAGGAGCTGGTTGACCGGGACAGCGGCTTCAATACCCGGTATATCGGGCAGACAGGCCTGGCTCCCCGTGGCACAGACAATGACATCGTACTGCCCCTCGGCCATGAGCTGGACGGTGGCCTCGGTCTGCAGACTCAGGTTGAAGCGGGGGTTGTCCCGTCTTTGCTGAATGGCTGTCCGCTCCATCCATTCCAGATAGTTGCGGACATCGGCCTTGAAGGCGGGGACAGCCGCCAGGCGGACCTGACCTCCCGTGACGTCAGCCTTGTCAATCAGGCGGACCTCATGGCCCCTTTCAAGGGCTGCCATGGCACATTCGAAGCCGGCTGGCCCGGCCCCCACCACAGCCACTTTTTTCTTGACCGGGGCCTCAACCAACTGGGCCGGGTAAAGGGACTCAAAGGAAGTCCTGGGATTGACCGCACACATGGGATGGCCGCCTTCGACAAATTCGTTGATGCAGGCCTCCTGGCAGCCGATACAGGGGCGGATATCGGAGACCCGGCCGGCATAGGCCTTTTTGGGCCATTGGGGATCGGCCAGAAGGGGCCGGCCCAGCATGACCATGTCGCACATATCCTCGGCCAGGGCCCTCTCGGCCAGGTCGGGGTAACCCAACTTGCCTACCCCGACAATGGGGACCTTGAGCCCTTTGTTGGAGCGGATACCATCTTGCTCAAAGGCTGCCTTGACCAGGCGGGCCGCCTCCAGGAAGAGGCCCGGCTTCATGCTGGTGGGCGGATGGGGCAGCCACCAGTTGTCATAGCAACCAAGGTCCACATCAAAGATATCCACACCGGCGGCCACCAGGTTCTTCATATAGGCCAGGGTCTCCTGGATGGTCCGCTCATTCTTGAATTTCTTCAGGGTCTTGACCTGGTCCATGCGGGGGCCATAGGTGGCATTGAGGGCCAAAGACAGATCAATCCGGTACATGATGGGATAGTCGGGACCCGTCCGCCGGCGGATCTCCCTGACCACATCCAGACCGAAGGCCTGCCAGTCGGCATAGCGGCCCAGCTTCCTCCGGTTGAAGGCCCGGTTGGCCATCTGCTCCATGAGATAGCCTTCATGGCCGTGCAGGTAGACGCCGTCAATGGTGGCGGTCTTGGCATCGGCGGCTGCCTGACCGAAGTTTTTCACCATTTTTTTCAACTTCCTGCCCGACAGGCGGAGGCAGGGGACAGCCGGCAGATAGTAGTTGGGATTAAGGGATGCGGAGACAGGGAACTTGCGCTGGTTGATCAGGCACTGGGGATTGCCCACCCGGCCCAGGCCGGCGGTCAGCTGGATGAAGAAGTGGGCGCCGGCGGCATGGATGGCATGGGCCAGGTCCCGCCATCCGGAAAAATGGGTCCGGCTGCCCAGGATCTTTGGAAAGTAGGTCAAGCCGCCCGGCTCAATGAGCGAGGGATCCAGGCCGAAAGAAACCGGGACTAAACCCGAGGTGATGAGGCCGACACCCCCCTGGGCCCTCTCTTCGAAGTAGGCGATCATGGCCTGATTGGGCCTGCCGCTTTCCTCGGCCATGGAAATATTCCCCATGGGGGCCATGACCAGGCGGTTCTTCAGTTTGATTGAATTGACCTCTATGGGCGAGAAAAGGGACTTATAAGGGTAAAGCAACTGGGTCATCCGACCCGAGGCCTGTTTTTCCGGATCCAGGAACCAGCTTCCCGAGTCCTCCAACCATTCATTCAAAAGCGTTTCCGGATAATCTGACATACCCTCTTCCTCCTCCCGGCCTCCTGCTACTCATAAAATCATACCACGCCAGGCCTCTCCCTTTAAATAATCCGCCCGGACCTGACCGACTAAATATTCAGGCTGGTCAAGGCCATGGATCGGCTTCAAAGGCCTCCAGGCCAGCCTGATCAGCCTTGGCATTTGTCATCGCCTGCAGAACCTGGAGCTTTTCTCTCCCATCCTTGGCAGGGCCTCTTTTTATATATAATGATATTAGCTGAATGAATGATAAAAGGGGAGATGTTTTCCTTGTGGAAAAAGTGCACTGGGCTGGCGAAAGAGGCTGGTATTCCGTTGTTTCTTGACATAAAGGGTGTTACCATACAGGCAGTTGATACCCATAACTTACACGGAGGTGCAAAAATGATTATCGGTGTCCCGAAGGAAATCATGCCGGGTGAGCGTCGCGTGGCCGCGTCGCCCGAAACGGCAGCAAAAATGGTCAAGGACGGCCTGACTGTCCTGGTCGAAAAAGATGCCGGAGAAGGTGCTTTCTACCACGATTCTGACTATGTGGCAGCGGGCGCGGCGATTGTGGACGATGTTTGTGAGATTTACGAAAAAGCGGACGTCATTCTTAAAGTCAAAGAACCTCTTTTTAACCAAGAAAAAGATAAGCATGAAGTGGACATGATGCATGAGGGACAAACCCTGATTACCTTTATCCACCCTGCCGCACCTGCCAACCACGAGATGGTCAAGCATATGGCTGCCCAGGGCGTGACCAGCATCACCCTGGACGGCATTCCCCGCATTACACGGGCACAGGCCATGGACGCCCTGACCTCCATGAGCACCTGCGCAGGCTATAAGGGCATGCTGATTGCAGCCAATGAGTTGCCTCACTTCGCCCCCCAGATCTTTACGGCAGTCGGCATGATCAAGCCCATCAATGTCCTGGTCATCGGGGCAGGCGTGGGCGGACTCCAGGCCATCGCCACAGGCAAACGCCTGGGTGCCATCGTCCATGCGGCTGATATCCGGCCGGCAGCGGCTGAACAGGCCATGTCCCTGGGTGCCAAGGTAGTTGACCTGGGCGTCCCTGCCGAAGAAGCCATCGGTGAGGGCGGTTATGCCCTGGCCCTGTCACCCGAGCGCCTGGAAGCCGAGCGCCAGCTCCTGGCAGAGGTGGTCAAGGACATGGATATCATCTTCCTATCAGCCCTGGTCCCTGGCAAACTGGCCCCTATCCTTATTACCGAAGACATGGTCAAGAGCATGAAGCCCGGATCCGCCATCGTCGATATCTCCATCGACCAGGGCGGCAACTGCGAGATCACCCCGCCCGGGACAGTGGAAGTCAAACATGGCGTGACCCTGATCGGCATCAAGAACCTGCCCGGTCTCCTGCCTACCTCTTCCACCTGGATGTTCTCCCAGAACGTCTACAACCTCTTGTCCTACCTGATTAAAGACGACAAGATTCATCTGGACATGGATGATGACATCGTCAAGAGTGCCCTGACGACACATGAGGGCAAGGTGGTCCACAGCGGGGCCCTGGAGGCCTTCGCCGCACTTGGCCATTAAAGGCTCGATTGGCTTATGCCGCACCCTCAGGGTGCGGCATTTTTCTGTCTGACGCCCTGATCAGACAAGACTATCTGAAGGAGAGATTCTATGACAGTAACACAGGGTATCCTGATCGCCGTTTTCATCGCGGCGACCCTGGTCGGATACAAGATCATCAACCGTGTCCCCAGCCTGCTTCACACGCCCCTTATGTCCGGTATGAACGCCTTTTCCGGTGTCACCGTCCTGGGCTGCCTGTCCGCCACTGCCGCTGCCCTTCACTGGGGTAGCAAGGCCCTTGGCTTTATTGCCATCGTCCTGGCCATGATCAATGTCGTGGCCGGCTTTGGCGTCACGGACCGGATGCTGCGCATGTTCCAGAGCAGCAAGACAAAAGAGGGGGGTAAGAAATAATGTTAGCGTCAATGATCTCCCTTATGGGCCACTTCCCGGCCCGCCTGGCCAGCCAGGCCCTGTCGACTGAAAACATCATCTACTATGTGGCCGCCGGTATCCTGACCATTGCCGTCCTGGTCGGCATCTCCATGATGTCCCGGGTGGAGACCTCGGTCACAGGTAACGCCCTGGGGGCTATCAGCATGCTCCTGGCCATCATCCTGACCCTCTGGTATTTCAATATCTTCACAGTCATTGAACTCTGGATCGCCATGCTGGTCGGCCTGGTCATCGGGATCTTCATCGCCATGAAGGTCAAGATGATCCAGATGCCCCAGATGGTGGGCCTCCTTAACGGCCTGGGGGGCGGTGCCTCCATGCTGGCCGGTATCCTGACCCTGATCGCTGCCAGGCCCGACGAAACGGCCTTTTCCCTGGCCACGGCCGGCCTGGCCATCTTTGTCGGTTCCCTGACCCTGACAGGCAGCCTGGTGGCCGCCGGCAAACTCCACAAGGTCCTGCCTCAAAGACCTATCGTTCTTAAAGGGCATCCCCTGTGGACGGGCCTGACCCTGGTCCTGTCGCTTCTAAGCGTCGTCCTCCTGGTCATCCCCTCCATCCTGGCCGTCCCCCTCCTCAAGGCAGTCCTGATCATCCTTTGTGCCCTGATCTCCGGTGCCTTCGGCATCATCTTTGCCATCCGGGTGGGGGGTGCGGATATGCCCATCACCATCTCCCTTTTGAACTCACTGTCGGGGGTGGCGGGCGCCATCGCCGGTATGGCCATCTCTGATCCTCTCCTGGTCGCTGTGGGCGGTGTGGTCGGCGCATCGGGCCTCCTCCTGACCCAGATCATGTGCCGGGCCATGAATCGCAAGCTCTTTGATATTCTCCTGGGCAAGACCTCGGCCGCCGGCAAGCCGGCCGCTGCAAAAAAGCAGGAAGCGGTCTGCCCCCAGCCGGAAACAGCTGAGTCCGCTGCCCTCTCCCCGCAGGAAGCTTGCGGATGCTGGCTCCGTGAGGCGGAACGGGTCATTATCGTACCCGGCTATGGCATGGCCCTCTCCCAGGCCCAGGCCACAGTCAAACAACTGATGACCGAGCTGGAGGCTGAAGGCAAGGAAGTCAAATTTGCCATCCATCCTGTGGCCGGCCGCATGCCGGGTCACATGAATGTGCTTTTGGCTGAAGTGGATATCCCCTACGACAAACTCTATGAGATGCAGGACATCAATGATGAGTTCAAGGACACCGACGTGGCTATTGTCATCGGGGCCAATGACGTGGTCAACCCGGCGGCCAATACAGCCGAAGGTACCCCCATCTACGGTATGCCCATCCTGGATGTGGAGGAGGCCAAACACCTGATCCTCTGCAACTTTGATACCCTGCCCGGCTATGCCGGCGTGGACAACCCCCTCTATGATGAGGGCAGGGAAGACCGGATCGCCCTCATGCTGGGCGATGCCAAGGACACCCTGAATGCCATGATGAAGGCCTACCGCGACCAGGAGACTGCCCCTGACAAGCTGGAGGAAGGGGCTGAATTGACCCCGGAACTCCTCTCGGGCACCTGGCTGCGCCAGGCGGAAAAAGTCATCATTGTCCCCGGTTATGGCATGGCCCTCTCCCAGGCCCAGGCCACGGTCAAGCAATTGATGGCCGAGCTGGAAGCCGAGGGCAAGGAAGTTGAGTTTGCCATCCATCCCGTGGCCGGCCGGATGCCGGGCCATATGAATGTCCTCCTGGCCGAGGTTGACATCCCCTACGACAAGCTGCACGAAATGGATGACATCAATCCCAGGTTCAAGGAAACCGACGTGGCCCTGATCATCGGGGCCAACGACGTGGTCAACCCGGCGGCCAATACGGCAGAGGGAACCCCCATCTATGGCATGCCCATCCTCAATGTTGAAGAGGCCAAGCACGTCATCATCTGCAACTTCGACAAGCAGCCCGGCTATGCCGGTGTGGACAACCCCCTCTACGATGAGGGTCATGAAGACCGGATCGCCCTCATGCTGGGCGACGCCAAGGAGATGCTGTCTGCCATCATGCAGGCCTTCAGGGTCTGTGCCATCCCCGACCAGGCCGCCGACGGCAGCCTGTCACCTGAACAAAGCGGTGGCCAGTGGCTGGCCGACGCCAAGCGGGTCATCATTGTCCCCGGCTATGGTATGGCCCTCTCCCAGGCCCAGGCCACGGTCAAGACCCTGATGATGGAGTTGGAGGCAGCCGGCAAGGAAGTCAAGTTCGCCATTCATCCGGTGGCCGGCCGCATGCCGGGTCACATGAATGTCCTCCTGGCTGAAGTCGACGTCCCCTACGACAAGTTGCATGAAATGCAGGAAATCAACCCGGAATTCAAGGAGACCGACGTGGCCATCGTCATCGGGGCCAACGACGTGGTCAACCCCGCAGCCAATACGGCTGAGGGAACCCCCATCTACGGGATGCCTATCCTGGATGTGGAGGATGCCAAACAGGTCATCATCTGCAACTTTGACAAGCTGCCCGGTTATGCCGGCGTGGACAACCCCCTCTACGATGAGGGACGAAGCGATCATATCGCCCTGCTCCTGGGTGATGCCAAAGAGACCCTGGATGCTTTGACACGTGCCTTCCGGGGCTGTTAGGTCGACTGTAAATCCAAAAAAGGAGGAGGCTGCCAGCGGGCGGCCTCCTTTTTTATCCCCTGAGCTCCCTGACCTTGCTGTCCAGGTAGCGCCTGGCAGCCCGCTCCGTGGCCCGGCATCTTTCCAGGGCCTCCTCCTGGGAAGTACCGGCCACCATGATGCCGTGGCTGCCCATGACGCAGACCTTTGACTGGCTGCGGGACAAGGCCTTGACCACGGCAGAGGCCAGGGCTGAGGTCCCCGACAAGCGTCTGGGAGAAAAGGCGGTCCGGTCGCCCAGCCATTCCCGGTCCTGGCCATGGAGGACGGGGATGGCCTGCTGGCAGGCGGCGAAGACAGAGCTTTGCAGGGGATGTGAATGGATGAGCCTGGTCATATCCGGAAAAGCTTTGTAAATGGCAGCGTGGAGCCGGGCCTCAGAGGTCGGCTTGATCCAAGCTTCATAGGCCAGGGTCTTGAGGTCGACACGGACCAGGTCATAGGGGGTCAGCCGGTCATAGGCCAGGCCAGAGGGGGTCACCAGCATATGGTCTTCGTCCAGGCGGACCGAGATGTTGCCCCAAGTCCCCTGGACCAGGTTTTCCCTGACCAGATCCAAGGAGGTGTCCAGGATGGCCTGGCGTAAGACCATCTCCTCTTTGGGAATGGAGCGGGGGATGTCATCGGCCGTCTGGGACAAAAGAGCCTGATCCTGTTTTTGATAGTAGCTGAGATAGGCCATACGGTAGAGTTTGGCCATGAGTGGATTCAAAGGCTTGGCCCCGCCCAGGAGGCAGCCTTCCACATAGGCCAGGGCCGATTTGTCCAGGATCAGGGTAGCCGCCAAAGCCTGGTCCAGGGTCCGGCCCATGGCCAGGGCATAAGAATCGGATCCGGCACGGACCAGGCAGGCCTGGTGCTTCCTCAGGGCCCGTCTTATCCTCTTGGTCTTATCTTCCGCTGAAATCACGATCCTACTGCCGATGACCTGGGCCGCATCATCCAGGGAAGGGCCCAGGGATCTCAGGTTGCGGACCGAGGCCAGGGCCTCGACATGGGGGGGACGGGACCGGATCAGGACCGAAATATCGGGTCGCATAAAGAAAAGGTCCATGAAGAGGGCTTCCTTTTCGTAAAGCTCCATTTCCGTCAGGGTCTGGACCTCCCCCTCCCCTCTGGCGTAGAGAAAGCGCCCTCCTTCCTGGCGCCAGGCCAGGCTGACCCGGGCGGGATGTATGGCGGCTCCTCTCAGAGCCTGGAAAAGAGCCTTCAAGGCCACTTCTTTATCTTGAGTCAAGACCTTTACCTCCGGGATTCTCCCTTTCAACTTAAGGCCATGATACAACAGGTTTTTCCTCTTCATTCACCATCCTTGACAGCTGATCAAAGTGAATGTATCTTATATGTACTAGTTGGCCTAATACAGTTCAAGCCGATGGGGAGGCTACCGTGGTTTATCCGGAAATCAATCTGCAAAGCGGCGTCCCGCTCTACCAGCAGTTGAAACGTTCCTTTCAACGGATGGCAGCCCTGGGCCTGATTCAGCCGCATGAGCAGCTTCCCTCAGTCAGGCAGCTGGCCATGGAGCTGGGCATCAATCCCAATACAGTTCAAAAAGCCTACCGGGAATTGGAGCAGGAGGGCCTGATCTATGCCGTTCCCGGCAAGGGCAATTTTCTTTCAGACCAGAGCAAGGACCATGAGCTTCAAAAAGAGGAGATCCGCCGCCATTTTCGGGCAGCGGCCCATATCGCCTGGCTGGCAGGCTTGCCCAGGGCAGAAGTCCAGGCCCTCCTGGACCAAAGCCTGGACCAGCCCATTGACGACAAGGACTATGAATCCATAGAGGTGGATAAGTATGAAAGACGACATGACCCAACAAGATGACCTGCAGGCAGTCAGCCTGTCTGCCATCAAACTGAGCAAGCACTTTGGCCCGGTCAAGGCCCTGGACCAGGTGTCCTGCCAGATTGCCGGGGCCTCCATTTTTGGCCTGATCGGATCCAATGGAGCCGGCAAGTCCACCTTCTTGCGTCTGGCAGCCGGCGTCTACAAGCCGACCGGAGGACAGATCCTCTATGGGGACCAGGCCATTTATGAAAATGCAGGAGCCAAGCAGACCATTCAGTTTGTCGCCGATCAACCCTATTTCCATTTTGACAGGCTGGGCAAGATGGCGGCCCTTTTCCGCTCCCTTTATCTGGATTGGGATCAGGCCTTTTACCAGGAACTTTTGCAGATTTTCCCCCTCAAGGAAGATGACCGCCTGGACCGGATGTCCCGGGGCATGCAAAGGCAGGCAGCCCTTATCCTGGCCATGGCGGCCAATCCCAAGCTCCTCCTCATGGACGAGGCTTTTGACGGCCTGGACCCGGTTATGCGCCAGAATCTGAAGAAAATCCTGGCCCGCCAGGTCTCAGACCGGCAGATGACGGTCCTGATCGCCTCCCAGAATCTTCGCGAATTGGAAGACTTCTGCGACCATGTCGGACTCCTCCATCAGGGAGGCCTGCTCTTTGTGGAAGAGTTGGATAAACTCCGTCTCAGCACGGTCAAGGTCCAGCTGGCTTTCAGGGAAGGCGTCAGCCAGGAGACCCTCCGTGACCTGGGCCTTGACATCCTCCAGTTCAAGACCCGTGGCTCCCTGATCGAGATCCTGGCCCGTGGCAGCCAAGAGGAAGTCAGTGGGATCCTGGCGCAAAAGGATCCCCTGATCCTTGACATCCTACCCCTGTCCCTGGAAGAAGTCTTTATCTATGAACTGAGCCTCAAGGCCTATCAGGTCAGTGATTTGTTGGCTTAAAAGATAAGGAGAGACCTGGCATGACAAGCATGAGGCAAAGATCCAGACCCGGACTGGGTTGGGCCTATGGACAAGCCCTGGGGCAGACGGGGGCCTTGAACCTGCTCTTTCTGGTCCTCTTTTTGGTCGCCCAGCCCCTGGCCCTCCTGATTATTGGTAGAGCCAACTATATCCGCCTGACTGTTGGCTACGACACCTTTTATGACAGCTACACCTTCCGGCACCTGAACCCGGTGCTCCTGCCCCTGCACATTATCCTGACCCTCCTGGCCCTGACCGCGGTGATCCTCCTGACCAGCATCCAGCAGCGGACCCTCTACCTGAAGCCTGCTGTCGATCGTGAACAGAGCATGCCCCTGACCCTGAACCAGCGATTTGCCGGTCGCAGTCTGGCCCTTTTGACCTCCTTCCTTTTGATCTTCCTGGTCAATGGCGGATTGACGGGCCTGATCCTGGCCAGCTGGGGCCAGGGGAGCCACTTTATCAATTACCTGCCTGTCTATGGCCAACTCTTCCTGGCCTGTCTCCAACTTCTGGCCTTCAGCCTGGTCATCTTTTCTATATCAGGTACCCTTTTTGATGCCATCCTGACCAACACCGGTATCCAGATGGCCTGGGTCAGTTCAGTCTTTCTCATCCTGGCCATAACGGAGAGGCGGATTGATCCCCCCAGCGACCTCCTCTGGTTCCTGACGCCTGTGGCGGGCCTTTTCACCGGCATGGCCTGGCCCCAGTCCCCTTGGCAGTCCCTGGTCATGATCCTTTTTTGGACCAGCCTGGCCTGGTTCTTTTACAGGGGCCGGCCGGCCGAATATGCCGGCATGCGAAATGGCCGCCTGGTCTGGCACCGGGCCATCCAGCCCCTCTACGTGCTCCTGGGCGCCAGCAGCCTGGGTGCCTTTGTCCATTCTCTTTTTGACTGGCAAAAAGCCATCTTCAGATCCCCCGCCTTTTACCTGGGGGCCCTGGCCGGCGCCTGTCTGGGACAGCTGGCTTCCTCGGCCATCAGCGGTGCCCCCATAAAAAAGAAATCCCTTGGCCTGGACCTCATCTCTGTCCTGGCGGGCCTCCTGCTCATGGCCCTCATGATCTGGCTGGTCAGCATGGGCATAAAACCGGCTCCTTAGCCCTGGTGATAGAGGAAAGGATTTGCGCATGACAAGCATCCAAAAACAAGCCAACCGCATGTCCGCCCGCCTGGCCTGGCAAAGACCCATGGCGCTCTGGCTCCTGCCCCTGATTTTTCTCTTCCTGACTTCCAGTCTCCCCCTCCTGGCGGGAGGAGGGATCTGGCTGTCGACCTTGACAGTCTCTCTGGCAGGTATGACCTCCCTGGTCATGGCCATCATCTTGGCCCATCACTTCTTTGGCTTTGTCCACCAGATGGACAAAAATGACTTTTACCTGAGCCTGCCGACCAGCCGCAGCAAGCTCTTTTGGACCTTGAATATCAGCGCCCTCAGCTACTTGATCGGCCCCTCCCTGGCCATCATGATCCTGAATACAATCCTGGTTCTCTTTTCCGGACAAAGCTTGTCCCCGGCCATTCCTTATGACTCACCCCTGCCCAGTCTCTGGCTCAGTTACGCCGGCCTTGTCCTCCAGCTGATTTATCTCTTCCTCCTCCTGGAGCTCTTTTATCTGGTCACCGACCGGGTCAGCCGGGCCCTGGGAAGCTTCCTCCTGGTCAATCTCTTTTGGCCCCTTCTCCTCTTTTTATACGCTGACGCCTCCTGCCGATTCCTGCCCGGCCTTATCAATCCTCTGACCACCAGTAGCCAGCCTTCCCTTTGGCTGGTCGGCCTCCTCCAGCTCTTTTCACCGATCTTTTTCTTCCTGGGGGATCTGGAAAACTATCATCTCCTGACCGGCCTTATGGCCATCGGTCTGGCCGGCCTGACCTATCTGGCCTTTCGTAAGCGCAAGCCGGACTATCAGGCGGGGGGATCGGCCATCTCCTGGCCCTTTGAACTGACCCAGTGGATGGGAATCATGAGCCTGACCCTCCTGGGCGGCTATGGTGCCCATTATCTGAGGGAACTGACCTCTGAACCACCTGATCTTGAAGGTAAGCTGAGTCCCGGCTCACCCCTTCCCTTCCTGATCGGCAGCCTCCTGGGCCTCCTCTTGTCTCTTTGGATCTTCAACCTGATCAAGGGAAAGGGCAGGCTTGTCTGGCGGGCTTTCCCTGCCAGCCTGGCCATCACCGTCATCCCCTTTGTGGCCTGGCTGGCCCTGGTCATGTCCGGGGCAGGCGGCTTCTCAACCAAGCTCCCCCAGGCCCAGGCCATGGACCGGGTCAGTCTCTATTATTCTGAAGGCTATCGCCCGCCTTACCCTTCCCGCCTGGGTGGGGATTTCTCCCTTGACCTGACTGAACCCCAGGATCTGGTCCACTTCACCCGTCTCTATGATCAGGTCCTGACAGCGGATAATCCCGGTCTGGCCTTGCCCCGAACCCTTTCCAGCAGGGAGCTTTCGACAGATTTTGCCAGGCGGTTGGATCCTGCCCTGCCACTTGACGGGGACGACCCCGATAGCAGGGGCTACTATTACAGCTGGCACCCTGAAACACGCTTTACGCTCCTGGGAAAAGATGGCAGGACCTACCAGCGCCTCATGCTCCTGCCCCAGTCCTACTGGCATGAGGATTACCTGGCCCTGCTCAAAGGCAACCGCTCTTTCTATCTGGCTGAACTCAGCCAATACACCGTTTCCGGGAAACTTCGGATTAACTATAGCCTGCAGGCAACTGATCAGGCCTCTGCCCAAGACCGGGAGTCCTGGATTGACCCCCTCAAGGCCCTGGCTGAAGACGAGAGCGTCTTTTTCGCCGGGTCAGGCTTGGAAGAGATGGCGGGCTGGATTGCAAGGAGTCTGGTCCTGGCAAGCGACGAGACTTTTGATCAGATGCAAAAAACAGCCCCTGCCCTGATCCGGGTCCGGCTGGACCTGTCGGATATCAAGGGGTCTGATCCGGCCGACTACCAGCTCCTCCTCCCCTTGGATCCGGACAGGATCCCCGGCCTCAAGGCCATCATGGACAATTATCTGGACTTCTATGAAGAGATGGAAAGGGAGCGCTTTTACAAGGATGAGAAGGGGGAAAGACTCCCCTGAGGGATGCTCAGATATTGCCCAGAAGGACCCGGTTCAGGGATTGGCTGGCCAGGTCCCTCAGCCGGTAGAGGGTCTGGCGGGGGGTGGCCGCTGCATCATATTGGTAGCAGGGAAAATAACGGGAAAGATGAAGGGGGATGTCGGGGTCCAAGGAGGCCAGAAAGGCGGCCTCCTTTTTCATGTCCTCCTCCCCGTCCGACAGGCCGGGGACAAGCAGGGTGGTTACTTCGACATGGGAGACAGCCTGGGTCATCTCAATGGTCCGCAAGGTCACTTCCAGTCGACCGCCCAGCCTCCGGTAGCCTTCCTGGCTGAAAGCCTTGAGGTCAATATTCCAGGCACTGATATGGGGCAGGAGTTCTTCCAGGGGCTGAACTTCGATCTGCCCATTGGTCACCACCACGGTTTCCAGGCCTGCCTGGCGGGCCAGGATGGCGCTGTCCCTGACATACTCATAGCCGACCAGGGGTTCATTGTAGGTGAAGGCGATCCCTATGTTGCCCCGGTCCCGCAAGGCCAGGGCTTCCTCCACCAGGGCCCGGGGGCTGACATCCCGGCTGTGGCGGGAGGCAGCTGCCTCCCGGGCGATCTCATAGTTTTGACAGAAGGGGCAGGCCATATTGCAGCCAAAGCTGCCGGCTGACAGGATCATGGTCCCGGGCCTGAAAAAGGAGAGGGGTTTTTTCTCAATGGGATCCAGGGCCAGGCTGGTCAGCTTGCCGTAATTGGCAGGGATGACCCGGCCCTCCCGGACAGTCCGGGCCCGGCAATAGCCCAGGCCGCCCTCGGGAATCAGGCAATGCCGCCAGCAGACCAGGCATCTGGCGCTTGGGGCCGGGTCATGCTTATCCCTGGTCATGACCCCTCCTCGTAGCGGACCACCTCAAAGCGTTCCATTTGATAGGCCTGGCCTGGATGGATACCCGCCTTTTGCAAGGCAATAGCCAGCTGCTCCTCTGGCCGGTCGATCCCTTCCAACAGGGGAAGAAGGAGACCCCTTCGAAAACCCCGGGTCACAATAATCCCGTAGCGGCCAGGATCAAGGGCCTCCATGGAATCAATAGGTTCAGCTTCCCCCAGGACGTCCACTCCGATGACCAGATCCTCCACTTCTTCAAGCTGGACAGGCGGGAAACGGGGATCTTCAGTGGCCGAGGCCACCGCATTGTGGATGATTTCCTGGGCCAGGGAGGGCCGGACCGGGGTGATGGTACCGATACAGCCTCGGAGCTTGCCCCCCTTATAGAGGGTGACAAAGGCGCCGGCCCGGATCCTGAGCAGGTCGGCAGGGGTATCTGCCGGCAGGGGCAGGAGGCGGCCTTCTGACAGCTGGTAGTGGATGGCAGACCGGGCCAAAGTGACATAGGGATTTGACATGATCAGTCTCCTTTCGGCCAGGGTAAAAAGGATGCGACCGCATAGCCGACACCAAAAGTACCTTCATAAGAGTAAAGCGCTGACTTGAAGTCCAGACCTACCAGGGCCCCGGCCATGATCTGGAAAGAACGAAGACCACATTCGGCTGCCCCCTCCAGGAGTTCAGGATCAAAGGAGAAAAGGTCATCCAGCTGGCCTTCTGAGAAAATGCGTTCAATTTCCCGGTCAAAGACCGGCCCCTCTGGCCGGTAACCATAGGGTCCATCCTTTTTTAGGACATGGGAGAGGTCGCCGCTGGCGACAAAGACCAGGCGGCGGTCCAGGGCCTGGGCCGTCGTGGACAGGACCTGGCCCAGGCGCTTGTGGACCTGGCCCGGCAGATGGGAGATACCAAGGAGGAGGAGTTTAAAATCCCGGTAGCTTTCATGGATGAAGCGGAGAGGAATCAGGCTGCCATGGTCCAGACTTCTGAAAGTCCCTGATCCGAGGCTGGTGTGAATGCCCTGATCCAAGAGGTCCTGGTCAAGCTGGCGAGCCAAGGCCTGGTCCAGGGCCGCTTCCTCCTCCAGGCCTCTCACGCCGAAAGAAGACAAATCGCCCCTTGCCCGATCCCCTCCGGCTAAATAGAAACCATCGGAAAAGATGGGGGCATGGGGCGATGCAATGACAATGGTGTCCGGTTCAAGGCCGGCAATTTCCCGGGCCATCTTCTGGAAGGCAGCCCTGGTACTGGCGATTCTTTCCTCTTCCCCCCGGCCGATCTCCGGCAGGATGATGGGGGGGTGGGGGACCGCGTAGGCTCCGAGAATCATGGTCCACTTCCTCCCATTCCTGACAAGCAGGTCATGCGGGAGTATGCTTTTTCCTCATACTGGGGAAAGTCAGATTGGCTGCTTGGACTCCCGCGATCAGCCAATAGCTCCCATACAATATTCACAGGCACCGTTTTCATCCGGCATGGTGGTCGCACCACAATGGGGACAGGTCACCTTCTGCTTGGGTTTGGCCATGGCCTCTTTGTCGGCCAGGGTCCCGTCCCGCATAGCCAGAAGGGTGTCGACGATTTCATTGGCATCCCGGTCGGCTTCCTTGTAATCGGGCTGATAGATCCCGCCTTCAACGGACGAATTGTTGACCTGCAGGCGCATCTGGTTGACCCAGGGATGAGAGACGTCAATCATGACATAGAAGTTGTGATAAGTGACTTCCTTGGTCTTGGCAGGGACAGCCGGTTTGCCGTCCTTGGCAGGAACCGCCCGCTCCAGGGTTTCCACACGGGTGCCCTTTTCGATATCCACCCGGGCGCCCAGGATCTGGTCGGCCGAAAAGACGTCAGGATTGCTGTCCTGGTAACGGCGGGACTTGGTCAAAAACCAAAGACCCCGGCTGTCATCCAAATATAATTTAAGATTGGAACCGATGGTCCGGGTCGGCTCAAAGGCATTGATTGTTTCCTGGTTGGCAGCCCGGTCATCCAGATGGGCTTTCATCTCCTCAACCGTGAAGTTCTTGCGGCTGGTCAGGTAGGGCGATTGCTTCTTGGCGCAGTCGGAACAAAGACGTCCGTCCTTGACCTTCTTGCCCCCCATGATACCGGTTTTGCCACCGCAGACATCACAACTCTTTCGATCAAATAAGGCCATAGCCACCATCCTTCCCGCCACTTGGGCATGTCGTTTTTACCAGTTTATCATGACCGGCAGGGCTGGTCACAGGGACTTTTCTTATTCAGTCGCTTCTTCGGTTTCTTGGGTCCTGAGGCTGATCTGGGGCTCCAGCCAGGCTGACAATTCATCCAGCATGACCAGGACGGGTACTTCTTCCATGTAGATGTGGAGGGGGACCAGGTCGCGGACCTCCTGCTCAGGCATGCCGGAGACCTCTGACAGCTCCTTGATGTAGCCTGAATAAGAGGCCAGGTCAAAGGTCTTGCCCTGGCGGCTCAGGTATTCATGGGCCAGGATACGGAAGAGGAAATTGGTCCTGGCAAGAGTCAGGACATACTGGCGGATCTGGCCTTCATCCATTTCCGGCAGTCCGAATTCCTGGCGGCCGGCCTCCTGGAGGCTCAGGCCCTTCTCCAGGGCATTGGATTCAAAGATCTCCAGGCGTTTCAGGCTCTCCCGACTGGCTTCCTCATCATCAATTTCAAAGGTACTCCGCTGAACCAGCTGGGGGACCAGATAGTTCATGAGGATCATCTGGGTCTGTTCGGCCAGGATGACCCGGGGCACTTCCTCCATGAGGGCCCGGCGGTAGTCTTCCACCGTCTCAATCCCAGGCAGTTCTTCCTTCTTGATCATGTCATCGGTCAGGACATGGGCCTGGCCTTCAGCCAGTTGGATGCTGCTGTGTTTTTCGGCCAGACCCTGGCACTGAAACTCAATAAAGGCGTCCATGTCGGGCAGGATCAGTTCCATCATGCCCTCTGGCAGGTCAATCTGCTTGTAGTCATAGATAAAGGTTACTTTTGTCTGCATTTATTTTTTTCCTTTTCTGGCATTAAGGGCCAGGGCCGCCCGTCAGGGCTTGACGGCTCCCGGATGCTTTCTTTCATTGTACAGAATAAGAAGAAGATGCCGAAGTTTCTTTTGGCACGCGCCGCCTGGCAAAGGCCTTGGTGTATACTTTTTTGAAGTCAAGGGGGGCGTCTAATCCAATGGCCATTTATTTTATCATCGTCTTCATCACCCATATTCTCCAGTCCATCACCGGATTCGGTTCCACCACCATCGGTGTCCCCTTCCTCTCCCTGGCCCTGGGGACAGAGCAGGCCGTCCTCCTCCTGGCCCCCGCCAGCGCCATTCTCAGTCTCTTCGTCCTGGGCGGCCATTACAAGAAGGTCAATTGGCGTCAACTCCTGCTTATCCTGGCTTCCATCCTCCCCCTCATGCCCCTGGGCTTCTTTTTGTATGCCCGCCTGCGTCATATCGAATGGGCCCTCCGCCTGATCGTCGGGGCCTTGGTCACTTTAATCGCGGGCAGGGAGCTCCTCCGGCGCCTGGTCTGGAAAAAGGTCCAGCCACCCCCTGTCTGGGCCACTTACCTGGCTCTGGGGGCCGGGGCGGTCATTGAGGGCATGTTTTCCATGGGCGCCGCCTTCATCAATTTTTATGCCATCAACCAGATCCGGGACAAGGGGGCCTTCCGGGCCACCATGGTGTCGATCTGGATCATGACCAACCTGGTAGCCACCTCCTACCGGGCCTTCTGGCTGGGGGCTTATGAGCCAAGCACCTGGATGACCATCCTTTACGCCCTGCCTCTGATGGGCCTGGCCTATTTTATCGGCAATAAACTCCATCAGCGGATTTCCAACCAAGGCTTCATCACTTTTGTCTACGGTTTTCAACTGGTCAGCGGCCTGATCTCAGTGGCAGGTGGCCTCATCCTCCTCCTGGCCTAGTTGATCGAGCGAGGATCATCCTCAGGCCAGGACGCCTGTTTTTAAAAGCAGGAAACCGGCCACCAGGGTCAAGAGGATGTGAAGCAGGGTGGAGCTGAGAAAACAGTTGATTGCCAGAGGCAGGTCACCCTTGTGACCTTCGGCCCAGACGATGGAGACCGTGGGCGCTGAGGAACCAAAGAGCATGCCCAGGACGACCGCCGTCAGGACATCGGTCAAAGGCAGGAGGATGGCGGTCACGGCTATGGGGATGGCCACCGTTTTGACAAGGGCGTACTTGATGGCAATAGGATCCCTGGCCCACTTGAAGATGCCATATCGGTAAAGGAGAAAGCCCATGTAGACCAGGGCAGCCGGTGCCACCATGTCACTTAGCCGGGCCACGGTATAGCTGACAGGTCCGGGCAGCTCAAGACCGGCAAATCGCAGGATCAGGGCCAGGATCAGGGCCAGGATACAGGGGCTCTTGAGGAGGCGGAGGCCTGTCTTTTCACTTTGGCCCGAGGCCAATCCCAGTGACATGGGGTAGTAGAGGGTCCAGATCAGGATATCCTGGGTCACCGAATGCATGATGGCGACAAACATGACCTCCGGGCCGAAGAGGGCGCCCAGGAGGGGGATGGTGGTGTAAACCACATTGCCGATACCCAACTGGAGGCGGAGCTGGGCCTGACGGCTGACAGGATCCTTGCGGACGGCCAGGCCACTTAGAAAATAAAGGACCAGGGTGACGACCAGGGTGGCCATAACCGCAAAAAAACCCGACCGGAACATTTCCTCCAGGGGGATATTGGTAATGGTCTTTATGATCATGGCCGGATAGCAGATATTCATGAGGAAGCGGGGAAAGACGGATTCTGATTGGGAGGGCAGGAGCTTGAACCAGGTGGCCAGGTAGCCGATCAGGATTACCACAAAAAAGAAAAACAAGTCGTCAAATTTCATGCCAATGATAGCCTCTCCATACAAACTAATAGCTACAAACTAACACAAGGACGGTTTTTTATCCCCTTCATCAAATCCGGCCGGGGGCTTGATCTCTGCCCCCGGGGGACTTATGCTGGTTAACTAGTGGGACCTATCCCCTTGCCGATGCCATGATTTATTTTTTTGTCATTCTCTTTTTTATGCTGATCCTGGAAACAGTGGTCGGCTTCGGTTCGACCTCCATCGGCATCCCCATCCTCTCCCTCTTTCTTGGCACTGAGGTGTCGGTTGCCCTCATGTCGGCTTCGGGTGCTGTCCTTTGCCTGGTCATCTTCATCAGCCAGGTCAAAAAAATCAACTGGCGTGAATTTTTCATCATTGCAGCGGCCGTCCTCCCCTGCCTGCCCCTGGGCTATCTGGCCTATGCCTCCATCCGCCAATGGGAATGGCTCCTGCGCCTGGTCATGGGGACGACGGTCGTCTTTATTGCCGGCCATGAACTCTGGCGGCGGATGGTCCGCAAGGACTCTTCCGATTTACCCCGCTGGGCCATCTACACGGCCCTGGTCGCCGGCGCCGTGGTGGAAGGCATGTTCTCCATGGGAGGCCCCCTGATCAATGTCTACACCCTGACCCGGCTCAAGGACAAGACTGTCTTTCGGGCGACCATGTCGGGGATCTGGGTCATGACCATCAGTTTGTCCATGGTCTTTCGGGTCTTCTATCTCCAGGCCTACAGCCGGCCCATGTGGATGGCTGTCCTCTACTCCCTCCCCCTGGTTCTGATCGCCTTCCTTTTGGGCAACAAGCTCCATTACCGTTTGCCTGATGACAAATTCATCAACCTGATCTATGGCGTCCAGCTGGTCAGCGGGCTCCTGTCCATAGGGGGCGGGCTCTTCCTCATGGGCTGATCCCCGGGAGGGGCAAAATAGCGTATACTTTTGCAAAGGTGTGGTCCCGGCCCCAAAAGGCAGACCACTCTTAACTTATGAGGCGGGTGTTCTTATGCTTTTCTATCTGATTCTTGTCTTGTTGATGAATGTCATCGAAGCCATCGCAGGCTTTGGTTCCATTTCGATCGGTGTCCCCATCCTCTCCCTCTTTTGGGGGGCGGAGACCTCGGTGGCCCTCTTCACGGTCACCAGCCTGCTCATGCTTTTTATTATGCTGGCCACCCAGTACAAAAAGATCAATTTGCGTGAATTTTTGATTATCACGGCCTGTATTGTCCCCATCATGCCCCTGGGCTATCTGCTCTTCGCCAGGCTCCGCTATATCGAGTGGGCCCTGCGCCTGATCATCGGCAGCCTGGTCACCCTGGTCAGCGGCCGGGAGATCCTTCGGATGATCCGGAAAAAGGAAGCCCGCGAAATGCCCAAAGGGGCCATGTACGCCTCCCTGGGCGTGGGTGCCGTCATCCAGGGCATGTTCTCCATGGGGGCTCCCCTGATCAACATCTATGCCCTCAGCCGCCTCAAGGACAAGGGGGCCTTCCGGGCCACCATGGTGGCTGTCTGGATCGTGACCAACAGCATTTCCACCCTCTACCGGGCCTTTGTCCTCAATGTCTATACCAAGCCTATCCTGACCAATATCGCCTATGCCCTGCCCCTGGTCGTGGTGGCCTTCTTCATCGGCAACTGGTTGCATAATAAGATTTCCAATGAGAAGTTTTCCAATTACGTCTACATCATCCAGTTCATCAGCGGCCTCATCTCCATCGCAGGTGGCGTCAGCAAGTTGATCTGATACAGGAAGGATCGGTTGGCGCCCATGAGTCGCAAGCAAAGGGCACTGGCCATCCTGGACAGCCTCATGCCGGGAATCCAGGATCTGGGCCAAAGGCTTTTCCAGACACCGGAGCTGGGTTTCAAGGAATATGAGACGGCCGCCCTGATTGGACAATACCTGTCTGACCAGGGTATCCCCTATGAGGAGGGGATTGCCCTGACCGGCGTCAGGGCCAGGCTGGGCCAGGAAGGTTACCATATCGCCCTGGTGGCTGACATGGATGCCCTGGAAGTCCAGGGCACCCAGGGTCCCTTTGTCATGCACGCCTGCGGTCACAGCATCCAGCTGGCCATCATGCTGGCGGTCATTCACAGCCTCCATATCCTGAACAAGGAAGCTCCCCTGGCCGGCCAGGTCTCCTTTATGGCGACACCGGCAGAAGAATTCCTGGACCTGGATTATCGGCGGGACCTCATAGCCCAGGGGAAAATCGCCTATGCCTCGGGCAAGCAGAATATGATCGCCCAAGGCTTTTTTGATCAGGTGGACAGCGTCCTCTCCTGCCATGTCATGGGGGAAAGTGACAAGTCTTTTGATGTCGGATCCAGCCTGACCGGTTTTACCGTTAAAAAAGTTATCTTTCAGGGCCAGGCCGCCCATTCGGGCGTCGCCCCCCATGAGGGGAAGAATGCCCTCCATGCGGCCAGCCTCTGTCTCCAGGCCGCGGCCTTCCTGCAGCAGGAATTCGCCCCGGAAGCAGGCGTCCGCCTCTACCCCATCCTGACCCAAGGGGGCCTGTCCATGAATGCTATTCCTGAACGGGCTGTCCTGGAAAGCTATCTGAGGGCCAATAGCCTGGAGGATCTCTTCCGGCTCCGCCACCGCTTTGACCAGATTGCCCGGCACTCGGCCCTGGCCATGGGGCTAGGCTGCCAGATCCAGGAGACGGTTGGCTATCTGCCCCTGGTCCAGTCGGATGCCTTGAATGAGATTGTCTACCGGAATATGCTGACCCTCTGTCCCCCTGAGGCCATCGTCCGCAAGCCTGTCTCAGGCGCCTCGGGTGATATCGGCGATCTGGCCCGGATCCTGCCCACGGTCCAGTTTGGCTTCTCCGGCATTCAGGGCCGGGTTCACAGTCAGGATTTTCGGATCTCTGAGCCGGAGCGGATTTACAGGGATCCGGCCAAAGTCGTCCTGGGCACGGTCATGGACCTTCTGGAAAATCCGACACTTCAGCTGTCCAATCCCCACTATGAAGCCCATAAGGCCGCCTATCTGAAAGACTGGTTGGGCCAGGGCCAGGGATGAAAAGATCAGGCCTGGATGTCGTAGGCCTGAAGGCGTTCATAGACTTCTGCCACGGGCAGTCCCATAACTGAGAAAAAATCACCTTCAA
>CAZKLG010000020.1:0-7964 GCA_964553675.1 uncultured Mageeibacillus sp. | reverse complement strand
CGTTCATAGACTTCTGCCACGGGCAGTCCCATAACTGAGAAAAAATCACCTTCAATGGACTGGATCAGGAGGCCGCCCAGCTCCTGGATCCCATAGGCGCCAGCCTTGTCCAGGGGCAAACCTGTCTCTACATAAGAGTCAATCAGGGCCTCCAGGGATTGGGTCAGGGGCCGGAAGCTGACCTTGGACCGGGAGGAGAAGACCTCCTCACCCTCCCGGGAGAGCAGGGCCACCCCCGTATCCACCAGATGGGTCCGGCCGGCCAGCTGGCGGAGCATGAGCCGGGCCTGGGCCTTGTCGGCGGGTTTCCCGAAGATGACCCCCTCCAGGGAGACCAGGGTATCGGCGGCCAGGATAAGGGCCTGGGGGAAGCGGGCCAGAACGGCCCTGGCCTTGGCAGCCGCCAGCTTTTCGACCAGGTCATTTTCAGCCAGGGAGGGCTGAGCCTGGCGGATCTTATCCATGAGGCCATCTTCATCACAGTCTGAATTGGCGGTCCGGAAGGGAATGCCCGCCATGGTCAGAAGTTCCCGGCGGCGGGGGGATTGGCTGGCCAAAATCAGGCCCTTATAATCGCTTTCAAGCATAGATGACTCTTTTCAATTTATTTTCTAAGTTCCAGGACATTGGCCTTCATGCGGTCGATCAGGGTCAGATCATGGGTGGCCATGACAAGGGCCTTGTCCCGGGCCATATCAAGGAGCAGGGCCAGGGCTTCTGACTCATGCTTTTCATCCAGTTCACGGAAGGCCTCATCAAGGTAGAGGATATCCGATTCAGGCGCCAGGGCCCGGGCCAGGGACAGGCGTCTTTTCTCTCCCCCTGAAAGGGTGGCGGCCGCCTGGTCGCAAACAGAGGTCAGGCCCAGGGCCTCCAGGAGCTGGTCGGCCCGGGTCTCCTCATAGCCTGGCAGGACCAGGCGGATGTTGTCCCGGGCGGACAGCTGGGGCAGGAGCCGGTTATCCTGGAAAACAAAGACACCCCGCTCAGGCACCCCTTCAATGGTCCCGCTGTCAGGCCTGATCAGGCCGGCCATCATCCGCATGAGGGTGGTTTTGCCTACACCCGAGGGCCCTATGATGACCAGGGGCCTGTCCAGGGGCAGGGTCGCCTCATATTGACTGAAGACATAGGAAGAGTCAAAGCACTTGCTGAGGTCCCGGATCCGGATGACCGGGGCTTCTGGGCCCTGGGGATCTGACTTGACAGAGAGGAGGCCGCGGACCCGGATGGCCTGGTCCTCCAAGGGGCAGAGGGCTTGACCCTCCCAAGCCACCCCTTCATCGTCCAGCAGCTGGCTTCGGGTCTTCAGGGCCTTGCCGGTCCTGGCTTCCTTGAGGCGGGGCAGGTTTTGCCCGATGAAGGTCAAAAGCCGGCGGAAGAGGCCCACCATCAGCTGCTCAGACAAAAAGGCCACCAGGACCAGGGCCAGAGTCCAGGCCAGGAGCTTTTCCATGTCCAAATAAAGCTTGGCCTCGTGCATATGCCGGCCCATGGTCCCCCGGGCGAAGGCCAGGACTTCAGCGGCTACCCCCGCCTTCCAGGCCATGCCCACCGCAACGGAGACGGCAGCCAGAAAGGTTTCCAGGCAACCGGGAATGACGATGTAGCGTATACTCTCCCGCCTGGACAGGGAGAAGACCCTGCCCATTTCCAGAAGACCCGGATCGACATTTAAAAAGGCCGACAGAAGCTGGCTGTAAACCAGGGGGAAGACGATCAGGCTGCAGATGAAGATGGTCAGAAAGGTCTCCCCCATGAAGAAAAGGGCAATCAGGATAAAGGAAAC
Source organism: uncultured Mageeibacillus sp. (assembly GCA_964553675.1). Classification (GTDB taxonomy): domain Bacteria; phylum Bacillota; class Clostridia; order Saccharofermentanales; family DTU023; genus UBA4923. Next base: position 6,175 of record CAZKLG010000020.1, on the reverse strand, counting down.
AATGGGAACGGCCTTCATGACCAGGATCAGAGGTGCCAGGATAAAGCGGAGGGGGCGGAGCCTGGAGGCCAGCCAGGCAAAGAGGATGGCCAGGCCTATGGCCAGGAGGATGCTGGGTATGATCCGGCCGGCAGAGGTCAGGACAGTCTGCCAGGCGGCAGGCTGGGTAAAAAGATCAAAGAAGCGGCTGAGGACACGGGCGGGTGACGGCAGGAGAAAGCCTGTTCCTCCAAGCCAGGCCAGGACCTGCCAGAGGACCAGGATCAGCAGGGTCCCCCCCAGGGTGTAATAAGCATCCCGCCTCTTATTTGGCACCGTAGTAAAAATCCTCCCCTGGCAACTGGCCTCCTACCGACTGGGGATTGATCCCCATAAGAAGGGTCAGGAAGCCGGACAAGGCGCTTTTCATGGCCTCCTTGTCCGCAAAATGGATATTGCAAAAAGGGATGGCCTCCCGGGCCACCGCCGCGTCAAAAATATCAAGTTCCTCGATCAGGGCAGCCACTTGATCCGGCGACTCATTGGTCAGGTCAATGGCCTCCTTGTAGGCAGCCAGAAAGGCTTCTATGGCCTGAGGATTCTTTTCAACCGTCTCTTTTTGTGCCACCAGGACCCCCATGACCAGGCCGGCATCCGGGATCAAACGCTCCCAGTCATCATTGAGATCCAGGGCCAGCCGAAGATCGGTCATCTGTTTTTGGGCGATGGTGACGAAGGGCTGTGGCAGGAGGGCCACCGACCCTTCCTCTGCCTGCATACGGGCCACGATGGCCCCATGCTCGGCCATCCAGACCAGGTCAAGATCCTTGTCCGGATCCAGGCCGCTTTTTTCCAAAAGGAGATTGAGGACATACTGGGGAACCGCTCCCTCGCCCGAGGCATAGACGGTCCTGCCAGCCAGATCCTCCAGGGCATGAATGGAATCCCCCCGCTCGACAATATCCAGGACCCCCAGGGTATTGATGGCCAGGACCAGGACCTTCCCTTCAGTCTTCTGATAGAGGGTAGCCGCCAGATTGGCGGGCAGGGCGGCCAGATCGCAATCACCGCGGACGATCATGGGGACCAGTTCCTCGGGGGAGGCGACGACGTCAAAATCGACATCAAAAGACAGGTCTCCAGCCTGCGCCTTGGATACCAGAGGAGCCAGGCCCATGCTGGTGGGACCCTTGAGGCCAGTCAGCTTAAAAACCGGATCCTTGCCCGGATCATCCAGGGGACGGGGACTGCAGGCCGTTAAGACAAAGAGGAGAAGCAGGAGGAGGACCAGGGTGCGTGATCGCCATTTCATATGAACCAAACCTTTCCTGACAGGCGGGACCCGGGTCCCGATCAAGTAAATCGCTTTCTGACAATCCATTGTCTTCACTTTACGCCCCCGGGGTCAATTCATCAAGTTGGGTTCCCGGCCCTCTTTGATGATAAAATGGGACATCTGATTATCAGGTCCCTATCAAAAGGAGTGGCTATGAGAGGCAAGAGAATTTCAAGACATATCGCCCTGGTGCTGGCAATCGCGGTACTTCTGTCCCTTTTTGTGGCCGTCCTGGCCATGATCCTGACCATGGGGGGTTGCAGCCAGGTAGCGGGATTTGAACCCCCCATCACCCAGGCAGAGGTCAGTCAGACAGAGACCGCCCCCAGCCCCAGCACTCAAGCGACGACAGAAGGGGCCAAATCAAGTGCCCAAAGCTCCCCCACGACAAATCGAACCGTCCAGATCAAGACCATCACGACCACCACGACCACGACAAGAAGCACCAGCAGCACGAGTCCCAAGCCCCAGCCGACTACAGTCAAGACCACGGCCAAGGTCATCAGCCCCAAGACGCCGGGTGCCGTGGCCATGACCTTCGACGACGGGCCGGGCGACCATACGGCCAGACTCCTGGACGCCCTGAAAGAATATGATGTCAAGGTAACCTTTTTTGTCCAGGGTCAGTTTGTGGAAAAATACCCCCATCTCATCCTCCGCATGCAGCAGGAGGGCCATCAGGTGGCCAACCATAGCTATTCCCACGCCTACCTGTCCAAAGTAGACGAAAAGACCCGGCGCAGCCAACTGGCCAGGGCCAGCGATGCCATCGAAAATGTCCTGGGCTTCAGGCCCAATCTCATGCGCCCGCCCGGCGGCTACCGCAGCCAGGCAGTCTACCAGGAGGCAGGCCGCCAGGGGATGGCCACCGTCTTTTGGGATATTGACACAGCCGACTGGAAATACAAGGAAAAAGACTATCTCTACAACTATCTCCTTGACCACACCAGCAAGGGGAAGATCGTCCTCATGCATGACATACACAAGACCACGGTTGACGGCTTTATCCGGGCCCTGCCGGTCCTGATCGAGCGGGGTTTCACCTTTGTCACCGTGGACCAGCTGGTCAGCCTCAGCCCTGGCGACGTCTATCCCGCCTACTGGAACCGCTAGCTTTTATTTCTTGGGCAGCTCCCGGATGGGGGAACCCATGAATCCTTCAATGGTCGGCCGGATGCCCTCCATGCTGCGTTTGACATGGTCGTAATACTGGTAGAAGTCGTAATGGCCCCAGGGGTTGCCCTCGATGACACAGGGTCCTTTATCGGAGATGGCAATATCCCAGCCTAAATGACCGTACTCATCCTCCCCCTCGGTAATCTCCATCATCATGTCCACCATTTCCTTGTAGAAAGGGACCTGGAAGCTGCCATCCGAGATAGGAACCCCCGTCAAGGGATGCTTGTCGTAGCGGGTCTCAAAGGCCGGGTCAAAGACCGAGTCGTTGACAACCGCCGGGGAGATGAAATAGCCGGCTTCATCGATGGCAACACAGGAAGAGGACTGGCCCATCTTGATAATGTCCACGTCATCCCAAAGGGCGATACGGACCGACAGGGGCAGGATCAGGATCCGGCCCTGGTATTTGAGGATGGTAAAGCGAAAACTTGCGACCGCCGTGGGTGAGACCGTATCCATGAGGGGATGTTGAATGATCTCCTCTTCCAGCATGTCATAGTGCTTACGAAGGTAGGCAATGGTCTCCGTGATTTTTTCCGGATCCACCTTGATCTTTTCGACATCGCGGCCCGCAAAGGACCAGGCCTTCTTGGCGTAGAAGACCGGGTGCTTGTCACAGAAATCCCTGATGTCATCATCGCTTGATTCAGCTGTGATCAGGACATCCCGGTAAAAATACTTCTTGAAACGCTTATAGGCCAGCACCTTGTCCGAAAGAAAGCCCGGGCTGTCGTTGGGCGGATTGAGATTGTGAACCAATCTGACCCAGTCGTCAGCAAAGATGTATTGGGCCCTCATGTCCGGATCACGGAATTCCATGAAATTAAAAAGGAGGTAATCGCTGAGCGCCGTACCATACTTGAACTTACAGCGGATAATGTCAGTGTAAAGATCCCAGAAGGTCCGGTCGGTGAGTCCGGCTTGCTTTTTGGCAGCTCGCCAGGACTCTTTTAAAAAGGGCAGGGCATTGCGAAGCTTCATCCGGATCCTCCTCTAGGACTGGGGGGATACGAAAAAGACAGCTTCCATGACAGGAGGCGTCTGAGGATAGTCATTGGCATCCGTAGTCAGGGCCGCAATCCGGTCCAGCTCCTCCATGCCATGGACCAAACGGCCAAAGGCCGCATAGTCGCCATCCAGGAAATGACTGTCACCATGGCAGATAAAGAACTGGGATGAGGCGGAGTCAGGCATGGGGGTCCTGGCCATGGAGACGACACCCCGGTCATGGGCCAGGCTATTCTTGACCCCGTTGGAGGCAAATTCCCCCTTGATATGCTGGTCGGAACCGCCCCGGCCCGTCCCTGACGGATCCCCGCCCTGGATCATGAAGTGGGGAATGATGCGATGGAAAATAATACCATCATAAAAACCTTGGCCCACCAGCTTCTGGAAATTGGTGACCGTAAGGGGTGCCGACTGGGGATCCAGTTCAATGACCATACTTTGGCCACTGTCCATGGTGATATTGACCCAGAGGGTCGGCTCTTCACTTTTCTTATATCCGTCTGCGCATAGGGACATTGTTTCTTCTATCACTTTCTTCTCGCTTTGCTGGCTTTGGCATCCAGCTACCATGATCACTGCCAAAAGGAGGGCAGCAAAAAGGATAAGGCTTGCTTTCAATTTCATGGATCAATCTTCTCTTCCGCTGTCAACGACCCGGTAAGGAGGTCATTCATGAAGGTGGTATATAGGCTTCGGTATTACGCAGGTAGAGGAACTCCCCAGTCTCCACTTCAACATTGATGATGGGGTTATTGAATTCATAACTGCGGACAGGGCCTGCCGACAGGTCGTGTGCATTGTCATAGACTTCGCAGAGCCAGGCCTCACCGGTCTTCAGATCCAGGCCCCTGACGGTCAGGGTCCCGGGAAACAAATCCAGGCCGATCAGGAAAAAGCCGTTGGACAGACGGGTGGGGTAGCAGCCCTTCATGTCTCTTTCCTCGTGGGTTTCGATCTGGGCTGCCTTGTATTTCAAGGTCTCGCCGGCAAAGACTTCCACCCAGGCCCGGGAACTGAAGTCCATGGTCCGGATGATCTTTTCGCCGGAACCCTTCCCGGCAACCAGATCAAAATGGCTGCCTTCCCCGGTGGAAACCAGGCAGTAAAGGCCGGGCGCCATCTGATCCTGGGCATCCGGCTGATCAACAATCTGGATCTCCCTGTCATAGCTGATACTTGGAGCCGAGGGGCTGCAGGCCAGGGCTGTCAGGGCCAGGGCGGCCAGGACCAGCAGCAGAAAGACGCGTCTTAATTCTTTTGTCATAGGGTTCACCCCCTTGAGTCAGTCCCGTTAGTGTACCAAACTCAGAGGCCTAGCGGACACTTTCCTTGTAGATTTTGCCCTCCAGCCATCGGTAAAGGGGCTTGGCCAGGGGCAGGGCCAGGAGGGCATAGAGGATGCCTCCCGGTATATCCAGAACCACATGCTGCTTGGTGGTCACAGTGGTGATGGCTACGGCCGTGAAATAGAGGCTGACCAGGACCTTGAACCAGGGCTTGACCGCATCCAGCTTCCAGATGAAGACGATGGTCAAGGTACAGAGGATGACGTGGATGGAGGGGAAGCCGCAATAGGGATTGTCGGTCTGGTAGGTCAAGGCCAGGAGCCGGGAGAAGATGTCCGTGCGGCCGAAAACTTCCTCATAGGGCACGGGTACCCGGGTCTGAAAGAGGGGGAAGGTGGCGTCGGCCATGAGCTGGCCCAGGATCATGGTCATGACATAGCGGCGGTAGAGGGCCCGGTCCCGCAGCAGATAATAAAAGGCCAGGAGGATGATGAGGGGGGCCCAGCTGTTGTAGATGACCGCCGTCCAGGGCAGGAGGGGGATCTTGCTGTCAAAAGGGATCTCCAGGCTCCAGACCCTGCCAATGGGCCGGTTCAATAGCTGCATGATCCACATGGAGGCGAAAAATACCGCCAGGAGGACCAGGTCCCGCCAGAAGTAGCGCAGGTAGCCGGTCAAGGCCTTCCGGTCACCCAGGGCTGGATAATCCGGTTTTGGCTGCATTGTCAAAGGCTTTTGCCTGTCCATGAATCCTTAAACCTCCGCTTCCTTCTTTTGTCTGGTCCGGTCATTCAGGCGGTTGAGGGCCCGGCCACCCAGGTAAAGGAGGAGGATCAGGAGGTCGTATCCGATCAGCATGAGGAGATTGAAGACCAAGGGGGGAAAGGAAAGAGCCAGATCCTTCAAGCCTCCGGGTGGGAAAGACATGTAACCGTAATTGAAAAGGGTGTTTTGATCGGCAATGAAAGAGCCGTTGCAAAGGCCATTGAAGATGATAAGGCCAAGATTATAAAGGGTGGTCACAATCAGGGCCTGTTTCAATCCTTTTTTCTCAAAACGATAGTCCATGGCAAAGATGACATAGAAGATCATCCAGCCCAGGAGATAATGGACGATGAAGAATTGAAAATTGGTGTAGTGGGGAAAGTCGAAATAATAAAGGTCCATGAAGGCCATGGCAAAGAAGGACCCCAGAAAACCCCAATAGATCCAAATGGACCTGAGGCCCTTGAAGCCGAAGAGGATATCCAGGATCAGGAGCCAGACGCAGATCCGGCAGTGATAGAGGGGCAGACTCAGCTCCACATTGAAATAGCCCGATAAAAACTGCCATAGATAGAGGGCGACCTGGTCAACCAGGAGGATGGTGGCCATGATTTTGGCAATT
>CAZKLG010000019.1:0-34946 GCA_964553675.1 uncultured Mageeibacillus sp. | reverse complement strand
GGTGCCTTCTTCACCAGCGGCAGCGGCGGCAGCATGAGCGCCGGCGACTACCTCAAAGAGAAATTCCCCCACATCAAGGTCAGCGTGGGTGAAGCCCTCCAGTGCCCCACCATCCTCAACAACGGCTTTGGCGCCCACCGCATCGAAGGTATCGGCGACAAGCACATCCCCTTCGTTCACAATGTCAAGAACACCGACATGGTTTGCGCCATTGACGACAATAACTCACAGAACCTCCTCCGCCTCTTCAACAGCGAGATCGGTCACGACTACCTGGTCAAGGAGACCGGCGTTTCCAAGGACCTACTGGAAGAGCTGTCACTCCTGGGCATCAGCGGCATCGCCAACGTCCTGGGCCTGATCAAGATGGCCCGCTACTACGAGATGACCGACAAGGACGTCCTGGTGACCGTGGCCACTGACTCAGCCGAGATGTACCAGTCCCGGATCGCTGAGCTGGATGAGTGCGAAGTCTACACACCTGAGCTGGCTGCCCGCGATTACTGGCACCACCTCAAGGCCATCAAGACCGACAACATGATGGAGCTCAACTACTGGGAGCGCAAACGCGTTCACAACCTCAAGTACTACACCTGGGTGGAGCAGCAGGGCAGGACCCTGGAAGAGCTGAACGCCCAATGGTATGACGATAAATACTGGGATAACATTCACGCTCAGGTTGATGAGATCGATCGCCTGACCGAAGAGTTCAATAAGATGAGCGGTGTGCTGGAAAGCCTGTAGACCACAATCCAATAAAAGAGAGGAAAGCGATACGAATGAAAATCAATGAACTGATCAAGCAACTGGAAGGTTACGACTACAAAGGTTTGTACCAGGACGATTTTTTCCTGACCTGGGATAAATCCCAAGATGAGCTCATGGCCATCTTTGCCGTCGCTGACGCCCTTCGCGAGCTCCGCGAAAACAACAAGAGCGCCCGCATCTTTGATTCAGGGCTGGGTATCTCCCTTTTCAGGGACAACTCAACCCGGACACGTTTCTCCTACGTTTCAGCCTGTAACTTCCTGGGCTTGGAAGTTCAGGATCTGGACGAGGAAAAATCCCAGATCTCCCATGGTGAGACGGTTAAAGAAACAGCCAACATGATTTCATTCATGGCGGACGTGATCGGTATTCGTGACGACATGTACATTGGCAAGGGCCATACCTACATGAAGAGCTTCTCGGATTACGTCAAGGAAGGCCACGAAGATGAGGTGCTGGAACAGCGCCCCACCCTGGTCAACCTCCAGTGCGACATCGATCACCCCACCCAGTCCATGGCAGACGCCCTCCACATCATCCACGAGTTTGGTGGTGTTGAAAACCTCAAGGGCAAGAAGCTGGCCATGACCTGGGCCTACTCGCCTTCCTACGGTAAACCCCTGTCAGTGCCCCAGGGCATCATCGGCCTCATGACCCGCTTCGGTATGGAAGTGGTCCTGGCCCACCCCGAAGGCTATGACATCATGGACGACATCGAAGGCGTGGCCAAGCACAACGAAGAGACCTACGGTGGCAAGTTCACCCGCGTCGAATCAATGGCAGAAGCCTTCAAGGATGCAGACATTGTCTATCCCAAGAGCTGGGCACCCTTCAAGGCCATGGAAAAACGTACCGATCTTTACGCCGCTGGCGACCAGGCCGGTATCGATGCCCTGGAGCAGGAGCTCCTGGCCCAGAACGCCCTCCACAAGGATTGGGCCTGTACAGAAGAGATGATGGCGCTGACCAAGGGCGGCAAGGCCCTTTACATGCACTGTCTGCCGGCTGACATCACAGGTCTCTCCTGTGAAGAAGGTGAAGTCGACGAGTCGGTCTTTGACCGCTATCGCATCCCCCTTTACAAGGAAGCCAGCTACAAGCCTTACATCATCGCCGCCATGATCTTCCTGCAGAAGATCAAGAACCCCGGCGCCAAGCTGGAAGAGCTCTGGAACGGCACCACCCCCCGCTGGGCGGATAATGCCTGATTGATATGCTTACCATGACTGCCTCGGTGTCCCGGAGATACCGGGGCAGTCATCTGTAAAAGAAATAATTTTAATAAGGAGAAGACCCAAGATGACAAAAGTGATTGACTATGATCGCGTTCGTGCAGCCGCTGAAGGCTACAAAGAGGACATGGTTAAGTTCCTGCGCGACCTGATCCGTATCCCCGGCGAAAGCTGTGAAGAAGAAGGCGTCGCCCGCCGCATCAAGGAAGAGATGGAAAAGCTGGGCTACGACAAGGCTGAGTTTGACCAACTGGGCAACGTCCTGGGCTGGATGGGCACTGGTGAGCGCATCATTTCCTATGACGGCCATATCGATACAGTCGGCATCGGTGAGATCGCCAACTGGGAATTTGACCCCTATGAGGGCTATGAGAATGAGACCGAAGTAGGCGGCCGTGGCTCCTCCGACCAGTTGGGCGGGGTTGTGTCTGCTGTCTACGGTGCCAAGATTGCCAAGGATCTGGGCCTGATCGATGACGACGTGACCATCCTGGTCGCCGGTACCGTTCAGGAAGAAGACTGTGACGGCATGTGCTGGCTGCACCTGATCGAGAATGAGAATATCCGTCCCGAGTTTGTCGTCTCCACCGAGCCGACCGACATGCACGTCTACCGCGGCCACCGCGGCCGGATGGAAATCCGCGTCGACGTCAAGGGCATTTCCTGCCACGGTTCAGCCCCTGAGCGTGGTGAAAACGCCATCTACAAAATGGCCGACATCCTCAAGGAAGTCGAAGAGCTCAACAACCATCTGAAGGATGACGATTTCCTGGGCAAGGGCACTGTGACCACCTCACAGATTTTCTACACCTCGCCTTCACGTTGTGCTGTGGCCGATAGCGCCGCCATCTCCCTGGACCGCCGCCTGACCTGGGGCGAGACCTGGGAATCAGCCATTGCTGAAATTGAGGCCCTGCCCTCCGTCAAGAAGCACGGGGCTGTGGTCACCATGTACAAATACGATCGTCCCTCATGGACCGGTTTCGTCTACGAGCAAGACTGCTACTTCCCGACCTGGGTCATTCCTGAGGATGCGCCGCAGACCAAAGCACTGGTCGCTGCCTACACCAACCTCTATGAGGCCCCCAAGGTTGACAAGTGGACCTTCTCCACCAACGGCGTGGCCATCATGGGCCGCCACGGCATCCCCTGCATCGGCCTCGGCCCTGGTAAGGAAGCCCAAGCCCACGCGCCCAACGAGATCAACTGGAAAGAAGACATCGTTCGCTGCGCTGCCATCTACAGCGTCATGCCCACCCTCTATGTGGATATCACCAAAGAGAGTGCATAAAGCTTAAGCGGGACTTGAAAGCCGGAACTTCCCTCAGGGAAGTTCCGGTTTTTTCTTTAGGGCAAATTGCACAGAAGAAAACTGGTAAGATAAGAGCCAGGCACGTAAAATGATGGTTAAGCCAATCATCATTTTCGGTCTGCCCAGGCCTTGAAATCATATACATTTCACTGGATGGCAAGCCAAAATAAAATACCAATAGTAGAAGGAGAGGTTGCGAAGACTATGAGCGATATTATGAGACCCATCAGTTTTGCGAACTTAATCGAATGGAGCCTCAGCGAGTACAAGAAACAAGGACGGGTTTTCGGACTGGACAAGAGTAAGTTCTACGTCAACCGTTCGGGAAGCCGTTTCAAAACCCCTTTCGGGGATGAGATTGCATCGGCGGTGGGACCGGCAGCAGGCCCCCATTCCCAATTGGCCCAGAATATCATCGTATCCTACCTGGCCGGAGCCCGTTTCATGGAGCTCAAGACCGTACAGAAGATGGACGGAGAGGAAATCCGCCATGCGGTGGCCAAGCCCTGTATCAACGCAGAAGACGAATGCTACAACTGTGAATGGTCCACCGAATTGACGGTGGAAGAAGCCTTTGATGAGTATGTCAAAGCCTGGGTGGCCATCAAGGTTCTGGCCGTGGAATTTGGCCTGTCCGACGGTCATGATTTTGCCTACAACATGAGTGTGGGCTACGACCTGGAAGGCATCAAGCTGCCCAAGATGGATAACTTCATTGAGGGCCTGAAAGATGCATCACAAAGCCCTGCCTATCAGGAAGCCATCGCTTATTTAAAAGACCATCTGGACCTCTTCGACAAGGTGGATGAGGCCGTCGTTGACGCCATCTCACCCGCCCTTTGCCATTCAGTGACCCTGTCTACCCTCCACGGCTGCCCACCCGATGAAATTGAGCGGATTTCCCATTATCTCCTGACTGAGAAAAAGCTGCATACCTTCGTCAAATGTAACCCCACCATGCTGGGCTACGAGTATGTACGCAAGACCCTGGATGATCTGGGCTATGACTATGTGGCCTTCCCCGACAAACACTTCCTGGCTGACCTCCAGTACGATGACGCGGTCGGCATCTTTACCCGTATGTTGGCCGTGGCCAAGGAAGAAGACCTGGCCTTTGGCGTCAAGCTGTCCAATACCTGCCCGGTGGATGTCAAACGGGGCGAGGTACCCTCGGAAGAAATGTATATGTCAGGCCGCTCCCTCATGCCCCTGACCATCAGCCTGGCCGTCATGCTGTCCAAGGCTTTTGACGGACACCTGCCCATCTCCTATGCCGGTGGTGTGGACGCCTTCAATCTCAAGGATCTCCTTGAAGTGGGCATTGGCCCCGTGACCCAGGCGACCACCCTCCTGAAACCAGGTGGCTACATGCGCTTCCTGCAGATGGCACAGGAGACCGAGGACAGCCTGAACCTGGGCGGCAGAATCCAACTTGACAAGCTGGAAAAACTGGCAGCGGCCACCATGGTGGACCCCCGGATGCAAAAGCGCTGGCGGGAAAAAGTGGCCTCCCGTAAGACCGATTCGGAACTGCCCCTCTATGATTGCTACAAGGCCCCCTGTAAAGAGGGTGGCTGTCCCATCGAGCAGCAGATCCCCGAGTACAACACCCTGGTGGCCCGGGGCGACTATGACCAGGCCATGCAGGTCATCGCCATTGACAACCCCTGTCCTACCATCACCGGTGTCCTTTGTGCCCAGCCCTGCCGGGAGAAGTGCACCCGTCTGGATTACGACGAATCCATCCACATGCGGGATATCAAGAAGAAGGCAGCGGATGAGGCCCAGGATGCCTATATCGGCAAGATGGAAGTCACCCCCCTGAGATCAGACAAGAAGGTAGCCGTCATCGGTGCCGGCCCCGGCGGTATGGCCGCGGCCCATTACCTGAGACGGAACGGTCTGGAAGTGGATGTCTATGAAAAACGGGCGGCCTCCCACGGGATCGTCCGCTATGCCATCCCCGGCTTCCGGATCTCAGAAGAAGAGATCGACCGTGACTTCAGGCTGGTTGAAGCCACCGGCGTCAATTTCCACTTCAATGCCGACCCCAACTTCAGTCTTGATGCTCTGAAAAAGAGCCATGACTATGTCATTATTGCCACCGGTGCCTGGGAAAAGGGCAGAACCCCGGTCGCTGAGGGCGGTGACCATGTCATCGACGCCCTTGATTTCCTGATCGAGACCAAGGAAGAAGGTGCCCGCGACCTGGGCAAGCGCATCGCCGTTATCGGTGCAGGCGACGTGGCCATGGATGCCGCCCGTCTGGCCAAGCGGATGCCCGGGGACCCGGAAGTCACCATCGTCTACCGGAGGACCGAGATGTATGCCCCGGCCAGCCAGGACGAGTTTGATGGCGCCATGGAAGAAGGGGTCATCTGGCGTGAGCTTCTGGCGCCTGTCAGCTATGACGGCAAGTCCCTGGTCTGCGAAAAGCAGCGCCTGGGCGACTTTGATGAATCCGGCCGCCGGGCCTGCCTGGGTACGGGCGAGTTTGAAACTCTGGCCTTTGACACGGTCATCGGAGCCACGGGTGCCCGGGTCGACAAGGGACTCTTTGAAAAGCTGGGCATGAATGTGGACAGCTACGGGGATCCCCGCCTGTCGGACGCCATGGAAAGCTCCCTGGACGGGGTCTATGTAGTCGGCGACTGCCGCAAGGGGCCCTCGACCGTGGTGGCTGCCATGGGAGACGCCAAGAAGGCCGCCCTGGACATCATGGCCAAGGAAGGCCTGACCCATGATTTCGAAAAGGTGGAGGTCCCGGTTGAAGAGCCCGTCATCCTTGAAAGACGGGGTCAGCTGACCACTGCCAAACTGCCGGCCGAGGAAGGCCTCCGCTGCCTGATCTGCGACCAGGTCTGCCGGATCTGTACCGAAGTCTGCCCCAACCGGGCCAATGTGGCCATCCGGGTGGAGGGCTTTATGAATTCAGAGCAGATCGTCCACATCGACGGCATGTGCAATGAGTGTGGCAACTGTGCTAGCTTCTGCCCCCATGCCGGCAGGCCCTACAAGGATAAGCTGACCGTTTTCTGGAGCCAGGCAGATTTCACGGATTCCGAGAATATCGGCTTCCTGGAAGTCTCCCAGGGCAACTACCGTATCCGCGACCAGCGGGGCCGCATCTTTGACGCCACAGAAGACCAGCTCCAGGATCTGGCCGGATCCGAGATGACAGCGGTCATCACCGCAGTCAAGCAGGACTATCCCTGGCTTTTGAATCGTGAGCATGACTGTGCCTCACACTGAGTAAGATGAATGGAAGGACCCGCCCCTGTCAGAGGGGCGGGCCACCTGCAAAGGATAGCGGCGGCGCCTGGCGCCGCCCATGACAGGAGGAATCACATGATTATTGGTAATGGAAGATTGGTCACCAATGACCCTGAAAACCCCTATTTTGAAAATGGTGCAGTCCGGATCGATGGCGATGTCATCCAGGCGGTCGGGACTTTTGAAGAACTGAAAGCAGCCTATCCGGACGATGAGATCCTGGACGCCCAGGGCCGGGTCATCATGCCGGGCATGATCAATGCCCACACCCATATCTACAGCTCCTATGCCCGGGGCATGGGGGTCTCCAAGCCCACCCGCAACTTCCCTGAGATTCTGGAAAATCTCTGGTGGGCCCTGGACCGCAGCCTGACCGAGGAAGACAATGAGCTGTCAGCCTACACCACCTATATCGACAGCATCCGCAACGGGGTCACCACCCTCTTTGACCACCACGCCAGCCCCCATGCGGCCACCGGTTCCCTTTTCACCCTGGCGGAGGCCGCCAAGGCCATCGGTATCCGGGGCTCCTTCTCCATGGAGCTGTCCGACCGGGACGGGGTAGAGACGGCCGAGAGGGAGATCAAGGAAAACGTGGACTTCATCAAGGCCATGAATACCGACGACCAGGATATGATCAAGGGTATGTTCGGCATGCACGCTTCCTTCACCATCTCCGATGAGACCATGGAAAAGGTCAAGGTGGCCATGGAGGGCATCGACGCCGGCTATCACATCCATGTGGGTGAGGGCCGGGAGGACCAGTACGACAGCCTGCAAAAATATGACATGCGGGTCACGGAAAGGCTCCTGGGCTGGGGACTTCTGGGTCCCAAGACCATCGCCGTCCACGCCGTCAATGTCAATGGCCGGGAACTGGATATCCTGGCGGAGACTGACACCTCTGTGGTCCACAATCCCATGTCCAATATGGGCAATGCCGTGGGCGCCACCCCGGTTTTGGGCATGCTGAGACGGGGCATCCGCCTGGGCCTGGGTACAGACGCCTATACTCACGACATGTTTGAGTCCGTCAAAGTGTCCAAGATCCTGCAATCCCATCGCCTGTCTGATCCCACCGTTGGTTTTGGCCAGGCCCTGCAATTGCAGTATGAGGGCAACCCGGCCATCGCCGCCCTCCACTTCAAGCGCCCCCTGGGTGTGCTGAAGGAAGGGGCCTATGCCGATGTCATCACCCTGGATTACTATCCCTTCACCCCCTTTGGCGGGGATAACTGGAAGGGCCACCTCCTCTTTGGCGGCTATGGCCGCATGACCAATGACGTGGTCATCAACGGCAAGGTTGTCATGAGAAACCGTGACCTCCTGACCGTGGATGAGGAAAAGATCTTTGCACGGACCGCCGAACGCGCGGCCGCCATCTGGCCTAATTTATAGATCCATGCCAAGTCGCCGGCAGCCTCCCGCTGCCGGCGCTACCGGCAATAAGACAAAGACATGCCGGATCCTGGTGTCCGGCATCCTTGATTGACGAGGTTTACATGGAAGGGACTTACTTGCTCAAGGACGGTTTCATCGTCCTTCCTGAAGAGACCTGCCGGGGGAGTATCCGGATAAAAGGCCAGACCATCGAGGCCATGGGCGACCTGGATCCCCTTCCCGGGGAGAGGGTGATCGAATGCCATGACTGCTATTTTCTGCCTGGCGGGATCGAGACCCACACCCATCTCCAGCTGGAATCCATGGGGACGGTGACGGCCGACGACTTTGCCACAGGTACCCGGGCGGCCCTGGCAGGCGGCACCACCACTGTCATCGATTTTGCCACCCAGTTTCATGGGGAGAGCATGGCAAGAGGCCTGGAACGCTGGCATGAAAAAGCGGATGGCAACTGCGCCATTGACTACGGCTTTCATATGGCCCTGACCGAGTGGAATGATAACTTGAGGGCGGAGATGGAGGAAGTGGTGGCAGGCGGTGTCACTTCCTTCAAGATGTACATGGCCTACAAGGATAATATGATGGTCCAGGAAGACCAGATCTACCAGGCCCTGGAAGAGTCCAAGCGGCTGGGGGCCACCATCGGCTTCCACTGTGAGAACGGCCTTCTGATCGATGTCCTGGTCCGCCGTGAACGGGCCCTGGGTCATCTGTCACCCTACTATCACCAGTTGACCCGGCCGGACGAGCTGGAAGAAGAAGCCATTGTCCGCCTGGGGGCAGTCAACAGCCTCCTTCATGCCAATCATCATATTGTCCACCTGTCGACCGCCAAGGGCCTGTCGGCCATCCAGCGGACCCGGGAAAGGGGGATCCGGGTCATTGTCGAGACCTGTCCCCAGTACCTGCTTCTGGACGCCTCCCTTTACGGCCAGCCCAGCAGTCAGGACTTTGAAGCGGCCAAGTATATCATGAGTCCCCCCCTGCGCTCCCGCCGGGACCAGGAAGCCATCTGGCAGGGTCTTGCCTCGGGCGATATCCAGTTTATCGGCACCGACCACTGCTCCTTTAATTTCAAGGGGCAAAAGGAAATGGGCAGGGATGATTTTTCCAAGATTCCCAATGGGGCGCCGGGAATTGAACTGCGCATGGCCCTTCTTTACAGCTATGGAGTGGCCCGGGGCCGCATGGACATCAACCGCTACTCGCTTGTCACCTCCACCAATGCCGCCAAGTATTTTGGACTCTACCCCCAAAAAGGCATTTTGCAGGTGGGAAGTGACGCCGATATCGTCATCTTGGATCCCCATGCTGAATGGACAGTCAGCCAGGCAGATCTGCAGGAGAACTGTGACTACACACCCTATGAGGGTTTCCCCATGAAGGGGAAGATCCGTGACGTCTTTTTGAGAGGCCGCCATAAGCTGGCTTCTGGTAAAATTGTCATGGAAGAGGCGGACGGGCGCTATCTCAAGCGTGGCTTGCCCGACCTGGATATCCGCTGATCCATAAATCATAATATTTGGATTTCGCACTGTTGAAGGAGGAAATGGCTATGTCTTGGACCTTGACGGTCAACCAAGAAAAACACACACTGACGGAAGATAAAAGACTGATTGATTTTCTGCGCGAAGACCTGGGTCTGACATCTGTCAAGGATGGCTGCAGTGAGGGTGCTTGCGGCACCTGTTCCGTGGTCGTGGATGGCAGGCTGGTCAAGGCCTGCATCATGAAGGTATCCCGCTTTGACGGGGCCCGGATCACCACGGTGGAGGGGCTGTCCGCCAGAGAGAAAGAAGTTTACGTTCACAGCTTCGCCGAGACCGGCGCCGTCCAGTGCGGTTTTTGTACCCCGGGCATGGTCATGGCCGCCAAGGTCCTCCTGGACAAGAATCCCCAGCCCAGCCGGGAGGAGATCGCCAGGGCCATCACCGGCAACCTCTGCCGCTGTACCGGCTATAAGAAGATCATCGATGCCATCGAGATGGCAGGCCATTACTTCCATACGGGCAAGCATGTCCCGGTCCTGGACTCCCAGGCCCGGGTGGGCGACCGCTCCCAGCGGGTGGACGTCATGGAAAAAGTGCTGGGCACCGGCAAATTCCCCGATGATTATCAGTTTGATGACATGGTCTATGGCCAGGCCCTGCGGACCCGCTATCCCCGGGCCCGGGTCAACCGGATTGACATCTCCAAGGCCCTGGAGCATCCCGACTGCATCACCATCCTGACCGCCAAGGATGTCCCCAACAACACCATCGGCCATATCGTCCAGGACTGGGATGTCATGATCCCCGAGGGCCAGGTCACCCGTTACATCGGTGATGCCGTCGCCCTGGTAGCCAGTGAGACAAGGGAAAGTCTCCAGAAAATCCTGGACCTGATCGAGGTCGATTATACAGAGCTTGAACCCATGCTGGACCCCTTCCAGGCCATGGCGGAAGGTGCCCCCAAGATCCATGAAAAGGGCAATATCCTCTCCAGCGAGCGCCTGATCCGGGGTGATGCCCATAAGGCAGTGGCAGAGGCAGCCCATGTGGTGACGGAAACCTACGAGGTCTCCTGGGAGGAGCACGCCTTCCTGGAACCCGAGTGTGCCATTGCCTGGCCCTCCGAGGACGGAGGCGTCCACATGATCACAGCCTCCCAGTCCATCTATGACGAGCAGAGGGAAGTCTCCAACATGCTGCAGATCGAGCCGGAAAAGGTTCATATCCGCTCCGGTCTGGTGGGAGGGGCCTTTGGTGGTCGCGAAGACATGAGCGTCCAGCATCATGCCGCCCTCCTGGCCTGGAAGACCGGCCGCCGGGTCAATGTCAGGCTCTCCCGTTATGACAGCACCATCGTCCATACCAAGCGCCACCCCATGGTCATGAAGATGACCACCTCCTGCGATGCCCAGGGCCGGGTGACCGCCCTGATCGCCGAGATCATCGCCGACACGGGTGCCTACGCCTCCCTGGGCGGCCCTGTCACCCAGAGGGCCTGTACCCATGCCGGAGGCCCCTACAATTTCCAGAATGTGGATATCACGGGCAAGGCCGTCTATACCAATAATGTGGTTTCAGGTGCCTTCCGGGGCTTCGGGGTCACCCAGTCCTGCTATGCCATGGAGAGCAATCTCAATCTCCTGGCAGAAAAATGCGGCATGGATCCCTGGGACTTCCGCTACCTCAATGTCGTCAGGCCCGGGGATGTCCTGCCCAATGGCCAGATTGTCGACCCCAGCTGCGGCCTGGCCGAGTGCCTGGAAGCTGTCAAGGAGGCCTACCAGTCCGGTCCCTACACGGGGCTGGCCTGTGGTTTCAAGAACAGTGGCCTGGGCGTGGGTGTTCCCGATTTCGGCCGCTGTACCCTGTCGGTTGAAAATGGCAAGGTCCACATCCGGACATCGGCCGCCTGTTCCGGCCAGGGGGTGGCCCAGATGGTGACCTCCATTGTCTGTCAGACCCTGGACTGCCAGGTGACCGATACGGTCTTTGAGATGCCTGATACCGACCGGACCCCTGATGCCGGCACCTCCACTGCTTCCCGCCAGACTCTCTTTACCGGAGAGGCCACCCGCCAGGCCGCCCAGGACCTGAAAGAGGCCATGGAGGCGGTAGGCGGGGATTTGAGCAAGCTGGAAGGCCGGGAGTTCTTCGGCGAATTCGGACCGCCGACCGACCCCCTGGGATCAGACAAGGAGAACCCGGTCAGCCACATCGGCTACAGCTACGGCTGTGAGGTCACCATCCTGGACGAAAAAGGCAAGATCCAAAAAATGGTGGGCGCCTACGATGTGGGTACCCCGGTCAATATCACGGCCGTGGAAGGCCAGATTGAGGGGGGCTGTGTCATGGGCCTGGGCTATGCCCTGACCGAGGACTTCGTCAACCCCGGCGGGATCCCCAAATTCAAGCTGGGAACCTACGGGCTTTTCCGGGCCAATCAGGTGCCTGAGATTGAGACTCACATCGTCAAGGGACCGGGCTATGTGGATTATGCCTATGGTGCCCGGGGCGTCGGCGAACTGGCCTGTGTGCCCATCGCTCCCTCAGTGGCCCATGCCTATTACAGGCTTGACGGGAAAATGCGGACCAGCCTGCCCATGGAAGATACCTTCTATCGCAAGAAAAAATAGGAGGACCAGGTCGACGGGGCCAGGATGACAAGGGGGCGTCGAAGCAGCTTGGATAAGGGAAAGCAAGCCAATATGCGGGGGGCCGCTGTCATTGTGGCCTCCAGACCCCTTGAGCCTGCTGAGGCCGTCACCGACATCCAGGCAGAGGGTAAGCGTATCCTGCCTGCCCTGATCAGGGCAGGCCAGGTCACCTTCATTGAGCGGGTCATCATTCTGCTCCAGCTTGCCGGGGCAGCCCCCATCGTGGTCATCACCGGTTTTGAGAATGAGAAGCTGGAGCGCCTCCTTTCCCGTATGAGCGTGGTCTGCCTCCACAACCCCCGTTGGCAGGAAGGCAGTTTCTTTGAGGATGCCATCCGGGGTCTTTTCTATGCCCAGCGAACCTGCCGGGCCTGTGACAAGATCTTGCTGGCCAGCCCCCTGATCCCTTCCATCCGGGTGGATAGCCTGACCCGCCTTCTCAAGTCGGATGCCCCCCTGGCCCTGCCGGTCTTTGAAGGCCAGGAGGGCCTGCCCCTGGTTTTCAGTCGTGAGGCGGTCTCCAAGCTGACCACGGCTGCCTCCGGCCGCTCCCTGGCCGACCTGATCGCCCTGGCCCCCGGCCCTGTGGACCGCTTGGACCTGGACGACCAGGGGGTCCTGTCCACCTTTGGCAGCCTGGACAAGATATCCGACGATCTGACCGATTTGTCAGAAGCGGCCAGCCTGCCCATGCGGGCCCGCATCAAGCTGAATCTGGCCCGGGAGACAGTCTTCTTCGGCCCCGGTCCTGCCACCCTTCTCCGACTGATTGATGAGACGGGTTCGGTGCGGACGGCCTGTGTCCGCATGCGGCTCTCCTACAGCAAGGGCTGGCAGATCCTCAATCTCCTGGAAGAGGAGCTGGGTGCCCAGGTTCTGGACAGAAGACCGGGCGGCCAGGAGGGGGGCAGCAGCCGTTTGACCGACCTGGGCCGGGATCTGCTGCAGACCTTTGAGGAATTGGCAGCGGAAAGTCAAAAGCAGGTCAATCGCCTGTTTGAGGCCTATTTTCGGGATTTCCAACATCGGCTGGAGGAAAAAAAGACACAAGGGTGACACCTGAGGACTTGATTTATTCAAGTCTTGTTCCCGGGCCATTCATGGGTATACTGTAACCTGTAAGGCAATGCAAGCATACCTGCAAGCAGGCTTTGTCCTGCGGAAAGGAGCGATCCATGTCCGGACAGACTCATCCACTTGAAAATGATCAAATGATTGAAAAAATAGACAGCCCGGCTCTGCCAGGCCAGGAAGTAAGCCCACCTCCCCCCGTCCAGGCTGGACCGGTCCAGCAGGCCTATGTCCTGCCCCAGGTACCGCCTCCGGCCCCGCCACCCCCAAAAATCAAAAAAGGGATACCGGGGATAACCGGCTTTGGTTTTACCTCAGCCCTCCTAAGTCTCTTCCTCTTGCCCCTCTATAAGGATGCCTTTGAATCCTATCTTCTTTATGAGGGAGCCAAGGAAGTCCTCCTCCATTACTATTACTACGCCACCATTGCCCTGGGCAGTGGAGGTATCCTCCTGGCCCTCTTTGGCTTGATTCTGACCCCTGTGGGCATCTATCTTTCCAAGCGCAGGGAGGGTAATGGCCGTGCCCTGGGTGTGTCAGGCCTCCTGATTGCCCTGGTTGCCCTCATCCTTTTTGCCGCCGTGACGGTGACCCATGTCACCCTCTACAGCTGGCTCTTTCCTAAATAACGGATTCCAACTCGATGGGAGAATACTAAATGACCGATAAGAACCCAAGGCCTGCCCTTGATGCAAAAGCTGACAGTGGGGGGCGCAAGCTCCAGATAGTCACAGGTAAAAGCTGGTACCAGCCACCCCCGCTCCAGGGGCTGAGGGATATCATCCTCCGTGGCTACCAACTCTATGGCGACCGGGATGCCGTCCGCTGGCGTGTCAGGCCCCGTGACCAGGAGCTGGTCAGCCAAAGCTACCGGCAACTGGCTATTGACGTGGCCAAGATGCAGGGCTGGCTGTCAGAACGCCTGCCCCGGGGGAGCCGGATTGCCCTGATCGGGGAAAACAGCTATCCCTGGATGGTGACCTGGCTGGCTGTGGCCTCGGGTTTCGGGGTCATTGTCCCCATCGATCGCCTGCTCAAGCCCGACGAACTGGAACCCATGCTTGAACGCAGCAAGGCGGTCATGTTTGTCTACGACTCAGATTGGCATGAACACGTCAAGTCCATGCGGGCCGACCTGCCCCATCTCAAGCACTGCCTGGTCATGGACCGGGGTGTGGCAGCTGATTCCTTGAAGGAAAGCCTCAAGGAAGATATGGCCAGGGACGAGAATCTCCTGGTCCTGGATGATATCCTGGCCTCCTTGCCTGATCCGCCGGGAGAGCCGGAGCTCATGGCTCCCCTGGACCATGGCGATGATGCGGCCATCCTCTTCACCTCCGGCACCAGTGCCAGCTCCAAGGCAGCTATTTTGACCGATAAGTCCATTACGGCGGATGTCATGGCCCTTCTGGGCTCGGTGTCTTTTCCCGATCCCCTGAAGACCCTGTCCATCCTGCCCCTTCACCACGCCTTTGAAAACACCTGTGGTTTCCTGACCGTCCTGGCCATGGGCGGCAGTATTCATGTCTTTGATGGCCTCCGTTATATCGGCAAGAACCTGGAGGAGCATAAGGTCCATCTGACCGTGGTGGTACCGGCCATCCTGGATGCCGTTCACCGCCGGGTCATGAGCGAGGCGGCAAAAACCGGCCAGGCAAAGAAACTCAAGCTGGGCATGGCCATCTCCACTTTCCTTTATAAAATCGGCATTGATATCCGCCGCAAACTCATGAAGGATGTCCTGGACAAGCTGGGTGGCAATCTCCAGTACATCATCTGCGGTGCGGCCCCTGTTGAACGCGATACCCTGAAATTCTTCCGGGCCATCGGCATCGAGGTCCTGTCAGGCTATGGGCTGACAGAAGCCTCTCCTGTGGTCAGCGGCGGCAATACCCGGGTCAATGAGTTTGCCACCGTAGGCCAGCCTCTGGCCGGGATCGTGGTGGCCATCGACAATGGCGGCAAGGGCGAGGGGGAAATCCTGGTCCGGTCCGACATCGTCATGAAGGGCTATCTGGACGATCCGGAAGCCACGGCTGAGGCCATCGATGAGGATGGCTGGCTCCACACGGCTGACGTGGGCTATTTCACCCGCAAGAAGAGTCTGGTCATCACCGGCCGCAGGAAGTCCATGATTGTCCTTCCCAGCGGCAAGAAGGTTTTCCCTGAAGAGATTGAAGCCCTCCTTTACCGCCATGACCTGGTCAGGGATGCCCTGGTCTTTGGTCATTCCGGTGGCGGCGGCGATGTCATCATCACGGCCAAGCTGGTCCTGGATCAGGACAAGATCCGAGATGACCTCCAAAGGGATCCGACCGAAGAGGATATGGCCCAGGCCCTGGCCCGGATCATTGCCGAGGTCAACCGGGGTTTGCCTTCATTCAAGGAAATCCGCTCCCATTTTTACAGTTTGCAGGATATGGTCAAGACAACGACCATGAAGGTGCGGCGGGGGGTTGAACTGGCCAGGATCGAAGATTATTTCGCCCGGACCAAGGCTTCCTGGCAGTCTTTGAAAGGCAAGAATATAGACGCCATCATTGGTCCCTTGACATCAGATTCAAACTGCAGCAGATAAAGAGAAGCATTGATCAGGAAAGGATAGAAAAAGATGACAAAACTGCTTTGGCTGGTTAAGGCCCCGGAAGACAATCGAGACCCTAATTTGCAGGCATCCCTGGATGCTTACCTGAAAGAAGTTTCAGAAGCCCTGGGAGAACCCCTGGCCTTTACGGAGGATGAAGCGGCCTTTGCCAAACAATCCCTCCGCCTCTTTCTGGTCGGTTCGGGGGGATCCGAACAAGTTTTCAAAGCCATCTATCAGAGACTGGAGGGTCCCTTTATCCTCCTGACCACCCGTTCCCATAACTCGCTTGCGGCCTCCATGGAGATCCTCTCCTTCCTCAATGAGAATGGCCAAAGAGGGGAAATCCTCCACGGCAGTGCCCAGGAGATTGCCCGCAGACTGGCTATCCTCCTCCGGGTCGCCGAC
The DNA here is from genome assembly GCA_964553675.1 of uncultured Mageeibacillus sp. Taxonomy (GTDB): domain Bacteria; phylum Bacillota; class Clostridia; order Saccharofermentanales; family DTU023; genus UBA4923. The sequence goes on along the minus strand of CAZKLG010000019.1, from coordinate 18,753 downwards.
ACCCGGCAAAAACTGAAAGGGCTCCGCCTGGGCGTGACCGGCGAATCAGACTGGCTGATCAGTGAACCGGTCGATGCCGACCGGCTGCGCCAGCGGTCAGGCATGGAACTGGTCCACATCCCCATGTCCGAGGTCGAGGAAGAGATCAGGAAGGCCAGCTACGAGGACAATAAATGGACCTTGGAGCTCAAGTCCAAGGGCTATCAGGGCGATGAGATGGAAAAGGCCCTGGAAGTTTATGGCGCCTGCCGCCGGCTGGTCGACAAGTACGAGCTGGACGGTTTCACCCTCCGCTGTTTTGACCTTCTGGAGCCCTTCTGCATCACCGGCTGCCTGGCCCTGGGCATCCTGAATGCCGAGGGTATCTGGGCCGCCTGTGAGGGCGACAGCCGCTCCCTGGTCTCCATGACCGTGATCGGGGAGTTGACCGGCCAGCCGGTCTTCATGGTCAACCCCTCCCGCCTCTATCCGGCCGATAAGGAAATTGTTTTTGCCCACTGCATCCTTCCCCTGGACATGTCAGAAAACTACCGGCTGACCACCCATTTCGAAAGTGGCCTGGGCATTTCGGTCCAAGCCGATTTTGAACCCGGTGCCTGTACCGTCTTCAAGTGCAAGGATGACTTTGAAACCTACTTTGCGGCCGACGCCAAGCTCCTGGAGAGCATGCATGAGGGCAACCTCTGCCGGACCCAGATGAGGTTGGAAATCCCCTCGGGCCTGGACTACTTCACCAACCGCCCCATCGCCAACCACCACATGATCGTCCTGGGCCACCACCAGGAGTTGGTCGACGAGTTTTTCAAGGCCTATAAGGACTGATAAAAGGGCTGAAGAAGATGGTTCCGACAGGAGCGGGGGTCCTTGGATCTCCGCTCTTTTTCTGGTGACTATGCTATGATTAGCAGGCGATAAGCCTTGAAAACAGGCCCAATCAAGCATTATTTTTGCACAAAGCTCCAAGATTAAGGGGGAAGATTTCAAAATGAAAATATCCAGTCGCAGCCAGGCCATGCAGGCATCACCCATCCGCAAGCTGGTGCCTTTTGCCAATGAAGCCAAGAAGCGGGGTACCAAGGTCTATCACCTCAACATCGGCCAGCCCGATATCGAGACACCCAAGGTCTTCATGGAGGCGGTCAGGCAGGCGGATATCGATGTGCTGGCCTATGCGGACTCCAATGGCTGGGAGCCCTTGCGCCAGAGTATTGCCGACTACTACAAGCGGATGGGCCTGCCCTATGAGACAGAGGATGTCATCATCACCAACGGGGGCAGTGAGGCCCTCCAGTGGGCCCTCCTGATCACCTGCGATCCCGGTGAGGAAGTCCTGGTCCCCGAACCCTTCTATACCAACTACCGGGGTTTTGCCGCCCCTTATGAGGCCCGGATCAAGCCCATCACAACCTATCCCGAGGATGGCTTCGCCCTGCCCTCCCGGGAGGTGATTGAGGGTCTGATCACAGACAAGACCCGGGGCTTCATGCTCTCCAACCCCGGCAACCCGGCAGGCGTCGTCTACAGCGCCGAACAGGTCCGCATGCTTTCTGACATTGCCCGTGACCGGAATCTCTTTATCATCGCCGATGAAGTCTACCGGGAGTTTTGCTATGACGGGAGGACGGCGACCAGCTTTGGATCCATGACCGATATCCTGGACCGGGTCATCCTGATTGACAGCGTCTCCAAACGATTTTCGGCCTGCGGGGCCAGAATCGGCTCCCTGACCAGCAAGAACAAGGATGTCATGACGGCAGCCCTCAAGCTGGGTCAGGCCAGGCTCTGTGCGCCCACCCTGGAGATGATCGGCTCCAAGGCCCTCTATGACCTTGATCCGTCCTACTTCAAACCCATCCGGGAACGCTATGAGGAGCGCCGCAACATTTTGATCCAGGCCCTGGAGAAAATGGAAGGTGTCCTCTGTGAAAAACCCGGCGGTGCCTTTTACGCCATCGCCAAACTGCCCGTGGACAATGCCGAGGATTTTGCCATCTGGCTCCTGACCGACTTCCAGCTGGATGGCGGGACGGTCATGCTGGCTCCTGTGGAGAACTTCTATCAGACCCCCGGCCGGGGACTTGATGAGGTGCGGGTGGCCTATGTCCTCAAGAGTGAAGACCTCAAGGAGGCCATGCGGATCCTCCAGGCCGCCTTGGAGGTTTACCCGGGCCGAAAATAGGCAAGATGAGATAGCTGGAATCATACCGCCTGTTCAGGAACGGGCGGTATTTTTCATGCCACGAAACGGGGCAAAAGAGACAAAATAATCTGATATATTTAATAACAATAACGGTTTAGTCTATAGGAGCAGGCTCAATCGTGTCCCCGTGTCATCTTTCCCCTCAAGAAAGCAATCATGTCAAAAACCTGGCCCAAAGATGGCTGAGCAAGGATCCCAAGTGCAAGGACTGGCGGATCGGCAATTGCCATGCCAGACATGCCAACAAGGACTGCTATATCCTGGAAGCCTTTAACCGGGAGATGCAGCCCTACTGGCTCTATCTGGGTCCCTGGCGCGAATGGGGCCGGGTAGGGGAAGAGTGGTCCCATCTCAGCTGGGTCTGCCAGACCATGTCAAGCTTATCGCCGCTCTTCCGACTCCTGGGTCCCATCCTGCCGCCCATGGACTGGACCGGCTTGGCCGAGGGCTTCGTCGGCAGGGCACCCCGCCGCCCGGGGAAACCCTTTCTGGAATTGGTCTGCAAGGGGAAGCTGGGGCCGGAGACTCTGATTCAATTGACAGGCTTCCTGCGCCTTATCCAGATCAGGAGCAAGCGTCAGATCCGGCAGTCGACCAGAAGAGATCTGGTCAGCATGGAAAAGGCTGCCCTGGGGATGGTGGATCGGGTCAGGCATATGATTCCTGATCAAGCTCCTTATCGCCGCTGGCAGGTCTTTTATCTGCAAAATGCCCGGTCCCTGGCGACCGGCAATGGCCTGAGGCAGACCTGGTCCATAGGCAGGCGGGTAAGCCAGTGTTTCACTGTTGGGGATAAGGGTGGCCTGCAGGTCAACCTACCTTTTTTTCTTTGCCAGGAGCTGGCAGGTATGGATCTTTGCCGCCTGCTCATCAAGGGAGAAGAGGCCAGCCGGCAGGACCGCCAGTATCTGATCGATTTCTATTACAACCGCCAGGTCCCCTCCCAGTTTTTCACCCTTCTAGCCTACCAGCATATGACCAGTCTCCTGAAAAAAATAGAGAAGAAGTCAGGCCAGCTTGAAAGGGAGCAGGCCTTAGCCGCCCTGGCAAGCTTTTCCAGAAACCATGATGGCTTTCGATCACCTGTACCTGCCTGGTACCTGGCCTGAAGCCTGATATTCTGAACGAAATCTCAACTATATTGCATATTCACAAGAAAAAGCCTGGACAAGAAGCAATTATTGGTAATTATAATAATATCAGTTGATTGCGTCATCAGGCCCCTATTGCGTATTATTATACTGTCATATGGTAAGCGGTAAGGCTGTTTTCGGTGGGGCGATTACCTTTTCATTCGCCTTCGTCCGCTTTTCCTTGCCATATAAGTTAACACTGTTACTTCTCAGACGGGTCCGCGACCCGGATTAAGGTGGTCACAATGAATGGAATTCGTTATTTTCGAAAAAAGAACCACATGACGCAAAATGAATTGGCGGAAGCCTTGGGTGTCACACAAACCTCGGTCAGTCAGTGGGAGGGTGGAAGGAACTACCCGGATATTAAGACAGCCAAACGCCTGGCCTCCATGTTCGGTGCCAGTTTGGATCAAATACTTGGTATGGAGGAAATGCCGGCCAAGCCGCTTGCGGGGCCCGCACTGGCGGGAGCTGCCGACCTCCTGTCTGACAAATCAAGCCAGGTTGACCTCTCGCTCATGGAACAAAAGGCCCGTTTGCTCATGTTGATGGATAGTCTGTCACCTTTGGCACGTCAACGCATTTTGGACCGGGCAGAAATATACTACGAAGTTGAACAGGCTGAACCCCTCTCTGTCCACGACAAGAGGCGGGCTTTGGGCCAGGGGGAAGACTAGGGCCAGGGACAAAAGGTCCAAAAGAGCTTACATAATCATTCAATTATCCCGGCTAAATATTGACAAATTGGCCGGCCGGTGCTAGTATATTTACAACCTCGATTGGTTTACATAGATTGTCGTGTGTGTCCCGGAAGTGCCGGGAGACCAGGAAGTAAGGTAATCGAGAAAAGGGTGTCCCATAGGACTGCGCTGTGCGCGAAAGGACAGCGGTCAACTGGAGCTAGGGTTGCGTAACCTCGTCTTCGTATTAAAGACAGAATGACCGCACTAACTTGCGTACCCAAACCTAATCTCTTGGCCGGAATTGTTCTTGGAGCCGTCTGGCTTTTACCGGCTTTGCAGCAGTCGATAGGGGGGCCGGAAAGGAGGCGTACTTTGGAAGTACACCTCGGAGGAACGGGCAGCTGATTCCCGGATGGTTATGGGAATCCTGCCCGTTTTATTGTTCTGAAAGGGAAGCTCTGACCTTCCCGGATCGACAAGCTTCTTTCCCATCCGGTAAAATGATTTGATGACGATGAATCAAGACGACCAAAGAAAAGATTTTCCAGGCTCAAAAAAGGTGCTTTTGGGTCTGTCTGGGGGCGTGGACAGCACGGCTTCAGCCAGCCTGCTCAAGGCCCAGGGCTATGAGGTGACAGCCGTCAGCCTCTGGACCTGGCAGGAGGAGGAAGATCCAAATCGTTTGGAAAGGGCCAGCCAGTCAGCCGCCATGCTGGGACTACCCCATTTGATCCTGGATGTCAGGGATGACTTCTACCAGGATGTGGTCGGCCCTTTTGTACAAGCCTGGGGCCAGGGACTGACCCCCAACCCCTGTGTCTTTTGCAATCCAAATTTCAAATTTGACAAGATGGCCAGGCTGGCCGACGAATTAGCCTGCCACTATATAGCCACCGGGCACTATGCCCGGGTGGGCCGCCATGAATCCGGCTACTGGCTTTACCGGGCCAGTCACCGCCGCCAGGACCAGAGCTATTTTCTCTACCGCCTGCCGGCAGACCTTTTAAGGCGGATTCTCTTTCCCCTGGGGGGCAAGTCCAAGGACCAGGCCCGCCAGATCGCCTCCCGGATGGGCGATCCGGTTGCCCAGGCCAGGGACAGTCAGGATATCTGTTTCCTGGCCAAGGGACAGCTGAAGCCCTTCCTGAAAAAGCAGGGGCTGAGGCAGGAAGAGGGCCCTTTCCTCAATCTCCAGGGCCAGGTCATCGGCCATCACAGCGGGGCCTGGCAATTCACTGTGGGCCAGCGCCGGCATCTGGGCCAGGCCCTGGGCCAACGGATGACTGTCCTGGCCATCGACGGGGAAAACAATACGGTCACCCTGGGTGACGAAGACCAGGCTATGATGACTGAGATGACCTTGACCGACTGTTTTTGGCCCCAAGCCCTGCCTGCTTCCTTGGAAGTGGAGCTCCAGTTGCGCTCCCAAGGGATCCCCCATCCGGCATCCGTGACCTTGACTGGTCAGGGAAAAGAAGCCCTGGTCCGTTTTAAGCAGGCAGTCCGTTTTTCATCACCGGGACAATCAGCGGTCTTCTACCAGGGAGATCGGGTTCTGGGAGGGGGGCTGGTGGCTGAAATGACCTCTGTCAGCCCCAGCTAGGCCGGTCGGCACTTGCAATTTTCTCGAAAAAAAGCTATAATGCGGTTTGATGGCCCAATGTGTGCCTTTGACCTACTACTAGAGGAGTGAATGCTATTGATCGCAAAAAATGACCTGGCTTCATGCCGAGCTGAATTGGAAGAACGTCTTGGACAGCGCATTATGCTTAAGTCGAACGGGGGACGCCGTCGTACCGTCATCCACGAAGGCTACCTGGAGAATTGTTCATCAAATGTCTTTACCGTTTGTTGCCCCGTGAGTCCTACCTATAATGAACATGTTTGTTTTTCTTACATCGACCTGCTGACCAAGGTAGTTGAAATCGCCTTTGATGACGAGGGTTTGGAACGCCTGCTCCAGCAATCGGAGTAAATCTTTAGGCCGTGAGCCTCTTAAGCGGTTATCAGGCGTGTGAAGCGGCGCGCGCTAAGATAAACCTGTCGCTGAAAGTCTTGGACCGCCTGCCCGATGGTTACCATGAACTCTTGAGTTTGATGGCCACTATCGAGCTGGCGGACCAAGTTTTTTTGTCCCTGAAAAAGATCCAAGCCAAGTGCTCCTATGAAGATCCCTCAGAGGATGACCTTGGCTGGCTTGTCCATTCGGATGACTCTCAAGTTCCCCGGGGGCCGGCCAATATCTGTTATAAAGCAGCCCGGCGCTTCTTTGAAAGGGCGGGCCTGGACCCGGGCGCTTTCCAGCTGGAGATCTTCATTAAAAAAACGATCCCCCTGGAGTCCGGCCTGGCAGGCGGCAGTACAGATGCCGCCGCTCTGCTTCGCATGCTCTGGCGGATCTGGCGGAAGGACTTGGCCAGGGAAGAAGGTCTGGATCCAGACCGCCTGACCCTGGAGGACCTGGAAGCCCTGGCCCTGGAGACGGGTGCAGATGTCCCTTTCTGCCTTAAGGGGGGTGTGCGTTTGTCGGCGGGTATCGGAGAAAAATTGTCTCCCGCCCTCCAGGCCCCGGCCTGGCCCCTCTTGATTGCCAAGCCTCCGGCATCGGTCAGTACGGCCTGGGCCTTTAAGGCACTTGACCAGGACCGCCAGTCGGGAACTGCCTGCCATCGAGCGGAAGGGGAGTCCCGGGAGCTGCAAGTCTGGCAAAGGCGATTGGCCTTGGAAAATCAGGCCCAGCTGGCAGGCTGGGTCAAAAATGATTTTTTGAAGATCATGAAAGAAGCGATCCCCGCTATCGACCAGACCATAAAAGCCCTTGATAGGACAGGGGCCCTGGCCGTCTCCATGACAGGGACCGGATCTGCCTGTTTTGCCCTATATGAGACCCCGTCTCAGCTCCATTTAGCTTACAAGTCTCTTTCTCGATCCATGACCGGCACCCAGCTGATCATGTCCCGCTTGTCTCTTGAAGCGGACAAGCTGATGGACTAGAAAAGATCAGTATCCAGCCAGATGGTAAAGGGGCCGTCATTGACCAGACTGACCTGCATGTCGGCACCGAAGGACCCCCTGGCCACCTTGTCCACGTCCCGCCTGGCCAAATCCAGGAAATAGTCATAGAGGGCCTGGCCTTTATCCGGAGGGGCGGCCTTGACGAAGCTGGGCCGGTTACCCTTTTTGGTGTCAGCAAAGAGAGTGAACTGGGAGATGACCATGACCTGGCCTCCCACAGAAGCAAGGTCCAGATTGGTTTTACCCGCTTCATCCTTGAAGATTCTCAGCTTATGAATTTTATTCCAGAGGCGGGCACAGGTTTCCTGGTCGTCCTCTGCACCCACACCCAATAAAATCAAATAGCCCTGGCCGATTTCCGATTCAAATCCGTCATCACAGCTGACAGATGCCCGGCTCACACGTTGTATCAATGCCCGCATTCCAGACACTCCTTTTTATGTTTCCAGCAAGCGTATTTCCCTTATCCTACCATTAAGATGAGGGCAGGCTGAAGCGGTCTTTCAAGGCTTTTCGCCGCCCTTACAGGCAAAGGCCTGTGATATAATTATTCCCAACTTTGTCCTTATTAGTCAGGTCAATCCCGGGCTAAAGATAGCAAGACATTGAAAGTATGAGGAGATCATCATGAAGAACTGTCAATTTTGTCAGGCCGAATTGGCCGATGATGCCGTTTTTTGCAGTAAGTGTGGAAACAGGCAGGTGGAAGTTGCCCAAGACCAGGCTGCGACCCCGGAAGTTGCTTCCGTTCCTGAACCAGCCGCAGCTCCTGAACCTCCAGCCGCCCCGCCGCCTGCTCCCCAGGACCTGGCAAGCCCGGGCCATCCGCCCTATCCTTACCCCCATCCCCCGCAGGCTCATCCCTATCCACCCCAGGCTCCCGCACCGCCTTCGGCTCTGGCCCTGGAAGGCAGACGCTATTTCACCTGGCTTGGCAAGGGATTTCTGGGCACGGAAGAACCCATGCATATGCTCTTTGCGGCCATCGTCCCCTTCCTGATTACCCTCTTTTACACCCTGGCATCCTCAAAGCTTTTCAACTGGCATGCAGGCGGTTTCTTCCTGTCCTGGTTCTTTAATATGATTCTCATGGTCCTCATGCCGACCGCAGCCTGGGTCTGCCGCCGTTACTGGCTGAAAGATGAGATCAGTCTGCCTGATGCCTTTGCCCGCTTTTCTTCCCTCATGAACCTGGTCCTGCCCATCACCCTCTTCGTCATGCTCCTGGGCCTGGTCATTTCTGTCAATTCGGCCGGTGGACTCAACTTCCTGACCATGATCCTCCACCTGATCCCCCTTTTGATCTTTGCCGCTTCCCTGATCATCTGCCTGTCAGGGCCCAGGCCGGGGATCCGCAAAATCTGGATGATCGTCCTGGCCCTGACCCTGGTCTACCTGATCTTCTTCTCCATCAACAGCCTGATTTTGTCAGCGGCAGCTAGATGGGGTTGGGGAGGATATTGACCTGATGCGATAGAATGGATGAACCGGGTTGATCCTTTGTCAGCCTGGCATCTTTTCTGAAGGCTGAAGGCTTAAAAGGAGCAGGATTTTGACCAATCGACAGCGCTCAAGTCCGGTGCGCCCCCAGGGGCGCACCCTTTCATCAAGGGGAGCGACAGCAGGTAAGCGGGGCCGACGCCCCTTCCGGCGACTCTTCCCGACCACTTTTGTCATTCTGGGACTGGTGACAGGAGTTTTTCTCTCCACCGTTTTTGGTATTTATGTGGTCTACGCTGAAATGATGTCCCGGGTAACCTATACCGGGTCTGATATCCGTTACGACAGTTTTTACGACATTCCCGACCTCATGGCTGACTATGATCCGGACCAGCTAGGCCTTGATCTGCCTCATGAACCGGGCGGGGAGGATTTCCCGGTCCAGACCGATGATATCCAGGTCAGGGACATGGAGGGGATTGAGAATATCCTTCTTCTGGGCGTTGATACCAGCAATTACAGTGGCCGATCAGACGTGATCATGATCATCTCCATCAACCATCACACCCGGAAGATTTCCATTGTCTCCCTCATGCGGGCCATGTATGTCAATATCGGGGCCCGGGGTCACAGCCGGGGTCTTTTGAATGCCGCCTATGCCTATGGGGGGGCAGGCCTGGCCATACAAACCGTGGAGAAAAACTTTGGTATCCCCATCAAGGGCTTTGTGGCGGTCAACTTCAGGTCCTTTGTCAATATAGTCGATGCCATAGGGGGCGTGACCATCAACCTGACGGGGGCAGAGGGCCGGGTCCTGGGTCTTCCCGGCGGCTTGAACCGCCTGTCGGGCAGGCAGGCTTTGGACTACTCGCGGATCCGGAAAATCGATGACGATTTCCACCGCAACCAAAGGCAGCGCAATGTCATCAATTCCGTCCTCAATGAAATGGCATCAGGCGGTGGCGCCTCCCTTTACAAGGCGGCCACGGTCATCCTGGCCAACACCTACACCAATCTGGACCTGGACGGCTACATCACCAAGGCTCCCACCTATCTGGCCTATGAAAGGCAGCAGCTGCAGTTGCCCGACATGAGTGAAACCCGCATGTATTATGTCAATGGTCAGGAAGTCTGGTGGTTTGACATGACCAAGACCCACGATCGTTTGACCCGGTTTCTGACCCAGTAGGAAGGTCAGCGGAAACAAGTCCAGGAGGTGGCAGCTATGTCGGGAAAAGGCAAGGCATTTTTCACAGCGGATACCTTGAAGCGTCTGGGCCATGACCTGATTTTGGACGCCCTGGGTTCCTTCTTCTTTGCGGTCGGCGTCTATAACTTTGCAGCCCCTGCCAATTTTGCCCCCGGTGGTGTGACGGGCATCTCCATCATCATCAACCACTTCACCAAGCTGCCCATCGGCAGCCTGGCCTTTATCCTGAATATTCCCCTCATCCTCCTCTCCTTCCGGATCCTGGGCAAGGACTTTCTTCTCAGGTCCCTGCGGACTCTGGCCGTCAATACCCTCTTCTTGGACCTGGTCAGCCCCCAGCTGCCGGTCTATCGGGGCGACCCCCTCCTGGCGGCCCTTTTTGCCGGCGCCCTGGCTGGTATCGGCCTTGCCATCATTTACCAGAACAAGAGCAGTACCGGCGGCTCTGACCTCATCATCATGTCCCTTCGCAAGCGCAGGCCCCATATGTCCCTGGGCCAGATCACCCTCTTTGTGGACGGGATCATTATTCTCATGGGGGGGCTGGTCTTCAAGCAGATCGACGCCCTCCTCTATGGCTTTATCTACAGTGCCACCCTGATTTTGCTCATTGACAAGATTATGTTCGGGGTGGTGTCGGGCAAGCTGGCCATGATCATTTCCGATCATGGTGAGGACATCGCCAAGCAGATTGGCAAGGAGCTGGACAGAGGGGCCACCATCCTCCAAGCCGAAGGGGCCTACTCCAAAGAACACCGGCCCATGGTCATGTGTGCCTGCAGCCGTTCCCAGGTGCCCCAGGTCAGAAAGATTGTCCACCAGCTGGATCCCCATGCCCTCATGATCGTGACTTCCTACGATGAGGTTTACGGGGAAGGTTTCCTGCCCATAGAGGACTAGTGTTTCGCTTGTAACAAGGGCTTGATCCTGACTTGATAGAATGTGGTCATTGTGCGCCGCCAGAAGGCGCATAAGTTACTTGTGAAGAGGAAAGGATCCGCCATGCCTCCAGCCTTAGAAGTTCAGCAATCCATCCCGGTCCTGACCGTTTTTCTCCAGGGCCTTGTCAGCTTCCTGTCACCTTGTGTTCTCCCCCTCCTGCCCATGTACATCGGCTACCTGGCGGGTGGCACCTACCAGGTGGATGAAGACGGAGAGATCCAATACCCCCGCCGGCGTGTCTTTCTCAACACCCTTTTCTTTGTCCTGGGCATCGCCTCCACCTTCTTTATCCTGGCCCTGGGCTTTACGGCAGCCGGGGAGTTTTTCCAGACCTACCGCCGGGCTTTTGCCATCGGAGGTGGGGTCCTGGTCATTCTTTTCGGCCTTTACCAGTTGGGGGCCTTTGGTTCCTCCTTCTTTTTGGCCCGGGACCGGCGCCTGCCCTTCAAACTGGACAAACTGACCATGAACCCCCTGGTGGCCTACCTGATGGGTTTCACCTTCAGTTTCGCCTGGACACCCTGCATCGGGCCTGCCATGTCAAGTGTCCTTTTGATGGCGGCCAGTGCGGCACAAAGAAGCCAGGGCTTTTTGCTGGTCGGCGTCTACGTCCTGGGCTTCACCATCCCCTTCCTCCTGGTGGGGCTCTTTACCACCCAGGCCCTGGATTTTTTCAAGAAGCATACCAAGATTATGAAATATACCGTGATTATCGGGGGCCTGCTCATGCTGGCTATCGGTATCTTGATGATCGCCGGCCTCTACGGCGGCTAAGTAAGGAAAGAAGTCTCACCCATGAAAGAAAAAGCATTTAAAGAAAAGAAGGCCCGCCGCCTTCTACACGCCCTTGTCCTCCTGACCCTCCTGGTCCTGATTGCAGTCAGCCTCATAGCCTGTTCAGGTGGAGCTGACAAGCCCCAGCCCACGGAGTCGACAGCGGCCAGCCAGCCCGCTGGCAGCCAGAACCAGGAAAGTCAGCCGACTGAGGAAGAGAAGGTCAAGGCCTACGACTTCACCCTCCTGGATCAATCGGGTCAAAGCCATCAGCTGGCGGCCTATGAAGGCAAGGTTATCTTCTTGAATTTCTGGGCCACCTGGTGTCCCCCCTGTAAGGCTGAACTCCCGGATGTCGAAGCCCTTTACAAGGATCACAAGCTCAACCAGGAGGATCTGGTTGTCCTGGGCGTGGTTTATCCCGGCGTGGGCCAGGAAATGGACGAGGAAGGGATCAAGGCCTTCCTGCGTGACAATGACATTTCTTTCCCGGTCCTCATGGACACGACGGGTGAGGTTTACGAAAGCTACCGGATTACCGGCATGCCGACCACCTTCCTGATTGATCACCGGGGGGATTTCATCGGCTATGTCCAGGGTGCCATGCCCCGCGAACTCATGGACCTGCATGTGGACAAGGCCTTGGAGGCCATAGACTAGCCCACTCCTCAAAGACCTTCTATCAAGCCCTGCTTCCTGGCCCTCAAGGGAGTCTGTGTTAAAATGTACCGGCAGATATGTCTGCCGGGAGGAATGCATGCTTGATTTAGTTTATATCCGTAATAAGCCGGAAGAAGTAGCCGCAAAGCTGGCTCGCCGGGGATTTGAAGTCGACTTCACCGAATTTTTGGAGTCAGATGCCCAGCGCAGGGCGCTCATGCATCAGACGGAAGAATTAAAGGCCGAAAGAAACAAGAAATCGGCCGAAATCCCCTTGATCAAAAAGCAGAAAGGTGACGTTTCTGCCTTGACGGAAAGCCTTCGCCAACTGGGCGAACGCATCCGTGACAACGATATCCAGCTGAGACAGATGCAGGCTGAACAAGATGAATTTCTGGCTTCTTTGCCCAACATCCCCGCTGATGACATCCCCGCAGGGGGTAAGGAAAACAACGAGGTGGTCTCGGTCTGGGGAGATCCCATGCCGGTTGAGGCATCCATGAAGAATCATGTGGACCTGGTTGAATCCTGCGGCATGGTTGACTATGAACGGGGAGCCAAGCTGTCGGGGAGCGGTTTTTGGATTTATCGGGGGCCTGGTGCCATCCTGGAATGGGCCCTTCTCAATTATTTCATCAGTGAACACATCAAGGACGGCTACGAGATGATGCTGCCGCCCCATATCCTCAATTATGAATGTGGCTATGTGGGCGGACAGTTCCCCAAGTTTGAGGACGATGTCTTCCAGCTTCGGGGCAGCAGTGAGAAGTTCCAGTTCATCCTGCCCACAGCCGAGACGGCCCTGACCAATGTCCATGCTGACGAGATTATGAAAGAGGCTGAACTGCCGAAAAAATACTTTGCTTTCACCCCCTGTTACCGGCGGGAAGCCGGCTCCTACCGGGCCGATGAGCGGGGTATGATCCGGGGCCATCAGTTCAACAAGGTGGAGATGTTCCAGTACACCAAACCCGAGGATTCGGAGGAAGCCTTCGAAGAATTGGTCCGCAAGGCGGCCAAGCTGGTGGAGGGCCTGGGCCTGGTCCACCGGGTCAGCCGACTGGCAGCGGGGGACTGCTCGGCCGGTATGATGAAAACCTTTGACATTGAAATCTGGATTCCCAGCATGCAGATCTACAAGGAAGTGAGCTCGGTCTCCAATGCCGGCGATTACCAGGCCAGGCGGGGCAATATCCGCTACCGCCAGGAAGCGACAGGCAAGACCGACTTTTGCCATACCTTGAACGGATCCGGCCTTGCCACCTCCCGGGTCATTCCGGCCATTGTGGAGCAGTGCCAGCAGCCTGACGGCTCAATCCGGGTTCCCGAAATCCTGGCCCCGTGGATGTACGGCATCGACGTGATCCACCCGGTCAAACCGGGCAATGCCTGATCAATACATTACAGTCCGCCGGCAAGGTCTTTATGAGTTGACCGACCGGGGATCCCGTTTTATCGGGATCTGCAGGCCTGTTGAAGAGGAGGCGGAGGCCCAGGAACTGATCCGTGACTCCCGCCTCCTTTATCCTGAGGCCCGCCACTATGTTTATGCCTGGCGCATCGATTCCCCCATCCGTCTCCAGCGTTTCTCCGATGACGGGGAGCCCCAGGGCACGGGGGGCAGGCAGCTTTTGGATGTCCTGGACAGGCGGTCCATCGACCGGGCGGCCCTGGTGGTCGTCCGTTATTTTGGCGGAGTTCTCCTGGGGACAGGCGGCCTTTCCCGGGCCTATGCCGGCGCTGCCCGCGGTGCCTTGGAGGCGGCAGAGCCCATCCGCTATCTGGCCTGTGAAACCTTTCTCCTGGAGACGGACTATGCGGTTTTCCATCAACTGGGTGGCCGTTTACAGGCCGAGGGTTTCTTTCAGGAGACCCCTGACTACGGAGCCACGGTCAAGCAGCTTGTGGGAGCCACAGCCGACAAGGTGGAGGCGCTCCAGGCCCTGGTCATGGATATGTCGGCCGGGGAGGCCCGTTTGCAGCCAAGGGGACAACGCTGGCTGGAGGCCCCTCTTTAGCATTTATCGCCAGACACACATGTATAATAAATAAAAGGTTAGACACCCATTCTCATTTGATAGGGGGATTTATGGCTGGTCATTCCAAATGGAGTAATATCAAACGTCGAAAAGAAGCCGTCGATGACAAGCGGGGGAAGGTATTCTCAAAGCTGGGACGGGAACTCTTGCAGGCGGTCCGATCGGGTGGCCCCGATCCGGAGACCAATGCTGTGCTCCGGGACGTCATCGCCAAGGCAAAATCCTACAATATGCCCAATGACAGTATCCGGCGGTCCATAGAGCGGGCTTCCGGTGAAGGCGGCGGGGACATTTTGGAGGAAATCCTTTATGAGGGTTATGGGCCGGGTGGTGTGGCGGTCATGGTCAGGGCCCTGACCGATAACCGCAACCGGACGGCCGGGGAGGTCAGGCATCTTTTCAGCAAGTATGGCGGCAACCTGGGCCAGGATGGCTCAGTGGCCTTCCAATTTGAAAGGAAAGGCAGCCTGGTCATCGAACGTCAGCCGGACCTGGATGAGGACCAGGTCTTTATGGATGCCCTGGAGGCAGGGGCAGAGGACGTGGATCTTGACGATGAGCACATTATTGCCATCACCACGGCCCCAGACGATTATGGGCTGGTCCGGGACGCCCTGGCAGACAAATACAGCTTTGTAGATCAGGGTCTGGGCTACCAGCCTTCAAGCACCATCTCGCTTTCCAGCCAGGAGGACCGGGACAGGATGGACACCATGCTTGACAAGCTGGAAGACAATGATGACGTCCAGGAGGTCTATCACAACTGGGAAGAGGAGGCCTGATGACCCGCCATGGCTAGTGGTTGGTTCAAGCGGAGAAGGCGGGGCGGCAGCCAGCTGGATCAGCCGCCGTCGCCAGGCAGGGAGCTCCAGGAGGAGCGGCCCCTGGTTGAGACCGCCCTCAATCCCTTTGGCCGCCTGGCTGATGCCGTCATCTCCCAGGTCAATGAACGGGCCCTGGCCAATGAGGAAGAAAGCCAGAAGGATACCCGCCAGCTCCTGTCGCAAATCGCAGTCGTGTCTTTTATCGGGTCCAGTGGCAGCGGCAAGTCTACCCGGGCCATCCGGGTCGCCCGTGAATATAATATCGACTACATCATCGACGATGGCCTGCTCATCCATGGGAGTGCCATCATTACCGGCTCTTCGGCCAAAAGGGCAGAGACGAAAATGGAGTCGGTCCGCCAGGCCCTCTTCCTTGATCCCGCCCGGGCCGAGTATATGCGCCGGGCCCTGGTGGAGCACCTGCCCAGTGCCCTCATGATCCTGGGCACCTCTGAGGCCATGCTGACCCGCATCTGTGAAAATCTTTGGCTCAATCCCCCCTCCATCAAGATCCGGATTGAGGATGTCTCGACCGAGGAGGAAAGAAACCAGGCCAAGCAGACCCGGCTGAGCGAGGGCAAGCACACCATTCCGGTTCCCAGCATGGAGATCAAGCATGAATTTTCCGGCTACCTGGCCGAACCCATCGCCAAATTCTGGCAGCGCTTTGACTTTGGCGTCTTCGGTTCCCAGACCAATTCGCCCCTGACCGACTCGGAAAGGACCGTGGTCAGGCCTACCTTCTCCACCCTGGGCAGTTACGCCATGTCTGACCAGGCCATGAAGGACCTGGTTGCCATGCTGGCCCTCCAGGTGGATGGGGTGGAAGGGGTGGTTGACCAGAAGGTCCACAAGGAACCCTACGGGGTCATCCTGGATATGGATTTGTCTGTCTTTTATGGATCAAGCGCCCAATCGGTCCTGGCCCAGGTCCAGACGGCTGTCAGTGCCGGCGTGGAGCAGTATACGTCTGTCAATGTCCTGGCAGCCAATGTCAGGGCCGTCCGGGTGGCCAAGTCAGGCCAGCCTCCCCAATAGCTCAAAAGGGATCCCGGGTATGGCGTCCGTCACCGGAGATGGGCCGGGGACTGCTTTCATGAAGGGGCAGGGCACCGGTACGGACCTCATAGACCGCCTTGAGCCGGGCACCTATTTCTCTTATATGCATGTAAACATTTGATTCGTAGGGCCGAAAATCGGTCCGGTAGCCGTAGATATCCAAGTCCAGGCCCTTGGCAATAAAGAGGGCCCTTTGCAGGTGAAAGCGCTGGGTGGCAATGATGGCAGATTGGACCCCGAAGACATGTTTGGCCCGGTGGATACTGTCGTAGGTGTCAAGGCCGTAGTGATCCATGAAGATGGCCTGGTCGGGAATACCTTGCTCCAAGAGATAGCGGTACATGACCAGGGGTTCATTGTAATTGTCCTCCCGATGGTCTCCCGTTACCAGGATCCGGTCGGACACCCCCTGCTGGTAGAGGAAAACGGCTCCATCCAACCTGTCCTGGAGCATGGGGGAGGGGGTCCGGTTGTCGTAGACCGAGGCCCCGGGTACGATGATACAGTCCACCTTGGCGGGCAGGTTTTCCTGGGTCCGGGTCAGGGAGTTTCCCTTGATGGCAATAAAGACATAGATAGCCAGAATACTGATACCAATGGCCAGGATCAGGCCTGCCAGGAAGGTCAGGATATCACGTAAAAGACGGAGGGGGCTTGGTTTGGCGCCAGACACTTTGTCGGAAGGTTTAGTCATTGCCTCATGATAGAATAATTATGCTTGCCAGTCCAGTTTAAGAAGCAGGGGGCCTCTGCCCTGGCCGGACTTGCAGATAACCTGAAGAAAGCGGCATTTGACGCATGTCAATTCTGAGAAAAATCAAATCAAGCAGGAGGCGCCTTGTCAGCAGAGCCATGCTGGCGACTGGCCTGGCCATTCTCATGACCCTGTCCCTGGCCTGCGCCCCCCAAAGGGGAAGGCCGGATAGCCAGGAATCCCTGACCACCCTCCCGGATCCGACACAGCCCACAATCATGGGCAATAATCTCAGTCAGGATAGGGGCTTGCCCGGCAAGCGTCAGGAAAGGCTGACCCTGGCCATGACCGACCAGGCCAGCTATAACTTCAACCCTTTTGCAGAAGGCGACCTGCTTTTCCCGGTGGATCCGACTGCCGTCTGCCAAACCCTTTACCAATCCCTCCTGGTCTACCGGCCACAAGACATGGGCTACCAGCCCCTTCTGGCCGAGAAGGTCAGCCTGGAGGGGCATCAGATCCGTATCCAGCTGCCGGCTGCGGTCATCTGGCATGATGGTTTCCCCCTGACCCAAGCGGATGTCCTCTTCAGCCTGGCTGCCCATCAGCAGCTGGCCACCAGGAATGGCCTTCTCTTTGACAGCCTGATTGAATCCATCAGCATCCAGGAGGAGGAGGCCATCCTGATCCAGATCAGGGAAGAAGCAATGAACGGGGAGATCCGCTTTCTGGAAGCCCTGGCCCGGACCCTGATCCTTCCCAGCCACTTGTGGGACCCTCTACTCGCAGGTAAGACTTCCGCAGACCAATTAAGCGACAGTGATCTGCCCCGGGTAGGTACAGGGCCCTGGGTCTTTCTCAGGGAAGATGAATTTGCCCTTTCTTTCTCAGTCAAGGAAGAGGCCTCGGCCTATGTCTCCCTGCTCAAGTATCAGGAATCCCTTTTGGCAAAAAACGCCTTCATCCACGGCGACTTGGATCTGCTTTTGTTCAGCTCCCCCTTCGACAGTTTTCACCAGCCCCTTTGGCAGGAATCAATGGCAGGGGAGGGCCTGGATCCGCAGTCCCTTCTATGTGGTGAACGCTTGGCAGGTATCAGCCTGAATCCTCAGGGCCTGGATGTCATGGGCATCCGGGCCTTCAGGCAGCTCCTCAATTTAGTGGCCGATGCCAGCGCCTGGTCACAGATCCTCATGCCCGCCAGCCCGGCCCTGGACTCCAGCCAGCTTTTGACCATTCCTTCCTTGACCAGGGGCTTGGACAGGGAATTGATCCGCCAGGTCCTGGGCCAGGCGGACCAGGAGACCATCAACCGCAAGATGGCAGAGGCAGGCCTGATATTGGAGGGCGACAGCCTGAAGTTTGAAGCGGACAAGAGGAGCCTGAGAAGCCTGCAACTGGTCTATCCCTTTGGCTCGGAATCCATAGAGGCAGCCTGCCAGGCCTACAAGATTGCGGCCAAGGAGCTGGGAATTGACATCAACTTGAAGGGTGTCAGCAGAAAGGCCTGGCAGCAGACTTATAGGGATGGCAACTATGACCTTATCTATCAGGAAACCCAGATCAATGAATCACCAGCCCTCCTGTCGGAGCGCCTTTTGGCCATCCCCGGCCTGGTCCAGGAGGACCAGGTGCCTACAGACCAGTTTGATGGCAGTCAGGGTCTTTTCCTGATCCAGGCCCTTGGCCAGGCCCGGGATGCCAAGGCTTTGACGGCCGGCCTGGAGGATCTCTCCCTCTGGCTTGCCCAGGAAGCCCTTTTTATCCCCTTGGCCGCCGGGCCAGTCGAAAGGGGTATCTGGAATCCAGCCAGCCGCCTGGCACTTGATCCCCTGTCCATCTTCCCACAGGGGGCCAGTTTGGAAGTGCCCCGCAACTAAGGGAAAGCCAGTCCAAGATAAGATCTGAAATAAAAAGGACCCGGATTTAGAGTGACCCCCGGAAGTTGGACCAAAAGGATTCAACTTCCGGGGTTTTGTTTATGTCTAATAGAAAAATGGCAGGAAAATCATTCAAACAAAGCTTCCTCTATCAGAATAATATTCCCATTGACCACTTCTTCCCAAGATAAATCACC
>CAZKLG010000018.1:0-36532 GCA_964553675.1 uncultured Mageeibacillus sp. | reverse complement strand
TTCAAGGTCCAACCGCACCTCTCTCCCGAAAGGCGCCCTGCTAGAATACCAGCTGATTTCTCCCTTGTCAACCGTTTCCGGCCAGTCTGTAAAAGAAGCAGGCAAGAGTCGTATTTCAGGCTGGAAGTGCGGACCAGCAGGCATTCCAGGGCAAGGAACTATCCTTCAAAGGGCTCCTTGCCGGTAAGACCGGCCCTTAATCATAAGACCTTTCATCAATCACTTCACATCCGGGCGTCCCGACTTCCGCCGCCTCCAGGCCTGACCGGGAAAGCCAGGCCAGGGCCCCTGGATATGGTATCCTCTTTTATGTAAATAATGGTCTTCCGGCGGCCGCTCCTGCGTCCTTGAGTCGGACAGCCAAAGATCAATGAAGGAGAGGAACTTAGGACGTGAACAAAATCCTGAATCGTGTGCAGCTCAATCAAGAGACGGTCCTTATGGATATCCAGGCCCCCTTGATCGCACGCAAGGCGCTTCCTGGGCAATTTATTATTTTCCGTGTCGATGAAGAGGGTGAGCGTGTCCCCCTGACCATCGCCGCCAGTGATCCTCAAGAGGGCTGGGTTCGCATTATCTTCCAGATGGTCGGTAAATCCACCATCCGGCTGGCTGACATGAAGGTGGGTGACCATCTGGCCAGCTTTGCAGGACCCCTGGGCAAGCCTTCTGAACTGGATGAATATAAGGGTAAAAGAGTAGTCGTCATTGGTGGCGGGCTGGGTACAGCCATCGCCTTGCCTCAAGCCGACTACCTCTACAAGATCGGTGCACAGGTTGATATCATTGCAGGCTTCCGTAACCGGGACCTGATCATCCTCGAAGAAGAGATGAAGGCCGTTTCTCAAAACTACTATCTGGTGACCGATGATGGCAGCAGCGGGCGCCAGGGTTTTGTCACCCATGTCCTGGAAGAATTGGTCCAGACCGGCAATCACTATGACCTGGTCCTGGCCATCGGTCCCCTGGTCATGATGAGAGCTGTGGCCAAGCTGACCCAAGGCTACGGTCTCAAGACCATCGTCAGCATGAACACACTCATGGTCGACGGGACCGGCATGTGCGGTTGCTGCCGGCTGACCCTGGGCGACGAGGTCAAGTTCGCCTGTGTGGACGGCCCTGACTTTGATGCCCACCAGGTGGATTTTGAAGAGGCCATCCGCCGATCGACTGCTTATAAGGAGCAGGAAGACTACGACCGGGAGCAGGAGATGATCCTGCACCGCTGCCGCATGACGGGGGAGGAATGCCATGGCTAAGAAAAAACCCAATATGTCACCGGTTAAGGTGACCATGCCCGAGCAGGCCGCCCAGATCCGCAGGGGTAACTACGATGAGGTCGCCCTGGGCTATACGGTCGACATGGCCATCGAAGAGGCCACCCGCTGTCTTCACTGCAAGCACCGTCCCTGTGTAGCCGGCTGCCCCGTCAATGTCCAGATCCCTGACTTCATCGGTCATATCGTCAACGGCGACTTTGAGGGTGCCTATCAGACCATCATCGAAACCAACAGCCTGCCCGCCGTCTGTGGCAGGGTCTGCCCCCAGGAAAACCAGTGTGAACTGGTCTGTGTCCGGGGCATCAAGGGCGAGCCCGTGGGCATTGGCCGCCTGGAGCGCTTCGCCGCTGACTGGCATTTTTCCAATGTCGATGAGCTGCCCGCCAAGCCCCAACCCAATGGTCACAAGGTGGCTGTGGTCGGTTCCGGACCGGCCGGCCTGGCCTGTGCCGGCAACCTGGCCAGGCTGGGTTACGATGTCACCGTCTTCGAGTCCCTGCACGTAGCCGGCGGAGTCCTCATGTACGGTATCCCCGAATTCCGTCTTCCCAAGTCCCTGGTCCAGACCGAGATCGATCAATTGAAGGCCCTGGGGGTCAAGATTGTCTGCGATATGGTCATCGGCCGGGTCCTCTCCCTGGATGAACTTTTGGAGGAGGAGGGCTTTGAAGCCGTCTTCATCGGCTCGGGAGCCGGCCTGCCCAGCTTCATGGGCATCCCCGGCGAAAACCTTAACCAGGTCTACTCGGCCAATGAATTCCTGACCCGGGTCAACCTCATGCAGGCCTGGCGCTGGCCCGAATCGGCCACCCCCATCAATATCGGCAAAAGAGTGGCCGTCATCGGTGGCGGGAACGTAGCCATGGATGCCGCCCGAAGTGCCCTGAGGCTGGGGGCCGACCAGGTCACCATCATCTACCGGCGGTCGGAGGAGGAACTCCCTGCCCGCCAGGAAGAGGCCGAACACGCCAAGGAGGAAGGGATTGAATTCCTCATGCTGGCCAATCCGGTTGAAATCCTGGGCCAGGAGGGCTGGGTCACCGGTATCCGCTGCATCCGGATGGAGCTGGGCGAAGCTGACAGCTCAGGCCGCAGACGGCCCGTCCCCATCCCCGGCTCTGAGTTTGAGCGGGAACTGGATACAGTCATCGTGGCCATCGGCCAGTCACCCAATCCCCTCCTGCGGGATACCACCCCCGACCTGGACTGCCAGTCCTGGGGCGGCATTGTGGTGGATGAAGAGAACCTGGCCTCTTCAAAAGAATGGGTCTGGGCAGGCGGCGACGCCGTCACAGGGGCTGCCACGGTCATCCTGGCCATGGGGGCCGGCCGCAAGGCCGCCCAATCCATCCATGAAGCCATCATGGCCAAGGAAGAAGCAAGCTAGCCTGGCACTAATCAGCTAATAAGAGGCCGCTTCAGTCTGACTGAGGCGGCTTTTTTAATCTTGAGGGATATAGAGGGCAGCCCCTATGGCAGTGGCGTATTCGGCCCTCTCAGGGACAATGATGTCGATCTTGTAAAGCTGGGAAAAGCCTTGGAGGACCTCCCGGCCCTTGCCTACCCGCATCAGATTGCCGGTCATGACAATCTTGTCCACCTTTTCCAGGCGGGCTGCCAGGACGGCACTGGTCCCCACTGACTGGAAAACCAGGTTGACGATCCCCAGGGCCAGGTCAGAGGGCGTCACATGGTCACCCACCTTGCCAAAATTGGAGGCAGTGGTTGAAGAAGAAAGTCCGGGTATTTCATCCCGGGAAATATCACCTATGGACAGGTCCACCTCTTCCAGGCGGCCCAGGCCGGCCATCTCCTCGATATTTTTGAAATCCCTGACATTGAGCATGACCTGGGCCAGACCCAAGAGGGTCCCTCCACCCACCCCCGATCCGATGATGTGGCGGATCTGCCGGTCATGGGCATAGATGAGGGAGGTGCCCGTCCCCATGGAGACGACAATGGCCCGGTCCACTGAGGCTGTGTAAAGGCCGCCGATGCCCACCGCCTCAAATTCAGGCACGATGACTGTCTTGCACTCCAGGAGCCGGCCATCCAGGTAAGAGGCACCCACACCGGTGGCATGGATGGAATCCACCTGGTCCAGTTGTAAATCGTTGAGAGTCAGGAATTTGCCCAGGGCTCCGTAGGCAGAGGCTACCGGGTCATTGGCCTGGACCCGGGTTTCTTCCAGAAGCCTGCCCGCCCGAAAACCAATGATCTTGGTGATGGAGCCGCCCACATCCAATCCGATCAGGACCTTGTCCTTATCGGTCAGACGATTTTGAATATCAGCGGGCATAATGAGAATCGCGATCGGCCGCAAGGCCCGTCATGGCGGGTTCACGGCCGGCATTCCTCAAGGAACTGAAGGCCAGTCGGCCGTCGTCAAAATCAATCCGGGTCGAGCTGGGAGCGAAAACGAAGATAAACTGGGAGACTGCCTGGAGCAGGCCGCCGATGGCATAGGCTGAGCCGGAGACAATGTCCTGGAAACGGATCCTGACATCGGCCGACAGGCGCTCTGTGTTGCAGATGACGGTCCGGCCCTGTTTGACATGGTCACAGACCGGCCAGGCCGTATCGATGTCAAAGGCTTCGACCAGGACCACAGTCTGGTCTGTCCCCTGCTTTGCCCCGGGGAAAGGTACGGTCCGTTCGGGTGAACGCCTTTGTCTTGCCTCACGGGGGGCCACGGCCCTTTCATCGATCAGGGCTTCTTCCTGGCCATATCCCTCATAAGCATCCAGCTCATCGTATTCGTCGTAATCGTCCTCTGGTCTGCCAAAGAGTTTATTCAAAAAATTACTCATAATCGTTTCCCGACAAGCTGTCGTCCCTTTCAATATCAAAAGCCGCCAAGGCAATAGAGGGCAGGTAATACATTTGTCAACTATTATAGGGTCGTCATGTCATGCTTGCAAGAATGAGGGCAAATCGTCATCTTTCTGTCATCAACCTGTGACTTCATGTCGTTCAGGCTTGGCGGGGCCCGAAGATGGCACTGCCGACCCGGATCATGCTGGCCCCTTCCTGGATGGCCTGGACATAATCGTTGGTCATGCCCATGGACAGTTCCTGCAAGTCAGGCATGGCGTAATCCCTGGACAGGTCATCCCTTAACTGCCGCAAGGCCGCAAAGTGAGGCCGGGCATCTTGGGGGTCCTGGTAGAGGGGGGCCATGGTCATGAGGCCCCGGTAGCGGATATTGGGAAATCGCGGGGCTGCCTCCATGACCGCCCCCATGTCCTGGGGACGAAAACCGCCCTTGGACCCTTCCCCCGACACATTGACCTGCAAGAGGACATCCTGGACCAGGTCCAGGCGGGCCGCCTGCTTTTGGATGGCCTCCAGGAGCCGCATCCGGTCTACCGAATGGATGAGGGAGACCAGGCCCAAAAGCGCCCTGACCTTGTTGGTCTGCAGGGATCCGATCATATGCCAGTCCGGTTCCAGACCCGCCTCTCTGGCCTCCCGGGCCTTGGCAGTCAATTCCTGTACCCGGTTCTCCCCAAAGACTGTCTGTCCGGCGGCCAGGGCAGCTGCCAGATCCTCCAGGGGGAAGTTCTTGCTGACGGCGATCAACTTGATCTCAGCCGGATCCCGGCCTCCGGCCAGGGCCAGGTCACGGATGGAATCCTGGATCTTCTCCAGGTTATAGCGGATGTCTTCAATTCTTTTTTTGTCCATAAGTCAAGCGCCTAAGCGCTCCTCCTCTTAATCAATTAATAAACCCTCTTCGGTCGTCCAGGGATTGACCACATAGAGGTCCGACTCGCCTAGGGGCCGGCCTGACCCATCCACCGCCTCGATTATGGCATAGCGGCCATCAGAAGCCAGGATGCGGACCTCCAGGCCGGCGGTCACCCCCCCTGTCACCCTCATCAAGCGGGCCCTGCCCCTGTCCAGATCAAGATTCATAAGGCTGGTTAAAGGCAGGCGAAGGCCCTTCTGGTCTGCCAACTGAAGCTGGACATCCTGGAAGGCCAGGCGGCTGGGCTGGTAGCCCGACCAGTCCTCATAGCTGAGTTTCAGCAGGAGGCCTTCTTCCAGGCGGTCCAGACTGGTCAGCTCGCAAGCCTGCCAGTCAAGCCCGTCCCCTTCCCTGAAAAGATCAAGCTTACTCCCCCTTCGAAGATCCAAGTCTTCTGCCTGCTGCCCGGGCAAAAAGGCGACCAGGGACCGGCCGCTGAAACGCTGGACCCTGGCCACTATCCCACCTGCCTGGACCATCTGGTAGCGTAGGTCCCTGGGCTGGTGGATCTGGGAAGCCAGGGCTTCCATATGAAGCAGGGGATCTTCTTTGATGGCCTCGTAATGGCTGGGAAATGAGGGGAGAATAAAACTGACCAGGCCGGTCAGCGGCGCCCTGAGGACACTGGTCCCCGCGTCCGATTCAAAGAGGACCCGCAAGGCCTCCATTTCCGAGGCCAGCTGGTCCAACTGGTCATCTTGTCCGACAAAAAGAGCTGCCTCGGCCCGGCTGTGGGGAAAGAGAAAATCAAAAGCCTGCAGGGCCCCGGCCATGTCCCCCTTGTCTGTGGCCCCTGCAAGCGCCGTGATGGCTTCTCGCAGCCGGCTGTCCGCCGGCGACAGGGCCTGGGGGTGGCGGACCAGGTCGGCAAAACCGCTGACCACAAAGAGGCGGGCATAATAGGCCTCTCTCAATGCCCCATAGCGTTGGATCTGGGACTCCCTGTCCGGAGAGACCAGAAGGGCGATCTTGACATCCCGGGCCACCCGGTCACCCTCTTCCACCAGGGGGAGGAGGATACCGGCTCCAGGCGCCATGATCTCCTGTCCTTCCCCTAAAAAAGCCAGGGAGACGGTCTGGGTCTGACCGACCGAGCCCCGGGTCAGAAAGGCCAGGCGGGTGGCCTCCTTGTCCGAGGTCAGGATAAAGACCACCGACCAGACGGCAAAGACCAGGGTGACCATGACCAAAAAGGCCACGGCCAGGAGGCGGACCCTTTTTCGCCGACTTCTGGCAAAACGTTGGGCCGCCAGTTCATCCCTGACCGGTCTTTTATCCCTGTCCCCTGCCATCTTGCTAGTCCTTGCCCTCCAAAGCAGTCATGGCCTCCAGGGCTTTCATGGCCCCCAAGCGGGCATTTTCAAAGGTCAGGCCCCCTTGGACAAAGACATCAAAGGGGGGTCGCAGGGGACCATCGGCTGACAACTCGATGGTGGACCCCTGTATGAAGGAGCCCGAGGCCATGATGACTTCACAGTCATAACCCGGCATGGGTGCCGGAATAGGTGTCACGAAGGAATCGACCGGTGAGGAGGATTGAATGGCCCGGCAAAAGGCTTCCAGCCGGTCGGCTGAGCCCAGGCGGACGGCTTGGACAATATCACCCCGGGGATCCCCGGGTCCGGGCAGGACCTCATAGCCTGCCAGATGGAAAAGCCAGGCCAGGTGGATGGCCCCCTTCATGGCCGAGGCGGCCACGGTCGGGGCAAAATAGAGGCCCTGGAGAAGGGACCGGGTCATGCCAAAGGAAGGACCCACATGCCGGCCCACCCCCACAGCAGTCATGCCCTGACTGATTTCTTCGATCAGGTCAGCCCGGCCGGCCACATAGCCACCTCCGGGTGCAATCCCGGAACCGGGATTCTTGATCAGGGAGCCGGCGATCAGGTCTGCCCCCACCTGGGGGGGTTCCAAAAGTTCAATGAACTCAGCGTAACAATGGTCGACAAAGACCAAGGTCTCAGGATTGGCCGCCTTGACCACCCGGACAATGGCCTGGATATCCGCCATCATCAGGGCCGGACGAACAGCATAACCCCTGGATTTTTGGATGTAGACCAGGGAAGTAGAAGGGTTGACCGCCCTGCTAATGCCCTCAAGGTCAGGCTGTCCCTGGGCCAGTAAATCCATATAAGAGACCTGGACGCCCCTTTGGCTCAGGCTCTGCCTTGACAGGGGTCCCTCCCTGTCAAGGGGCTGACCCTCCAGATTTTCCAAATGACCCAGGGTGCCAAGGAGAGAATCATAGGGCCGGCCGGTCACAATCAACATCTGGTCACCTGGGGCCAGGAGGGCCCTGAGACAGGTGGCCAGGACATGGGTACCCGAGCTGAACTGTAAACGGACCAGGGCGTCCTCAGCCCCGAAAGCCCGGGCAAAGGCCAGCTCCAGCTGGTCCCGTCCGGCATCATCGTAGCCATAGCCGGTCTTGTTGACAAAGGCAGATTCAGAGACATAGGCGTCAGAGAAGGCGGCCAGGACATCAAGCTGACGTCTTTCCTTGATCCGGTCAAGGGCCTCAAAGTCAGAGCGGGCAGCTTCCAAGGCGGCCTGGGATAAATCAAAGACAGGACGGCTGATGCCCTGTCGGGCGTAATAAGAAAATAGATCGGTCAAGTTGGCAAGTCCTCCCGCCACATTGTACTAAAAAAGCTGATCCGGGTCTCTTGAGGGTAGCCCCCCTCAAGGGCATGAAAAAGGACTCCGGGAATTCACATGATAAACCGGAGTCCTGTTTTTTCTGGTGCGGCCAACGAGACTCGAACTCGTACGGTCTCCCACACGCCCCTCAAACGTGCGCGTATGCCAATTCCGCCATGGCCGCCCATGAACACCGGCCTCTGGCCGGCCACGCCATTATGTCAAAGGATGAGAGCCTTGTCAACCAAAAGCTGGCCGGGAAAGGGGGCCTGCCGTTGAAAAGAAGCACCCCTTTTCTTTATACTGTTGGCGGTCTGCAAAAGTTTGGGACCGACCCCGCCAGCCGGGGGAAGGGAGACATCATGATTGAACTCAAAGAGGTCAGCAAGAGCTATGACGGCGTCCGCAAGGCAGTTGACCAACTGACCCTGGATATACGGGACGGCGAGATATTCGGATTTCTGGGCCCCAACGGGGCAGGAAAGACCACCACCTTGAAGCTGATTACCGGCCTACTTTCCCTGGATCAGGGGTCCATCTCGGTCAATGGCTTTGATATTGAGAAAGAGGGGCTGGAGGCCAAGAAACGGCTGGCCTTTGTCCCCGACAACCCCGACACCTTCCAGCGACTCAAGGGCATCGAGTACCTGCGCTTCATTGCTGATATCTATGGAGTCGACCAGAACCTCCGCCAGGAAAGAGTGGAGGCCTTGACCCGGCGCTTTGGCATCCACGATGTCCTCAACCAGATGATCAAGACCTACTCCCACGGCATGAAGCAGAAGATCATCCTTTGCGGAGCCCTCCTCCACGATCCGGAGAACTGGATCCTGGATGAGCCCATGACCGGCCTTGACCCCGCCTCCTCCTTCGAGCTCAAGCAGCTCATGCGGGAGCACGCAGACAAGGGCAAGACCGTCCTCTTTTCCACCCATGTCCTGGAAGTAGCTGAGAAGGTCTGCGACCGGCTTTCTGTCATCGATAACGGTAAACTCCTCTTTGTCGGCAGCATGGACCAGCTCAAGGCCCGCTATGCCGATGACGCCTCCCTGGAATCCCTCTTCCTCCGCCTGGTCAGGGAAGGTGACCAGGAGGCAGCCCTGGCCGCAGAGGCCTGGTAGGGAGACGGCCATGAGACACTATCTGATCCTCATGCGGCCGCTTTGGCGGGAAATGATCGGCAATATGGGCCAGGGCATGGGCCTTGGTGCTTCCCGCCGCAAGAAAAAGGTCAGCCTCAAGCAGACCAAGTTCAAGTCCACGGCCCTCATGGTCTTTATCTATGGCATCCTGGCCTTTTATTCAGTCATCTACGGGATGGGGATCACCCGGATCCTCCTGGAGACAGGCAATCCGGATGGCTTCATCCAGATGGTGGCCCTGGGAGCGCCCGCCCTGGTCCTCCTCTTCGGAGTCCTCCAGGCCATTCCCACCCTCTACCATGAGAGCAATCTGGAAATCCTCCTGGTTCTTCCCATCAAGCCTCAGGTCATCATTGCAGGGAAACTGACCCAGGCCTTTTTGCCTGTCCTCCTCTTTCCCTTCACCATTTTTTATCCGGCCCTGATCACCCATGGCATCATGACCGGCCGGCCCTGGCTCTTCTTTGTCCAGAGCCTGCCCTTCATGCTCCTGATCACCCTGGCCCCCTTCGCCGTCGTCACCATCCTGCTCATGATCCTCATGCGTTATACCAAGCTGGCCCGGGACAAGGACCGCTTCCAGATGGTCACCTCCATCGTGGTCATTTTGCTGGCAGTGGGCTTCTCCCTCTTCATCAATATGCAGTCCTCCAGCCAGATGCCGGGTGCCTCCCTCTTCGCGCCGGACGGGTCAGCCCCCCTCCTCAGCGGGGCCCTGCCCTACCTGCCTTCCTCCTGGCTGGCCAACGGTATGCTGGTCTATGCCGACTCCTGGTATTCCATCCTCAATGGCCTGGCCGCCCTCCTCTTCAACCTGGCCGTCCTGGCCCTCCTCTTCTTCCTGGCCAAACACCTTTACCTGCCTGGCGTCCTGGGCATGAAGGCCGGCGGCAAAGAGGCCCGCAAGCTGACCCGGGACCAGACTATGAGGGCTCTTGGACCCCGGTCGGCCTACCGGGCCATTTTGGCCAGAGATATCAAGCTCCTCCTGCGGACCCCGGCCTTCTTCACCCAGACCGTCCTGGCCGTGGTCCTCCTGCCCCTCCTCATGATCGGGATCATGGTCATCACTTTCATTCAATTGGAAAAGGCACCGGGCATGGACCTTTCCTTCCTTGCCCTCCTCAAATTCTGGGGGGCTTCGGGTCAGTGGAAGGAATCCCTCTGGCTCCTGGTCCTGATCAGTTCGGGGGTGGCCGCCTTCTTCTCGGGTACCAATACCATGTCTGCCTCAGCCATCTCCCGCCAGGGAAAACTTTTCGCCTATTCCAAGCTGGCACCGGTCCCCATCCACACCCAGGTCATGGCCTGGCTGACCCCGGGCATCACCTGTATGACCTTCCTCTGGCTGGCCCTCAGCCTGGGCATCACCCTCTTTCTTGCTGCCTCCTGGCTCTTTGGCCTCCTGGTCTTTGTAACGGCCTGGGTCAATGCCTACCTGGTCCAGATAGTCAGTTTTTACACGGACATGGCCTTCCCCGTCCTGGACTGGACCAATGAAATCCAACCGGTCAAAAATACCAAGGCCGCCCTGGTCTCCAGCCTGGGCATGTTTGTCTACATCGGCATTGTGGTCGGCGTCGCTTTTCTTTTGCGCTGGCTTTCAGGCGGCTCCGATTACCTGACTACGGCCGGACTCATGATTTTCATCCTTTTGCTGGCCGGTCTGGCCAGCTGGCTTGTTGTCCGCCGGGCAGGCAGGCTCTTCAAAACGCTTGACATATAATGGAACTTAAGAATTGGAGGTTCTTATGACAGCATTAAAAGGTAATCTGCTTTTCGGTCAGTCAGGTGGACCCACCTCGGTCATCAATGCCAGTGCAGCCGGCGTTTTTCTGGAAGCCCTGGACCACCCTGACCTGATCCCCCGGGTCCTGGGCATGCGCCACGGGATTGAAGGCGTCCTCAAGGATGAACTCTATGACATTTCCCGGGAAGACCGGTCAGAACTGGAACTCCTTTGCGGCACCCCTTCATCCATCCTGGGCACCTGCCGCTATAAACTGGCCGACCCGGATCAGGATGACAGGGACTACAAGAAGATCCTGGAGGTCTTCCGCCGCCATGACATCCGCTACTTCTTCTACAATGGGGGCAATGATTCCATGGACACCTGCCTCAAGGTCTCCCGCTATCTGGCTTCCCAGGATTACCCCTGCCGGGTCATCGGCATCCCCAAGACCATCGACAACGACCTGGTGGGCACCGACCACTGCCCGGGCTTTGGCTCTGCCGCCCGCTATGTGGCCACCTCCATTGCCGAGGTCTGGCAGGACACCCATTCCTATAACACCCCCATGGCCGTGGTCTTTGAGATCATGGGCCGCCATGCCGGTTGGCTGGCAGCCGCCTCAGCCCTGGCCGGTCTGATTGGTTGCGGACCCGACCTCATCTACCTGCCCGAGGTCCCTTTTGACCCCGACCAGATGCTGGAAGATACCCGCCGGATCCTGGAAGAAAAGAATATTGCCCTCATCGCCATCTCCGAAGGCATCATGACCGCCGACGGCAAACTCCTGGTTGAGCAATTGAGTGACCGGGCCACCGATTCTTTTGGTCACAAACAGCTGGGGGGCACCGCCGCCCTCCTGGCCCATGACCTGGGCCAGAAGCTGGACATCAAGGTCCGGGGTATCGAGTTCTCCCTCCTCCAGCGTTCGGCCGCTCATCTGGCCTCAGGCACTGATATTAAGGAAGCCTTCATGGCCGGCCAGGCCGGCGTCAAGGCCGCCCTGGAAGGGGTCAGCGGGGTCATGATGGGCTTTGCCCGGCCCCAGGAAGGTCCCTACCAGTGCGAGATTATCCAGGTCCCCCTGGACAAGGTGGCCAATCATGAGAAATCCCTGCCTCTTGAATGGATCAATGAGGCAGGCAATGGCGTCAATCAGGCCTTTATCGACTACGCCCTCCCCCTGATCCAGGGAGAGGCCAGCCAGGTCCATGAAGAGGGGCTCCCCCGCTTCGCCAGACTCAAGAAGATCCGGGTCGACTAAAGCCTCGGAGCTAAGAAAAAGCCCCCAGTCCCCGACAGGGACTGGGGGCTTTTTTATACCCATAGCTTATTTGTGGCTGGCTCAGCTTCGCCAGAGCCATTCCCCCTGGGACATGACATAACCGGGGCCCTCCAGGTCAGGCAGGCCTGAGCCTTCCGGGAAAGAACAGCCTTGGTCCGACCGGTTGACGGCAATCAGGACCTGGTCAGGGCCCTCGATGACCCTGCCAAAGGCGTCCTTACCCTCTTTTTTGAAGCGGCGGAAGACCAGAGCCTCCTCTTCAATATGGGCAAGTTCAAAGAAACCAGTTTGCAGGACAGGGATGTCTTTCTTCAGGCGCATGAGTTCAATCAGCTTGCTAGTAAAAGGGCTTTCCTTGGCTTTTTCCAGGCCTTGCCAGGGGAAGGTCCTGCGGTTGAAGGGGTCATCATAACCCTCCATGCCAATCTCATCCCCATAGTAGACAGCCGTGGCTCCCGGGAAGGCCAGTTGGAGGAGGGAAGCGGCAAGGACCAGCCTCTCCCCTTTCACCCTCTCTTCTGCTGTCATGCGAAGGGGAGCCTGAAGGGCCCGGCTGCCCGGCTTTTCCTGACCGGCAAGCTCCGTGATAATCCGGCTGGTGTCATGGCTGCCCAGTAAATTCATCTGGGCATAAAGGGCCTCCGGGGGGGTGACCTCCAGGATCCTTTCCAGGGCCAGGGCCAGGTCCCGGCCCTGGCTTTTCTTTTTCAAAAAGTCCAGGACCGCCGTCCGGAAAGTGTAGCCCATGACGCTGTCATGGGTCCGGCCAAAGAGAAAATCCCGGTAATGGCCATAGCTTATCTTGGCTGTGGGATCCTCCCAGATTTCACCGACGATCAGGGCCTGTGGATCCTCCTTTTTGACCCGGTCCCTGAGCAGGCGGAGGAAGGAGTCAGGCAGTTCATCAGAGACGTCCAGGCGAAAACCTGCCGCACCGGCCCGGATCCAATGGGCCAGGACCCCTTCAGGCCCCAGGATGAAGTCCCGATAGGACAGGTCATCTTCATGGACATTGGGCAGGGAGGGAAAATCCCACCAGCACTCATAGGCCAGGTCCGGTGACCCGGGGGTATCCAGACAGAGGACGGGAGGCCTCTCCCCTTCCCCGGCCTCCATACCCGGCAAGGCTTCACCTTCCTCCCGGTAGCGAAGAATATCGCCTCCGCCTTCAAAGCGGTACCAGGAGCCATAGGCTGAAGGGCTGCCATCCCTCATTTCCTGCCAGGCCCCTATGGAATCATAGCGGTCATAGCGGTTGAAATAGAGGCTGTCTGCCCCGGTATGGCTGAAGACCCCGTCCAGGATGACCTTGATGCCCCGATCCCCGGCCTCTTTAAAGAGGCGGATCAGGTCTTCATTGTCTCCCAGAAGGGGGTCTACTGTCAGATAGTCACCTGTGTCATAGCGGTGATTGGACTGGGCCTTGAAGACCGGGTTCAAATAAAGGACGGTCACTCCCATGTCAGCCAGATAGGTCAGTTTCTCCCGGATGCCTTCCAACCTGCCCCCAAAAAAGTCACAGGCCAGATAGCCGGAGGGACCCCGACCCTCAATGTCTACCTCTTCTTCCCAGTCCTGGTGCCAGATCCGTTCCGGCCAGGTCATCAGGGCCAGGGCCCGGCTTTCATCAAAGTCGCTTCCCCGGTTGAAGCGGTCAGGAAAAATCTGGTATTGGACAGCCCCCTTCATCCAGTCGGGGCTTTTAAAGTCAGGCTCATAGACCGTGATTTGAAAACCCGGGATGGGATGACAGCCGTCGGTCTTGAAATCCGGGCTGGTCACCAGGGTCTGGGCGGCAAGGCCTCTTTTTTCCGGATCGGGGAAACCCCAACGGTAGCGGCCATCAGTCAGACGGACCTCGAACCAGTAGAAAAAGAGGCCGGCCTCCCCGTCCATGCGGACCTGGGCCTCATAGAAGTGGCCCTGGCCCGGGAGGGCGGTCATCCGCTGAAAGCTCTCCTTGAAGGGGGCCAGGCCGTAGACATAAAAGAGGCGGACCGAGTCGATGGACTCCTGATCTGCCTCCAGCCGGACCCGGATGGTGACGGAGCTGCCGGCCGCCAGGGGGCCCATGGGATCTTTATAGAGGGGGGATCTGACCTCGTGCAGGATTGTCAGCAAGTTTACCTCGATTCTTCCAGGATGCTTTGATAGAGGGCCTCATAGTCTTTGGCTGACCGGGTCCAGGAATAATCCCCGGTCATGGCCGTCTTGACCATATGATTCCAGGTATCCTTATCCTCCCGGTAGACCTCTATGGCCTCCTTGGCTGTGTAAAGCAACTCATGGGCATTGATGTTGAGAAAACCAAAACCGCTTCCGGTCTTTTCATACTTGTTGTAGGCCTCCACGGTGTCGGCCAGGCCGCCGGTCTGGCGGACGATGGGCAGGGTCCCGTAACGCATGGCGATCATCTGGGAGAGGCCGCAGGGCTCAAAGAGGGAGGGCATGACAAAGAGATCAGCCCCGGCATAGATCCGGCGTGACAGGTGGCGGTCATAGCGGATAATGGCCCGCATCCGGTCAGGATGGGCTTCCTGGGCATCCTGGAGCCGCTTCTCATAGGAGGGGTCACCCGTCCCCAGGAGGACAAATTGGAGGTCCTCTTCCAGAAGTTCATCCAGGATATGGAGGAGGAGATCCAGGCCCTTTTGGGAATCCAGGCGGGTCACCATGGCCAGGAGGGGGACCTTGGCCTCCCGGGGCAGATCCAGCTCATCCTGGAGGGCCTTCTTGCAGGCCCCCTTGCCCCGGATCCAGTTTTTGGCCGAGAAGGAACTGGCGATCTCGGGATCACTTTCCGGATTATAGAGCTCGGTATCGATGCCATTCAAAATGCCGGACAGCTTCCAGCTTTGCGAAGCCAGGAGGCCGTCCAGGCCTTCACCGAAATAGTCGGTCATGATTTCCCGGGCATAGGTGGGTGAGACTGTGGTCACCCGGCTGGAAAAGACAATACCGGCCTTGAGGAAGTTGGGTTCCCCTTTCATCAAAACCTTGGATTCGGTCATGGTATCATCCGGCAAGTCCAAGAGATCCTGGACTCTTTCCCGGCCATGGATACCCTGGTGCTTGAGGTTATGGAGGGTCATGAGCGAGCGGACCTGGCGGTGGAAGCCGCAGGACTGGTAATGGCTTTCCAGGAGGACAGGGATCATGCCGGTCTGCCAGTCATTGAGGTGGAGGATGTCGGGTTCAAAAGCCATGGGCTGGCCCATGGCCTCCAGAACAGCCCTCTGGAAAAAAGAGAAACGCTCAATATCAAAGGAATAATCGATATAGAGGCTCTCATGGCCAAAATAGAAATCATTGTCAATCAGATAGACCGGTACCCCCTGGACTTCCATGGAAAAGAGTCCCGAGTACATGGTCCGCCAGCCCAGGCGGATGATGGACCAGCGGAGGAAATGCAGCTCGGAGGCATAGGATTCCTTGATGGTCTTGTAGAGGGGCATGATGACCCTGACATCGTGACCCAGCTGCCTCAGGGCTTGAGGCAGGGATCCGGCCACGTCGCCCAGGCCCCCGGTCGAGGCCAGGGGACTCAGTTCCGAGGTCACAAAGAGAATTTTCATGGTAGTCTCCCTTACACGATCGAATTCTTGGCAATGACGATGGGATAGCCCGGCTGGCCCAGGAGCCTGCCCCCCATCTTGATGACACTGTTCTTACCGACGATGACCTGGTCCAGGACCACCCCCTCCGAGATCTGGACATCCTGGAGGAGTACGCTGTTGGTCACCCGGGCATTGCGGCCGATGACCGAGCCCCGGAAGAGGACAGAGTTCTCCACCTCTCCCATGATGGCGCAACCATCCGATGCCAGGACATTGATCACCTTGCCGCTCTCCGCCGAGATGATGGAAGGGGCCCGGTTCTTGATCTTGGTGAAGATGGGCCGGTCGGAGGGGAAGAGTTCCTGTCTCACTTCCTTGTCCAGGACTTTCATGGAGGCATCAAAATAACTGGCAATGTCATAGATACGGAAGAGGAGCCCCTTATGCTCCACCGCCTGGATCTTGAAGCGTTCATAGTGCTGGAGGAGGCGGACAATGGAAAAATCAGCGATACCCCGGGCCATCATCTCTGTCAGGATTTGCAGGAGGAGGCTTTTGGAAATGACCACCAGGCCGAAGGCATTGAGGTCGCTGGTGGGATGGGGGTAGTCCACCATGAGGTCGGTGATCCGTGATGCTTCATCCAGTTCCAGGGTCATGGAGACCGGACTGGGCTGGTGGTTGCCCCGGGTGTAATAGACGGACATGTCTGCCCCGGCCTCCAGATGGCGCTCCAGGAGTGGCCGGTAGCGGATATTGGACACATAGTCACTGGAGGAGATAAAGACATAATTCTGCTTGCCGCTCTCCACATAGTCAATGACCCCCTGGGCATCGGTCCGGTCGGGCGCCCGGGTCACCGGATTGATATAGGGGGGGATCAGGTAGAGACCCTGCCTCATCCGGTCCAGATCCCACCAGCCTCCGGTCCCCACATGGTCCATGAGGGACTTGTAACGGGTCAGGGCCACGACCCCCACCCGCTTGATGCCGCAGTTGACCATATTGGACAAGGTAAAATCGATAATCCGGTAGCGGCCTGCAAAGGGGACGGCCGCCAGGGCCCTGGGTTGATTGAGGGGGCCCAGTTGGATACGGCGGTTATCGGCCAGTATCAGCCCCATGGCATCAGTTAACATCATCTCATCTCCCCTCTTATCTGGTTGGGCCGCTCCACCACCACTTGCGGGTGGGTCAGGGCATGCCCCGGGCCCAGCATGGAATTACCGGTGATCAGGCTGCCTGACCGGATGATCAGGTCAGGGCCAAAGACCGTGATGTCGTCCTGGCAAAGGGGGCTCAAAAAGGCATCGGCCCCCTGGTCCTCATCGGGCGTAGCCCGGACCCCGGCTTCAATAATGGTATTCATGCCCACGATGCAGCGCTTGAGGACTGCCCCCTTATGGACCTGGACCCCCGGCATGAGGAGGGAGTCCTGGACCAGGGCCCCTTCTTCCACCAGGACATTGTGGCTGATGATGGAATTAGCCACATCCCCGTAGATCTCCGCCCCGTCCGTGATGGCTATGTTGCTGACTTTAGAGGTCGGTCCCAGGTAGTGGGAGGGCCGCTGGGGATTCTTGGAATAGATGGGCCAGGCCTGGTCACGCAGATTGATCTGGTCCGGTTTGGTCAGAAGGTCCATATTGGACTCCCATAGGGAGGTCACAGTACCCACGTCCTTCCAATAGCCATCGAAGTGATAGGTGTAAACCTTCTGGTCCCTTTGGATCATGCCGGGGATGACATCCCCCCCAAAATCATTTCGGGAATCGGGATTCAGTTCGTCTTCAATCAGGACCTGACGGAGGACCTCCCAGGAAAAACAGTAGACCCCCATGGAGGCCAGGTTGTTCTTGGGCTGGCTGGGTTTTTCTTCAAACTCAATGACCCGCTGGTCCTCATCCGTATTCATGATGCCGAAGCGGGAGGCCTCGGCCCAGGGGACCTCAATGACGGCGATGGTGGCCTCGGCCCCTTTTTCGACATGGGCGGCCACCATCTTGGTGTAATCCATCTTGTAAATATGATCGCCCGAGAGGATGAGGACATAGGAGGGCTGATAGCTGTCGATGAAGGGGATGTTCTGGTAGATGGCATTGGCCGTGCCCTTGTACCAGTCATTGCCCTCCTGGCTGAGATAAGGGGGCAGGATGTAGGTGCCGCCGCTGTTGCGGTCCAGGTCCCAGGAATGGCCATTCCCGATATAGGTATTGAGCTCCAGGGGCTGATACTGGGTCAGGACGCCCACGGCTTCAATGCCCGAGTTCATACAGTTGCTGAGGGGAAAATCGATGATCCGGTAACGGCTGCCGAAGGGTACGGCAGGTTTGGCAAGAAAGTCAGTCAAGACCCCCAACCTGGACCCTTGTCCACCCGCGAGAATCATGGCGATGATCTCTTGTTTTGCCATCCTATAAGTCCTCACTTTCTCCTTGGTATTGCAAATAAAGGCCGGCCAGGGGTGGCAGGGGCAAGATCAGCTCAAAGCCTTCCGCCTCCCCTTCCCGACTCTGACTTTCAAACAGGGGGCCCTGGGCTTCCAGACCGCCATAGCCACTGCCCCCAAAGGCCAGGGCGTCACTATTGAGGAGGAGGCGGTAGCCGCCTGCTTTGGGCACATGGATCCTGAACTGGTCATAGGCGGCTGGCGTCATGTTGAGGATGACCAGGAAGGGCCTGGCCTGGGGGCTTTCCCGCCTTATATAGGAGAAGACACTCTTCTCCCGGTCATCGGCATCCAACCAGTGAAAACCCTCCCAGGACCGGTCCTGGGCCCAGAGGGCCGGATTGTCCAGGTAAAGGTGGTTGAGGCTGCGGACAAAATCCTGCATCTCCTGGTGGCGGGGATACTTCAACATGAACCATTCCAGCTCCTCGTAGTAGCGCCATTCAAGATAGGGGGCGAATTCATTGCCCATGAAGTTGAGCTTGGCCCCCGGATGGGACATCTGGTACATATAGCAGGTCCGCAGGGAGGCGAATTGCCGCCAGTAATCCCCCGGCATCCGGCCCAGGAGGGACTTCTTGCCATGGACCACCTCATCATGGGAGAAGGGCAGGATAAAGTTCTCCTGGAAGGCATAGGTCATGGAAAAAGTGATCTTGTCGTGGACCTGGCCCCGGGCGAAGTAGTCGGTCTCCATATAGGCCAGGGTATCGTTCATCCAGCCCATCATCCATTTGTGGGTAAAACCCAGGCCCCCCTCTGCCACCGGCAGACTGACATGGGGGAAGGGGGTGGATTCCTCGGCTGCCATGATGCAGTGGGGGAAGTGGTCGGCCACCATGAGGTTGAGGGTCTTGAGAAAGGCGATGGCATCCAGGTTCAGGTAGTTGCCCTGGTGGTTGGGCTGGGCCCGGGAGCGGCCGAAATCCAGATAAAGCATGCTGGAGACAGCGTCTACCCGAAGGCCGTCGATGTGGAATTCATGGATCCAGAAGTAGGCTGAGGATAAAAGAAAGGATTGGACCTCCTTGAGGCCGTAGTTGAAGACCAGGGTCCCCCAATCCTCATGCTCCCCCTTCCGGCTGTCGGGTTCCTCATAAAGGGGCTGGCCGTCAAATCGGGCCAGGGCAAAATCGTCCTTGGGAAAGTGGGAAGGGACCCAGTCCAGAATCACCCTGAGTCCTGCCTGGTGGAGGACATCGATCAAATATTTGAGGTCGGCCGGGGTCCCATAACGGGAGGTGGCTGCAAAATAACCGGTCACCTGATAACCCCAGGAGGCATCCAGGGGATACTCCATGACCGGCATGAGCTCAACCGCGTTGTAGCCCATGTCCAGGCAGTAGTCCGCCAGCTGGCCGGCTATATCCCGGTAGCTGTAGACATGGCCGTCCGCATAACGCCTCCAGCTGCCCAGATGAACTTCGTAGATATTGAGGGGGCCTGCCTCCCTGGCCGGGGTCCGGGCCGCCATAAAGGCCTGGTCACCCCATTCATAGTCATCCTGGCCGTCATAGAGGATGGAGGCGGTCCCCGGCCGGGTCTCGGCATGCCGGGCAAAGGGGTCTGCCTTGAGCAAGGTCCGGCCCGATCTTGTCCGGACCGCATATTTATAACGCTGCCATTCCCGGGCGTCTGTGACAAAACCCTGCCAGATACCGGTCGTCCCATAGGGGGTCAAGGGGTGGGCCTCGGGATCCCAGCCGTTGAAATCACCGACTGCGCTGACCCCCATGGCCCGGGGGGCCCAGAGGGCAAAACGGTAGCCGGGCTCGCCTTCAGGCGAGACGTGCGGGTGCGCACCGAGCATTTTGTAGCTTTGGTAATTCTCTCCTTGGTTGAAAAGCCAAGCTTGATTCATATCGCCCGTCTCTCTCCGATTGACCACTGGGCAATCCGGGATTGCCAAGGCGGTCAGTCCCTGCTATAACCGCAGACGATTAGTCTTTATCATTATACATGATGTCTTCAGGAAAGCTTGACTTCGACCACTGTGACCCCGTCGCCCCCCTCGCCCTCGCCGCCCTGGCGGAAGGAGACAACCCGCCTGTCACGGGCCAGAAAGTCATGGCTGGCCTGGCGGAGGGCACCCGTCCCCTTGCCGTGGACAATCCGGACCGGGGAAAGGCCGGCCAAAAGGGCATCATCCAGGAAATGATCGATCAGGCCCAGGGCCTCATCCACCCGTTTTCCCAGGAGCATGAGCTCAGCCCCGGCCCGCATGACGATGTCGGAGGAGAGGGAAGCCGTCTTTGACAGAGACGCCTTGGGGGTCTTCTTTTTGTCTTTGGATTTGGGCTTCAAGGGGACCAGCTGGCTGACCGGGACCGTGACCCGGAAGGAGCCGGCCTCCAGGACCACATTATTTTTGGCATCCGGCAGTTCACGGACCTGGCCTGAGACACCCAGGGATTTGGCCTGATAGTGGCCGCCTAAAACAATAGCCTCCGGCTCCAGGGGTCCCTCTCCCCCCGCCTCTTTCCGCCGTCGGTCCAGTTCAAAACGCTTGCCCACAGCCGCCAGCCGGCCCCGGGCCTCTGAGGCCAGCCGGTGATCACTGGTCTGGGCAGAACCGGCCTGTCCCTTGAGGTCATCCAGGAGCTGGTCTATGGAAGTCCTGGCCTCTTCGATCAGGGTCCCTGCCTCCGCCCGGGCTTCTTCCAGGATTTTGGTCCTCTCCCTGGCCAGTTTTTCCCTTTGATCTTCCAGGGCTTCCCTGGCCTCCAGGGTCTCCTGGCGGAGGCGGTCGATCTCTTCCTCCATGGCCCGGGCCTCCCGGTGACTCTGCTCGATGGCTGATACCAGGTCTTCAAAGCGGGCCCCCTCCTCTGAGATCAGGGCCCGGGCGCTGTCAATGATCTTGGGTGACAGGCCCAGGCGGTGGGAGATGGCAAAGGCATTGCTGACCCCCGGGACGCCGATCAGGAGTTTGAAGGTGGGTTGGAGGGTGTCGGTATCAAATTCACAGCAGGCATTCTCCACCCCCGCTTCATTCATGGCATAGCCCTTGAGTTCCCGGTAGTGGGTGGTGGCCACTGTATGACAACCCGAGGCCTTGAGATGGTCCAGGATGGCGATGGCCAGGGCTGCCCCTTCTGACGGATCGGTGCCGGCCCCCAGCTCATCCAGGAGGACCAGGGTGCCG
Source organism: uncultured Mageeibacillus sp. (assembly GCA_964553675.1). Lineage (GTDB taxonomy): Bacteria > Bacillota > Clostridia > Saccharofermentanales > DTU023 > UBA4923. The sequence goes on along the minus strand of CAZKLG010000018.1, from coordinate 15,554 downwards.
GGTCCGGCCGTATCCGTAATCCGGATGATCTCCCTCATATGGGAGGAAAAAGTCGACAGATTCTGTTCGATGCTCTGCTCGTCCCCGATATCAGCTTCAATCTTCTGGAAGCAGGAAAGTTCAGATTCCTCAGCGGCAGGCACGAAGAGGCCAGCCATGGCCATGAGGGTCAGGAGGCCGCAGGTCTTGAGGGTGACGGTTTTGCCCCCCGTATTGGGGCCGGTGATGACCAGGGTATTGAAGTCCCTGCCCAGCTCAAAGTCAATGGGGACCACCCGGTCCTTGGGGATCAGGGGGTGGCGGGCCTTTTTAAGGAGGATCTCCCCCCTTTCATTGAGCCGGGGCCTGTGGGCCTGGCTGTTGGCGGCCAGCTTGGCCTTGGCCATGGCAAAGTCCAATTGGGCCAGAAGATCCAGATTGGCCATGAAGAGAGGGGCCTGGTTGGCTACGATGGCGGAGAGTTCTTTTAAAATCTCATGGATCTCATGCTTTTCTGCCGCCTCCAGCTCCCTGATCTTGTTGTTGACTTCCACCACGGCCATGGGCTCGATGAAAAGGGTGCTGCCTGAGGCCGAGGTGTCATGGACGATACCCTTGATGGCCCCCCGCCTGTCCGAGCGGACCGGGACCACATAGCGGCCGCTTCGCATGGTGATGATCCGCTCCTGGAGGGCATCCCCTCCCTTGGCCAGAACCCGGTCCAGTTCACGCCTGACCGAGGCCTGGGCTTCCCGGAGCCGGGAGCGGATCTGGTGGAGCTTGTCACTGGCCTGGTCAAAAAGATCCTCCTCATCCCGGATGGACTGCTCCAGGCGGCGGCGAAAACCGGGCAGGCTTTCCAGGCGCAGGGCCTTCCGGTGGATCATGAGGGTCTGGTCGTCCCCTGCTTGACTGACCTCTTCCAGCATCCGGTCCACTGCCCGAAGGAAGGCGGCCAGGCGGAGAAAATCAGCGCAGTCCAGGACGGCGCCCGCCTGGGCCCGGCGGACGGCCGGTCCCATGTCATTGATACCGGAAAAGGGCAGTTCCCCGTATTTGAGCAGGCGGATCAGGGCATCATCGGTCTCAGCCAGGGCCTCTTCTGAGGCCTGGCAGTCAGCCAGGGGGACCAGGTTTTGACAAAGGGGCCGCCCAATGGCCGTGGATGCCAAATCGGTCAACTGCTGGATGACCGCATCAAATTCAAGTGTTTTGAGAGTCTTTTCCTGGATCATCTTTTTTCTTGCCCAGACCGGCTTGCTGGGAAATATAGTGGACAGTGGCGATAAAAGAACAAAGGACGGGCGGGATGAAGATGACCTCTCTCAGCCAGCCCTCGGTCCCCCTGCCAAAAAACATGACTACGGTGGCAAGGACGAAGAGGAAGGTGGCCAGCTTGCCGAAGCGGTCGGCATAGACCACCACCTGGCGCCGGGTCAGGAGGAGGGTGGAACCAAAGAGCATGAAGGTCTCCCGGATGACATAGTAAAGGGGTACCCAGACCGGGGTCATGCCCACATAAAAGAGCATGAAGGCGGTCACCACCTGGAAGACCTTGTCGACAAAAGGGTCAAAGAGCATGCCGAAGGGGGTCATCATGTTGAATCTGCGGGCGATGTAACCATCCAGGAAATCCGTGGCCCAGATGAGGGCAAAGACGATAAAGGTGGCCATCTTGTGTTCCGGCCATTGGGCGATCATGATGGCCAGGGGGGCGATGGCCAGGAGGCGGACCAGGGTCAGTATATTAGGGATATTGAAAACAAAACGCATTTTCTCCTGTTTGTTTTCATTGTCACTTGTCGTCATTTTTTCCTGATCCATGGGCCTTATCTTTCATTTTTGGCCCCCCGGGGGACCTCTTTTGTCTCCCGCTTATTGTCTCATAAAGGCCGGCCTGATTCTATCAGCTAGAGGATGCCAAAATTCTCAGGACCGAAAGCCTCCATGAGCAGGGGGGCCGTGGCCTGGTTCCAGTCAACCGAGGGCGTCCTGACCTCATCCAGAAAGAGACCCCTGGCCTCATCAAAGAGACGGACAGGGACGGAGCCGGCAAAATAGTCCAGGGATGCCATCAGGCGGGGCAGATAATTGGCCGGGGCCCCGGCTGGGATCCGGATGACCACTGAGACCGGGGGCATGTCTGCCTGGACAGCCCCCGCCCTGGGCTCCGGCCTTTCCCTTCTTTCCTCCCTGGCTGGTGGCCTCTCCTGCCTGGACCTGGCCCTCCCCCTGCCCCGGGCCTTCCAACCCTTGGCCGCTTCTTCGAACTCAGGGGGCAGCTGACGGAGATCGGCCTCCAGGGGGGCCAGGACATCGGCCAGGAGCTTGGGCTCCTCCTCCCGTAGATCCAGGGCGCCTCCCACAATAAGGGCGGCCGTATCATCCAAAAGATGCTGGAAGGCCGCATAGGTCCGGGGGAAGACGACAACTTCCCAGCTGCCACCCTCGTCCTCCAGCCTCAGGACCGCCATCCGGTCATTGTTCTTGGTAAAGATCAGCCGTCTTTCGATGACCAGGCCGGCCATGACCACCCGTTCCCGGTCGCTCCGGTTGGGGGGCCGTCTTTCTCCATTGGCCTCCAGTCCCTCCAGGTCCCCATTGCCTTCGGGTGCCAGCTCCCGGCTGGACATGAGTGGCAGGGCCTCCAGGGCCTGGCGGAAGGATGACAGGGGATGGCCGGTCACATAAAGGCCGGTCATTTCCTTTTCCATGGTCAGGCGTTCCAGGTCTGAGAATTCAGGGACATTGGGATAGTCGGGCTCCTCTTTCTGGGCCAGGGCCTGGTCCTGATTGAGGTCAAAAAGGGAGAGCTGACCTTCCATAATCCCCCGCTGGGCCGAGAGGACGCTGGAGCAGAAGGGGTCGATGACGGCCACCATCCTGGACCGGCCCACTCCAAAGAGGTCGCAGGCTGAGGAACGGATCAGGCTTTCGATCATCTTGCGGTTGAAGGAAAGATCACAAAGACGGCGGAGGAAATCCCCATAGGACAGATAGGGACCCTTGACCTCCCTTTCCTCTACCAGGGCCTGGATGGCCTCCTTGCCCACGTTCTTGACCGCGCCCAGACCAAAGCGGATGGCCTGACCTTCGGGCTGGAAACGGGGGCCGCTGAGGTTGATATCCGGGGGCAGGACCTTGACCCCCATGCTCTCCGCTACCCGGATATAGCGCTGGGCCTTGTCCAGATCGCCCAGATGGGAGTTGAGGATGGCGGCCATGTATTCGACCGGATAATAGTATTTACACCAGGCCGTGTAATAGGCTACGGCCGCATAGGAAGCGGCATGAGCCTTGTTGAAGGCATAGCCGGCAAAGGCATAGATATCGTCAAAGAGCTTGTCAGCCACCTTGCGGGGCAGGCCCTTGGCCATGGCCCCATGGACCTCCACCCCTTTTTCGTCCTTGCCGCCATCCACAAAGAGCTTCCGGTAGCTTTGCAGGAGGGCTTCATCTTTCTTGCCCATGGCCCGGCGGACATTATCGGCCTGGGCCAGGGAGAAGCCTCCCAGGTCCCGGACAATGCGGATAACCTGTTCCTGGTAGACGATGACCCCATAGGTCACTTCCAGGATGGGCTTCAAAAGGGGCCAGTCATAGCGGATCTTCTTGGCGTCGTGCCGGGACCGGACGTAACGGGGGATCTGATCCATGGGACCCGGCCTGAAAAGGGCCACCCCGGCGATGATGTCTTCAAAGGACTCGGGCTGGAGCTCCTTGAGAAACTGGGTCATCCCGCCCCCCTCCAGCTGGAAGACGGCGTCGGTTTCCCCCCGGCTGATCATCTTGAAGACTTGCGGGTCGTCGTAGGTCATGGTGGCAAAGTCGATCCCCTGGCCGGTCTTTTCCTGGACCAGGCGGGAGGTCTCCTGAAGGACGGTCAGGGTCCGAAGCCCCAGGAAGTCAAACTTCAAAAGGCCCACGTCCTCGATATCGTCCTTGGTGAACTGGACCACGATGGACTCGTCATTTCGGGCCAGGGGGGCAATCTCACAGACCGGCTTGCCTGCAATGATGACCCCGGCGGCATGGGTGGAGGCATGGCGAGGCATGCCCTCAAAGCGCTTGGCCAGGTCAATGATCTGCCGGGTCTTGTCATCCTCCTGATAGAGTTTTTTCAGGTCCGGATTCATGTCCAGGGCCAGATCAATGGTCATCTTGAGCTGGTTGGGCACCATCTTGGCGATCCGGTCGGTCTCGGCATAGGAGGCGTCCAGGGCCCGGCCCACATCCCTTATGACGGCCCGGGCAGCCAGGGTCCCGAAAGTGATGACCTGGCAGACATGGTCGACCCCGTATTTCTCCGTCACATAGTCAATGACCTCAGACCGGCGTTCATAGCAGAAGTCGATGTCAAAGTCGGGCATGCTGACCCGCTCCTTATTGAGAAAACGCTCAAAGAGGAGGTCGTATTTCAAGGGATCGATGTCGGTGATGAAGAGGGTATAGGCCGCCAGGGAGGCTGCCCCTGACCCCCTGCCCGGTCCTACCATGATGGCATTTTCGTGGGCAAAACGGATGAAGTCCCAGACGATCAGATAGTAGTCGGTAAAGCCCATGCTGTTGATAACCGACAGCTCATAATCCAGCCTTTCCTCATAGGCCTGGCGGGAGATGCCCGTCTGGCGCTGGATCATCCGCTTGTCCAGACCTTCATAGCAAAGCCGCCTCAGCATGGCCTGGGCGGTCTCCCCTTCCGCAGTCTCAAAATGGGGCAGGGAGATGGCCCCCGTCTTCAGGTCCACCTGGCAACGGCGGGCGATCATCCCGGTATTTTCCAGGGCCTGGGGGATATGGGCGAAGAGGGCCTCCATCTCCTCAGGTGAGCGGACATAAAGGGTGTCCGTGTTCATCTTCATGCGGTCGGGCGAGCTCATGGTCTTGCCCGTCTGCATGCAAAGGAGGACTTCATGGGCAAAGGCGTCCTGGGGCAAAAGATAATGGCAGTCATTGGTGGCCACCAGGGGGATGCCGGTCTCCTGGCTGATCTTGACCAGTTCCGCATTGACCCGGGCCTGGTCGGCCAGTTCATTGCCCTGGATCTCTAAAAAGTAGTTGCCCTCCCCGAAGATGGCCTGGTGGTCCCGGGCTGCCTGGACGGCCAGGTCCCGGTCCCCTTGAAGGATAAGCCGGGACAGCTCGCCAGACAGGCAGGCCGAGAGGGCGATCAGGCCCTGGTGGTGGGCCTCCAGAAGGGCCTTGTCCACCCGGGGCCGGTAGTAGAAGCCATCCACAAAGGAGGCCGAGACCAGCTTGACCAGATTCTGGTAGCCCTCATCGTTTTCAGCCAGGAGGATCAGGTGGTGGGGGTCCCGGTCCAGAATCCCCTCCTTGTCCTTGTGACTTCGGGGGGCTACATAGACCTCACAGCCGATGATGGGATGGATACCATGCTTTTTCATGGTCCGGTAGAAGTCCAGGACCCCGTACATGGCCCCGTGGTCTGTGATGGCACAGGCATCCATGCCCAGCTCCTTGAGCCGGGCAGGCAGTTCGTGGATCCGGACAGCCCCGTCAAGCAGGCTGTATTCGGTATGAAAGTGCAGATGGGTAAAGGCCATGGTTATCTGTTCGTTCCTGTCCCTCTAGGCATCCAGCTCCCGGTTGACCCGCTCAAGGACCCTGGCCTCCAGGGCCTTCTGCCTGGCCTGATTGAGGGCCGGATCCGGGCCGTAGCATCCAAAGTAGAGCTTGATCTTGGGCTCGGTCCCCGAAGGTCTGACACACATGAAATCCAGGCCTTCCAACTGGTAGAGGAGGACATTGCTGACCGGGAAGTCCAGCTTCTCCTCTGCCTGGCTTGCAAGGTCCTTTTTGACCCCGGTCTGGAAGTCCGACAGAGACTGGACACCCAGGTCCTCAAAGCCCTGGAAGGGATCCTGGCGCAGGGCGGCCATGGTCCGGGCGATCTTCTCCAGACCCACCTTGCCCTCCCGGACGATGGAAATGGTGTTCTCGGCCGCATGACCGTATTTATCGTAGAAGCGGGCCAGCCGGTCCAGCATGGTCTCCCCGGCCTGGGCAGACACCGCCGCCATCTCAGCAAAGAGCAGGCAGGTGACCACGGCATCCTTGTCCCGGACCCGGTCACCCAGCAGGTAGCCGAAACTTTCCTCATAGCCGAACTGGAAATGGCCGCCGGCCAGGTCCCCGTACTTGTGGATCTCGGCCGCGATGTGCTTGAAGCCGGTCAGGGACAGGTAAAGGTCGGTCCCGAAGTGCTGGGAGATGGCCTGGGTCAAACGGGAGGAAACCACGGTGGAGACGCAGAAGGAGCCTTCCGGTAGCTGGTCTCTTTGGGCCTTGGCTTCCAGGATATAGTCCATGAGGAGGAGGCCGATCTCATTGCCTGACAGGAGGACAAAGTTGTCCTCCTTGTCCCTCAGGGCCACCCCGGTCCGGTCGGCGTCGGGATCGGTGGCCATGACCAGATCAGCACCAACCTGCCTGGCCTTTTCAATGGCCAGGGTCAGGGTTTCGGGCAGCTCGGGATTAGGGGTGGGCGTGGTGGGGAAGTTGCCGTCGGGCAACTCCTGCTCCGGGACCACATGGACCGCCTTGAAACCATGCTTGGCCAGGATCCGGCGGACCGGTTTATTGCCGGTCCCGTTGAAGGGTGAATAAACCAGGGGCATGTCTGCCTGGGCCTGGATGGCCTGGCCATTGAGGGTCAGACCCAGCAGATAATCGTCATAAAGCGCATCCAGGTCAGCTCCCATATAAGAAAAGAGGGGTGATTGGCTGGCTTCCTCAAAGGTCAGGCTTTCTTCCAGGATGCCTGTCAGGTCGGTCATTTTCCCCATCATGGCCGCTGCCTGGTCGGCATCTTCAGGTCCCAATTGGGCCCCGTCAGCCCCATAGGCCTTAAAACCATTGTATTGCTTGGGGTTGTGGCTGGCCGTCAGCATGATGCCGCCGATGCAGTCATAGTGGCGGATGGCAAAGGAGAGCATGGGGACCGGCCGCAACTCATCGGAGAAGCGGACAGCCAGGCCATTGCTGACAAAAACAGCCGCCGCCAGCTGGGCAAATTCACTTGAACGGTTGCGGGAATCATAGGAGATGGCGATCCCCTTTTGGCAGGCCTCAGGGCCCTGTGCCTTGAGGTGAAGGGCAAAACCCTGGGCCGCCCGGGCCACTGTATAGCGGTTCATCCGGTTGCTGCCCGCCCCCATGATGCCTCTGAGACCAGCCGTACCAAACTGCAGGTCCTGGTAGAAACGATCCTCAATTTCCTGGCGGTCATCGGCGATGGCTACCAGCTCGGACAGGCTGGCCGTGTCCATTTTGGGATTTGAAATCCAGCTTTCGTAAGCGATCTGGGCGCGTGATTTTGTCATGGCTAACTCCTTGTGAACAACCTGAATTAAGTTACTCCAAGTCTAGCATAAGCCCGGGGAGGGCAAGAAGGTTCAGCCATCAAAAGTGGGGGGAATCAGTCGGCCAGATGACCCCGGATCAGGATCAGCTGATCGCGGAGGAGGGCGGCCAATTCGAAGTCCAGGCGGCGGGCTGCCCCCTTCATTTCCTTCTCGATCAGCTTGGCCCGTTTTTGTAAATCCACATAGGAGAGTTTGGAGAGTTCCTTGTCATAACGCTCGATGTCGTCCGTGGTCTCCAGGCCATCATCAGCCACCAGATCAAAGGAGGTATCGATCAGATCCCGGATCTCCTTCTTGATGGTGGTGGGGGTGATCCCCTCCGCCTCATTGTAGGCACTTTGGATCTCCCGGCGGCGATTGGTCTCCCGGATGGCCCGCTCCATGGAGGCCGTGACCTGGTCGGCATAGAGAATGACCCGGCCGTTCACGTTACGGGCGGCCCGGCCGATGATCTGGACCAGGGAGGTGGTCGACCGCAAAAAGCCCTCCTTGTCGGCATCCAGGATGGCGATCAGGGAGACCTCAGGCAGGTCCAGGCCTTCCCGCAGGAGGTTGATGCCCACCAGGACGTCAAATTCCCCCTTTCGGAGTTTGCGGAGAATATCCAGTCTCTCGACCGTGGGAATATCCGAGTGCAGGTATTGGACCCGCAGGTTTTCTTCACGGAAGAAGTCAGCCAGATCCTCAGCCATCCGCTTGGTCAGGGTCAGGACCAGGCTCCGCTCGCCCCGCTTGGTGGTCTCCCGGATACCCTCCATCAGGTCCTCAATCTGGTTCTCGACCGGCCGGATATAGACCAGGGGATCCAGGAGGCCGGTAGGCCGGATGATCTGCTCCACCACCTGGCTGGATTCTTTCAGCTCATAGTCTGCCGGGGTGGCCGAGATATAGAGGGTCTGGCCGGCCCTTTCCTTGAACTCATCAAAGGAGAGGGGGCGGTTGTCAAAGGCCGAGGGCAGACGAAAACCATAGTCCACCAGGGATTCCTTGCGGGACCGGTCCCCCCGGACCATGGACCCGATCTGGGGGACGGTGACATGGGACTCGTCCAAAAAGAGCAGGTAATCCTCAGGAAAGAAGTCCATGAGGGTAAAGGGGGGCTGACCCGCTTTGCGGCCGGTCAGATGGCGGGAGTAGTTTTCAATCCCCTTGCAAAAGCCCGTCTCCAGCATCATCTCCATGTCATAGCGGGTCCGCTGTTCCAGGCGATAGGCCTCCACCAGCTTGCCCTGCTCGCGGAAATAGGCCAAACGCTCTTCCAGTTCAGCCCCGATGGAGACGACGGCCCGCTTCATTTTTTCCCGGGTGGTGGCATAGTGGCTGGCCGGGAAGATGGCCATATAGTTGCGGCCGGCTATGGAGCGGCCGGTAATGGCGTCCACGTCCCGGATCTCCTCGATCTCGTCCCCGAAGAACTGGACCCGGGTCAGGGTGTTCTCCTCAGAGGCGGGAAAGATGTCCAGGGTGTCGCCCCGGACCCGGAAGGTCCCCCGCTTGAGGTCAAAGTCATTGCGGACATACTGGATGCGGACCAGGTCGGCCATGACCTCCTCGCGACTGCGGGTCATGCCCGGCCTGAGGCTGACCATGAGGTTCTTATAGTCGTCGGGGTCACCCAAGCCGTAGATACAGGAGACAGAGGCCACCACGATGACATCCCGACGCTCCAAAAGTGAAGAGGTGGCCTTGTGGCGGAGCCGGTCAATCTCGTCATTGATGGAGGAATCTTTTTCTATGTAAAGATCCCGGCCGGGCAGATAGGCTTCGGGCTGGTAGTAGTCGTAGTAGCTGACAAAGTACTCGACGGCATTGTCGGGGAAAAGGGCCATGAATTCCGCGCAGAGCTGGCCGGCCAAAGTCTTGTTGTGGGCCATGACCAGGGCCGGTCTTTGGGTCCGCTGGATGACCGAGGCCATGGTAAAGGTCTTGCCGGAACCGGTGACGCCCAAAAGGGTCTGGCCCCGGTCTCCCCTGTCCAGGCCCTGGACCAGCTGGTCAATGGCCTGGGGCTGGTCGCCCTTGGGGGTCATCTCTGTGGTCAGGCGGAATTGACCGGGCAGCTTATCCATGGTCCGGGCTCTGAAGGCTTTCGATCAGCTGGAGTTCCTCCAACTTCTGGCGGACAGCGGCCAGATCCTGCCAGAGCAGGGTCTTCTTGGAAGGATCGCGAAGGACATAGGCCGGGTGGAAGGTGGGCAGGATATGGCAGTCATTGGACAGGGTCCAGATCCCCCGGGCCTTGGTGATGCCCAGGTCCGAGCCGGTGAAATAGCGATAGGCCGTAGCCCCCATGAGCAGGTAAATCCGGGGCCTGACCAGCTGCATCTGTTCCTTGAGCAGAGGTCTGCAGGCGGCGGCCTCCTCCCGGCTGGGCACCCGGTTGCCAGGTGGCCGGCACTTGACGATATTACAGATGTGATAGTCCTGGGGCCCCAGGTCAAAGGAGGTCAAAAGCTGGTCCAGGAGCTTACCCGACCGGCCCACAAAGGGAATACCCAGCCTGTCCTCATCCGCACCCGGGCCTTCGCCCAGGATCATGAGGGGGGCCTTGACGCCCCCCCGCCAGACCACTACATGCTGACGGGATTGGGCCAGGCCGCAGGCCTGACAGGCCTGGCATTTATCGACAAAGGCTTGCCAGACAGGATTCATATCCAGGGCCGGATCAAGCATCTTTGCCCTCCAGGGGCTTCATGGTGGGAAAGAGGAGGACATCCCGGATGGAGGCTTGGTTGGTCAGGAGCATGACCAGGCGGTCGATGCCAATGCCCAGACCACCCGTGGGGGGCATGCCGTACTCCAGGGCCTCCACGAAATCTTCGTCGGGCAGCTGGGCTTCCTCATCCCCCTCCTCATGACGGCGCTGCTGGTCGGCAAAGCGCCGGCGTTGGTCGAAGGGGTCATTGAGCTCCGAATAGGCATTGCCGTATTCCCGGCCGCCGATGAAAAGCTCAAAACGCTCAGTCAAGCGGCCATCGGTCCCCGGCTTGATTTTGGTCAGGGGGGAGATCTCGATGGGGTAGTCGATCAGGAAGGTGGGTTGAATCAGCTTTTCCTCGGCAAAGGTCTCAAAGGCCAGGTTGAGGAGTTCGCCCCAGGTCATCTTGTCGCTGATATCGGCCAGCCCCTTGGCCCTCAGGGCCTCCCGGGCCGCCTGGTCACTGTCCAGCTGATCAAAGTCCAGGCCGGCATGGTCTCTGACAGCCTGGATCATGGATAGACGCTGGAAGGGCGGCTTCAAGGAAAGGGCCTGGCCCTGGTAATCAATCCCATGGGTCCCGCAAATATCCAGACAGGCGATGGAGATGAGATCCTCTGTGATCTCCATCATGGTGTGGTAGTCCCCATAGGCCTGGTAGAGTTCCAGCATGGTGAATTCGGGATTGTGCTTGGTGCTCATCCCTTCATTTCTGAAATTCCGTCCGATTTCATAGACCCGCTCCAGGCCGCCCACGATCAGGCGCTTGAGGTAGAGCTCGGGCGAAATCCTCAGGAAAAGATCCAGGTCCAGGGCATTGTGGTGGGTGACAAAGGGTCGGGCCGTGGCACCCCCGGCAATGGTATTGAGGAGGGGGGTTTCCACCTCCAGGAATCCCCGCCTGTCCAGCTCCTGGCGGATCAGTTGGATGATCCGGCTCCGCTTGATGAAGGTCTCCCGGACCTCGGTATTGACCATGAGGTCCACATAGCGTTTCCTGTAACGCATGTCGGTATCCTTGAGGCCATGGTATTTTTCAGGCAGGGGCCGCAAGGCCTTGGCCAAAAGGGTCCAGGAGGCGTTGCGGATGGAGATCTCGCCCATACGGGTCCGAAAGACCTCCCCGGTCACGGCCAGAAAATCGCCCAGGTCCAGCTCCTGCCAAGCCTGGTAGTTTTCCTGACCCAAATTGTCCAGACGGCTGAAGATCTGAATACTCCCCGTCCGGTCCAAGAGGTCGGCAAAGGAGACCTTGCCCATGCCCCGCTTGCCCATGAGCCGGCCGGCCACGGAGACTTCCTGGCCTTCCAGCTCATCAAAGGACTGGATGATATCCAGGGCATGATGGCTGACCTGGCAGGAGGTCAGGCGGTAGGGACTGAGGCCTGCCTCTTCCAGTTTCTGCAGCTTGTCCCGCCTGAAACGCATTTGTTCGGGCAGGTCCATCTGGGGTGCTTGTTCTTTTTCCTGGCTCATGCCTGGCTGCCTTTCGGTTTTGAGATGCGGACAACGGTATAGGTCAGGATGCCGGTCGGTGTCTTGACCTCCACCTGATCGCCCTTGCGCTTGCCCAGGATGGCCTGACCCACAGGTGATTCACTGGACAATTTGCCGATCAGGATGTCTTCTTCCTTGGCCGAGACGATCATGTATTCACGCTCCATGCCGCTCTCTTCATGACGGAGGAGGACCCGGCCGCCCAGGGTCACCCGGGTCTTGCTGATATCCTTCTCATCGATGACCTTGGCGTTTTTCAGGATTTCCTCGATCTCCATAATCCGAAGATCATTGTCGGCATAGGCCTGTTTCGCGTCGTCAAACTCGGAGTTCTCCGTGATATCGCCATGGGCACGGGCTTCTTTCAAGCGCTCGGCGATTTCAGCGGCCACACGGGTTTTACGGTCTTCCAGTTCCTCCTGATACTCACGGATCTTCCCATAAGTCATCTCGTAGACTCTTTGCGCCATTTTTCCTTATATCCTCTTTTCTTGACTCTTCTCGCTTAAACCGGCCCGGGGGGCCGGATCTTATGAATTCTAACATTATAGGCAAATATTTATTTTTGTCACCTGCCCACATCACTTTCCTTGTGAATAACGTCGTGGGCGCCCCCCTCCACAATGCTGGTGGGCGAGACCACGGTCAGGCGGGCTTTTTCCTGGAGTTCATCCAGATTGACCGAACCGCAGGCACACATGGTGGCCTTGATCTTGGCCAGGGTGGTGGCCACGTTGTCTGACAGCTTGCCGGCATAGGGCACATAGGAGTCAACCCCCTCTTCGAAGTGCATTTCACCCTCGCCGCCGTCATCATAGCGCTGCCAGTTGCGGGCCCGGTTGGAGCCTTCCCCCCAGTACTCCTTGACATAGCTGCCATTGAAGAGGACCCGGCGGGTGGGGCTTTCATCGAAGCGGGCAAAGTAGCGGCCCAGCATGAGGAAGTCGGCCCCCATGGACAGGGCCAGGACCATATGGTAGTCATGGACAATGCCCCCGTCCGAGCATAGGGGAATGTAGACCCCCGTCTCCTGGAACCAGCGGTCCCGGGCCCGGGCCACATCCATGAGGGCAGAGGCCTGACCCCGGCCTATCCCCTTCTGTTCCCGGGTAATGCAGATGGAACCGCCCCCGATGCCCACCTTGATAAAGGAGGCCCCGGCCTGGGCCAGGAAGCGGAAGCCATCCTCATCGACTACGTTGCCGGCCCCCAGGTGGAGGTCAGGTCCGTATTCTTTGCGGATGTAGTCAATGGTGTCCTTCTGCCAGTCGGAAAAGCCGTCGGATGAATCGATACAAAGGACGTCGCAGCCGGCATCCAGGAGGGCCGGTACCCGCTCCTTGTAGTCCCGGGTATTGATGCCTGCCCCGACCAGGAGTCTTTTATGGGCATCCAGCATTTCACCGGGGTTTTCCTTATGTTTTTCATAATCCTTGCGGAAAACCAGGGAGACCAGATGGCCCCTTTCGTCCAGGATAGGCAGCTGGTTGAGCTTGTGGTCCCAGATGATGTCATTGGCCTCACTCAGGGTCAGGCCCTCCCGGCCATAGATGATGTCTTCCAAAGGGGTCATAAAGTCCTTGACCGGCGTGTCGGGATCCAGGCGGGAGACCCGGTAATCCCGGCTGGTCACAATGCCGACCAGCTTGCCATTGGAGCTGCCGTCCTCAGTGATGGGAACGGTTGAATGGCCGGTCTTCTGTTTGAGTCGGACAATGTCAGTCAATTTATGGTCGGGCCGCAGATTGCTGTCGCTGGGGACAAAGCCTGCCTTGAAACGCTTGACCCGGCGGATCATGTCGGCCTGTTCCTCGATGGGCTGGGAGCCGAAGATAAAGGCCAGACCGCCTTCCCGGGCCAGGGCAACGGCCATGCGGTCATCCGACACCGATTGCATGATGGCGGAGACCAGGGGAATGCTGAGGCGGACAGGACTTTCTTCTTCTCCCCGCCGGTATTTGACCAGGGGGGTGACCAGGGAGACCCGGTCGGGGGTGCAGTCCCGGCTGGTCCGGTTGGGGACCAGGAGGTATTCACTGAAGGTGCGTGACAGTTCGGGGATGACCTGTGCCATTATTGCGCTCCTTTCTTGTGCTCGATGGCCTTCTCCACAAAGGCCATGAAGAGCGGGTGTGGCCGGGTGGGCCTGGATTTGAACTGGGGATGATAGATGGTCCCGACAAAGAAGGGATGGCCGGGCCATTCAACGGCTTCCACCAGAAGGCCGTCAGGTGACATACCTGAATAGCGGAGACCAGTGGCTGCCAGCACACCGGAGTAGGCCGGATTGAACTCCCGCCTGTGGTGGTGACGTTCGGAGGCAGTCTGGCTGCCATAGATTTCCCGGAGGAGGGAATCCTCTTCAATGACCATGGGGCAGGCCCCCCGCCGCATGGGTCTTTCGCAGAAGGGCAGGCGGTCAATATCTTCCTTCATACAGGGGGTGAGTCCGGCATAGTAGAAGATATCCTGGCAGGGACCCCCGTATTCATCGGTGTGGGCATCCTTGATACCGGCCACATGGCGGGCAATATCCACCACGGCCATCTGCATGCCAAGACCTATACCAAAGAAGGGAATATCCCTTTCCCGGGCACTGCGGCTGGCCTGGATCATACCCTCCATGCCCCGGACGCCAAAGCCGCCCGGCACGATGATGGCGTCCACCTGACCCAGGCGTCGGTCCACTTCCTCGTCTGATATCCCCTCCAGCTCTTCACTGGACACCCAGTCGATGACCGCTTCCACGCCCAGGGCGATGCCGGCATGGTCCAAGGCCTCGACCACACTGTAGTAGGCATCCTGGAGTTCGATGTATTTACCGACCAGGGCGATGTCCAGGCGCTCCCGGGGCATCTTGGCCTTCTCAACCAGGCTGACCCAATCATCCAGGAAGGGCTGGGGATGATCCAGACCCAGGCGCTCACAGACCACCCGGGCGAAACCTTCCTTTTCAAAGATGAGGGGCAGTTCGTAAACGGATTCACAGTCGATATTCTGGATGACCGAGTCCATACGGACATTGCAGAAAAGGGCCAATTTTTCCCGGATGCCCTCGTCCAGGGGCATCTCGGTCCGGCAGACCAGGATATCGGGCTGGATGCCAAAGGAAAGGAGTTTTTGGACGCTGTGCTGGGTGGGTTTGGTCTTGATCTCCCCCGGCTTTTTCACATAGGGCAGAAGGGTGACGTGGATAAAGAGGCAGTTGCCTCTGCCGGCCTCATAGCTGACCTGGCGGATGGCCTCGATGAAGGGCTGGCCCTCCATGTCACCCACCGTACCCCCGATCTCCGAGATGACCACATCCACCTGGCCTTCCTCGGAAACCTTATAGACATGGTCCTTGATCTCATTGATGATATGGGGCACCACCTGGACGGTCCCCCCGTGGTAGCCTCCGGACCGCTCCCGGTTGATGACATTAAGGTAGACCCTGCCTGAAGTAATATCACTTTCAGAGGTCAGATCCACATCGGTGAAGCGCTCATAGTGACCGATATCCAGGTCGGTTTCAGCCCCGTCTTCCGTGACAAAGATCTCCCCATGCTGGGTGGGGCTCATCAGGGCCGGATCCACATTGATATAGGGGTCGAATTTCTGGATGCGGACGCTGAGTCCCCGGGCAATCAGAAGCCGCCCCAGGGCCGCCGCTGTAATACCCTTGCCCAAACCCGATACTACTCCACCTGTTACAAATATATACTTGGTTGCCATGTCTTCCTCTAGCAAAAATGTCCCTTCGCAGACCCTGGCAAAGGGAACCCATTATCGTCCAAAAATGATCTTTGATTACTATATCACGAGCGCAGAAGAGGCGCACTTTTCTGACCTAAGAGGAACCGCCCCCGGTGCCGGGGGCGGTCTCTTCAATTTCTCTTAGGCAAGGACCTAAGTCAGCATAGGGCTTAGGATTCCTCAACCTTACGCTTACCCAGGGCCAGGAAGAGTCCGGCAGTGGCCAGGAAGAAGACCCCTGTCAACACATAGGTCATGGT
>CAZKLG010000017.1:0-37467 GCA_964553675.1 uncultured Mageeibacillus sp. | reverse complement strand
CGCCAAAACGGCCCGTCGCCATAAAGGCAACGTGCCGTCGTCGTAATCATGGGTTATCAAGGGCAGCCTGGCAAGACCAAGGCTTGACCTGCCTAGTCTTCGACTTCAGAATCCCTTGGAAAAACCGTGCTGATGGCTGTTTTCTTGAAGGTCAACATGGTGTTGGCCACGCCCGAATAAATGGTCACTTCGTCGCCGGAAATATTGGCCACCCGGCCTACGATGCCCCCGATGGACATGACCTTGTCTCCGGGTTTCATGGCGGCGATGGTTTCTTTCAGTTTCTTCTCACGTTTCTTCTGGGGACGAATGGTGAAAAAGTACATGACGCCAACAATCAGGATGAAGGGCAACATGGTATAGAGTAAGCTCAGGGCTCCGCCACCGGCGCCTTCTTCTCCCGGCGCCGCTGTACCCGCAGCCGCCAACAAGAATGGGAATAAGGTCATAATGATCCTCCTCGATCAGTGTGATCTTCCGGTGACCTGGTCAACTCCCTAGCCTGCGAGCCCCAAGAAAAGCCGGACATGAGAATTCTACCACAAAAGAGACGGCGCTTCACCCGGGGATCAGGGCTGGTAGCGTGAGAAGAAGTCATTCCGATAGGAAAGCAGTCGGTCTTCCCTGATGGCCTGGCGGATTTCAGCCATCAGATCCATGAGGAAGGCCAGATTGTGCCAGGACAAGAGGCGAAGGCCCAGGATCTCCCCGGTCCTGATCAGATGGTGCAAATAGGCCCGGCTGTAATTCTGGCAGACATAACAGGAACAGTCGGGATCCAGGGCCTGGCTGGACCGCCGGTGACCGGCGTTTCGAATGACCAGGCGGCCATCCCGGGTCAGGGCTGTCCCGTTTCTGCCCACCCGGGTGGGAAAGACACAGTCAAACATGTCGACCCCCCTCAGACTCCCTTCCACCAGATAATCCGGCGAACCCACCCCCATGAGATAGCGGGGTTTATGCTCAGGCATATAGGGCATGATGGCTTCCAGCATCTGATACATGAGGGGGGCGGGCTCCCCTACGGAAAGACCGCCGATCCCGTATCCCGGCAGGTCGAAAGAGGTGATCTCCTTGGCACTTTGGATCCGAAGATGGGCATAGGTCCCCCCCTGGACGATACCAAAGAGGGCCTGGCGGTCCGGATGGGACCAGACCTTGACCGCCCTTTCCAGCCAGCGGCTGGTCCTTTCCAGGGAATGCTTGACATAGGATTCATCGGCCGGCCAGGGCGTGCATTCATCCAACTGCATCATGATGTCGGAGCCCAAGGCCTCCTGGATGGCCATGGCCTTCTCCGGGGTCAGGAAATGGCGGGAGCCGTCGATGTGGGAGCGGAAATGGACCCCCTCCTCTTCGATATCCTTGGGCTTGGCCAGGGAAAAGATCTGGAAACCGCCAGAGTCTGTCAGGATAGCCCGGTCCCAGTTCATAAATTGATGAAGGCCACCCAGCTCCTGGACAATGGCCTCACCCGGCCGCATCCACAGATGGTAGGTATTGGCCAGGATGATCCCCGCCCCCAGATCCTTGACTTCCTCGGGCGTCATGGTCTTGACCGTGGCCCGGGTGCCGACCGGCATAAAGACCGGTGTCTCAAAAGATCCGTGGGGGGTGGTGACCCGACCGTAGCGGGCCCCGCTTTGGCCACAGACATGGAGCAGTTCATATTGGACAGCAGACATTTATTTCCTCTTTCCAAATTCAGGCAACAAAAGCATGGCGTCACCAAAGCTGAAGAAACGGTAGGATTCTTCAATGGCTTGATCATAGGCGTCCAGCATGGTCTCTCTGCCCATAAAGGCCGATACCAGCATGAGCAGACTGGAGCCGGGCAGGTGGAAGTTGGTGATCAGGGCATCCACCAGCTTGAAGTCAAAGCCGGGATAGATAAAAAGCTCTGTCTCCCCCCTGCTGGGCCAAAGAAGTTGGTCAGGGGCCAGCTCAGGGCCTGGCGGATCCAGGACAAGGCGGTGGGCCAGGCTTTCCAGGACCCGGCAAGAGGTTGTCCCCACGGCAATAATCCGGCCACCGGCCGCCCGGGCCGACAGAATGGTGTCCACCGCTTCCTGGTCCAGGGAAAAGTACTCCCGGTGCATGACATGATCGGTGATGACCTTTTCCTTGACAGGCAGGAAGGTTCCCAGGCCCACATGCAGGGTCAGACGGGCCAGATGGATACCTGAGGCCTGCAGATCCGTCAACATGCTTTCTGTAAAGTGGAGGCCGGCCGTCGGAGCCGCTGCTGAGCCCGATTCTCTGGCGTAGACCGTCTGGTAGCGGCTGGGATCTTCCAGTTTTTCATGGATATAGGGGGGCAGGGGCATGACCCCGATCGCTTCGATCAAGGTCATGAAGTCGCCCTCATGATTGAAGGAGACCAGGCGGCTGCCATCGGCTTCCACAGCCTCCACCCTGGCTTCAAGACGACCCTGGGCAAAATGGATCAACTGCCCGGGTTTTGCATGCCTGCCCGGTTTGACCAGAACCCGCCAGAGGCCCTGACCGGCCGGGGCCAGAAGCAAAAACTCCACCCGGCCCCCCGTTCCGGCCTTCTCCCCGTAAAGGCGGGCGGGAATGACCCGGCTGTCATTGACCACCAGGCAATCGCCCGGCTCAAGATAAAGGGGCAGGTCCGAGAAGATAGCATGCTGGATCCGGTCCTGGCCTGTAAGCACCATGAGCCGGGACTGATCCCGCTCTGGACTGGGCTTATGGGCAATCAGCTCAGCAGGCAGATCATAGTGATAGGAAGCGGTCAAAAGATCCATGTCCCTGATCTCAGTCATGGAGATCCTCCCCAAAAAAGAAGTGGCGGATCCGGGACTGGACCCCCTGCATGGCCTGGGCCGACCTGGCCTGGCGTATGGCCCCACGTTCCTTCTTTTTGATCTTTTGCCCCAGCTGATCCAGGGGCAGGAGGCCGAAATTGGCATTCATGGGCTGGTAATCCCCTGCCGGCGCCTGGGTTACCCAGGCTGCCAGAGCCCCCATCATGGTCTCCCGGGGAGGCAGGAGGGCTGCCCCCTCCTCTGATGTCAGACCCAGGACATGGGCCGAGGCCTGGATGGCTGCCATATGGCCCGAGGCCATGGCTTCCACATAGCCCTCCAAGCCAGACAGTTGACCGGCAAAGAAGAGGCGGTCCTCCATGCGGCTTTGAAAGCCCCGCTTGAGAACCAGGGGGGCCTGGAGAAAGGAATTGCGGTGCATGACCCCATAGCGGAGAAAATGGGCCTGACCAAGGGCAGGGATCAGGCCGAAGACCCGCCTTTGTTCAGGGAAGGTCAAACGGGTTTGGCAGCCGACCAGGGACCACATGGCCGCCTCCTTGTCCTCCTGTCTCAGCTGGAGGCAGGCATAGGGCCTTTTGCCCGTCCTGGGGTCCATAAGGCCGACCGGGCGCAGGGGCCCGTAGCGCATGGTATCCTCCCCCCGGGAAGCCAGGACTTCGATGGGCAGGCAGTCCTTGAAATAGATGGCATCAAAATCCTGAAGGGCTGCCTTGTCTGCTTCCATGAGGGCCTGGCGAAAGGCCAGATACTCCTCCCGGGTCAGGGGGCAGTTGAGATAGTCAGGGCCACCCTTGTCGTAACGGGAGGCAAAGAATGATTTTTCCCTGTCAATGGAGTCAGCCTCTACGATAGGCGCCACGGCATCAAAAAAGTGAAGGCCCTCCCCGCCTGTCATCTCCTGGATGGCCTGGTAAAGGGGGCCGGAGGTCAAAGGGCCAGTGGCTACGATGACGGCTGCATAGGTCTCCAGCCAGCTATCCAGACCCTCTACCCTTTCTTCCAGGACCCTGATCCCGGGATGGTCTGTCAAACTTCGAGTCACAGCAGCTGAGAAATTCTCCCGGTCTACGGCCAGGGACCCGCCTGCCGGCAGGGCATGCTCATGGGCCAGGGCGATCAAGGATGAACCCAGGCTGGCCAGTTCCTCTTTCAGAAGACCCTGGGCTGTATCGGGACGCTTGGATTTGAGGGAGTTGCTGCAGACAAGTTCGGCAAAATAGGGCTGGCTGTGGGCCGGGGATCGCTGGCCTGGCTTCATATCCACCAAAGTGACGGGCAGACCCAGCTTAGCCGCTGTCAAGGCGGCCTCGGAGCCGGCCAAGCCCCCACCCAGGATGGCCAGGCCCTTCTGCCAGTCAGGCAGCTGTTTTTCTTGCCCCCTGGTCATTTTTTCTTTTTCTGGCTGGTCTTTTTGTTGGTCGGACATTCTTTGTTGGAGCAGCGTTCATAGTACTTGCCCCGAAAACGCTTGTTGACCATATAGGAACCGCAGCTCTGGCAATTTTTACCGTCGATGGGCAGGTCAAAGCCGGCGAAGTCGCAGTCGGGGTCCTTGGTCTTATCACAGAAGTAGAGGAGGCTGCCCCGCCTGATCTTGCGGGATCTGACCGGCGAGCCGCACTTGGGGCAATGGGCCTTGGTGGGCTCGGAGATGGTCTCCGTGTACTTGCATTCCGGATAGGTGGAGCAGGCAATGAACTTGCCGTAACGGCCTTCCCGGATGACCAGCTCCCCCTTGTCACAGAGGGGGCAGGTCCTGCCGGTGGGGATATCCTCGATGACGATTTTCTCAGCCGTCTCCATGGCCTTGATGACATCCTCATGGAAGGGCCGGTAGAAGGCTTCCAGGACATCCACCCAGTCCCGGTCCCCTGCCTCGATTTCGTCCAATTCGCTCTCCATGTCGGCCGTAAAGTCGGTATCGACAATCTTGCCAAAGTGGGCTTCCAACATGCCGGTCACCGTGGTGCCCAGCTCTGTCGGTTTCAGCTGGCGGCCTTCCCTTTCGACATAGAGGCGGTCAAAGAGGGTGGAAATGGTGGGCGCATAGGTGGAGGGCCGCCCGATACCCAGTTCTTCCATCTCCCGGATCAGGGAAGCTTCCGTATAGCGGGGGGGCGGCTGGGTGAACTTTTGCTCAGGCACCAGGGCCTTGAGTTGCAGGATGTCCCCCTTGACCAGGGGCGGGATATCCACCAATTCCGGCTCATTATCGTCAGCCGGGCTCTCAGCCGGGCTTTCGTCCTTGCTTTCCTCCCTGTGGCCGTAAAGGGTCAGCCAGCCGGGGAAGATCAGGGTCTCGCCCCTGGCCCGGAAGAGATTATCCCCCGCCAGGATGTCAACACCCAGCTTGTCATAGACAGCCGCCTCCATCTGTGAGGCCAGGAAGCGATTCCAGATCATCTCATAGATCCGGTACTGGTCATTGCTGAGAAAGGCTTTGACCTTGGCCGGAGGCAGGTCAAAGTGGGAGGGCCGGATGGCTTCATGGGCGTCCTGGGCCTTGGATTTATTCCGGTAGAAGGGAGCCTTGGCGGGCAAATAAGCCTTGCCATAGGTGGATTCGATCAAGTCCCGGGCGGCTGTCACCGCCTCAGGTGCCACCCGGACCGAGTCAGTCCGGATATAGGAGACCAGGGAGGTCTGTCCCATCTCACCCAGGATGACCCCTTCATAAAGGTTCTGGGCGGCCGACATGGTCCGCTTGGAGGTAAAGCCCAGGCTCCGTGAGGCGGACTGCTGGAGAGTGGAGGTGGTAAAGGGGGCATAGGGGCGGCGTTTACGGCTGCCCTTCTTGACCTCATCGACCAGGTATTCACAACCTTCAAGCTGAGCCAGAAGCTGGTCCAGGTCTTCCTTGGACTTCAAGGCTACCCGGGAGGCCCGGCCACTTTTCTTTTTTCCAAAATACAAGGAAGAGAAGAAACTTTCTTCCTGGCTCTTGGACAGCTGGGCCCGAAGCTTCCAGTATTCTTCCGGGACAAAGGCCTGGATCTCCCTTTCGCGAAGGACAATCAAGCGGGTGGCCACCGACTGTACCCGGCCGGCAGACAGGCCTTTTCTGATCTTCTGCCAGAGAAAGGGGCTGAGTTCATAACCGACCAGACGGTCCAGGATGCGACGGGATTGCTGGGCATTGACCAGGTCCTCGTCGATGGGCCTGGCCTCTTCAACCGCCCGGCTGACTGCCTTGGCCGTAATTTCATTAAAGACAATCCGGCAATCGCTCTGGCCATCGATTTTAAGAATATGGGCCAGATGCCAGGCGATGGCCTCCCCTTCCCGGTCCGGGTCCGTCGCCAGGAGGATCCGGTCGGCCTTCTCGGCGGCCCCCTTGAGTTCCCGCACCACCTTGTCCTTGCCAGGCAGGGTCAGATACATGGGCTTGAAGCTCCGGTTGACATCAACACCAAGTGTGGAGGCAGGCAGGTCCCGGATGTGACCTACCGAGGCTCTCACATCAAAATCCTTGCCCAGATAGCGGGCGATGGTTTTGGCTTTGGCAGGTGATTCTACCACTAGCAGTGTTTTGGTCATGGATTCAAGCTTCCTTCTCTGTGAATTCTTTACAACTTATACTGGAGAAAACTTTATCTGTCAAAGAAGGAAGTCAGCTTTGGTCACCAATGGCCCGGCAATAAAGCCCCCGGTGAAGGCGGACCAGGCCCCGGTTTTGCAGGACGGCCAGGCGTAGAGTCAGTCTTTCCCTGGCATAGCCTGTGCATTGGACCAGGGCCTCCAGGGTCCGGGCTGCGTGGTCCAGAGCCTCCAGGATAGCCTCATCTTCTGCATCCAAATGACAGGCTCCAGATCCCCGGTCCTGGTCATTGGACTGATTCATCTGGTAAGGGTCCGGTATGCCGGGGATATCATCAACCGACTCAATCAGGCTGGCCCCATCACGGATCAGGGCATGGCAGCTGCGGCTGGATCCCGACAAGATGGAACCCGGTACCGCCATGACCTCACGGCCATAATCAGCAGCAAAGCCTGCAGTGATCAAGGTCCCGCTGGCATGGGAGGCCTCGGTGATCAGGATGGCGTCGCAAAGGCCGGCCAGAATCCGGTTCCTGGCCGGGAAATGATTAGGCTTGGGCAGGGTGCCGGGGACAAATTCAGTGATCAGGCCGCCTTGCTTTTCGATGGCCTTGAACAAAGTCCGATGTTCGGGTGGATAGGCAGGCCCGAAACCGTTGCCCGTCACGGCCAGGGTCATGCCGCCCCTTTCCAGGGCCCGGGCGTGGGCCAGACCGTCAATGCCCCTTGCCCCGCCCGAGATGATGGGTACCCCCCGGTCGGCGATTTCCCCTGCCAGTTTCCGGGTCACCTCCACCCCGTAGGAGGAGGGTTTCCTGGAACCGATGATGCCGACTACAAAGGTCTGGTTCAAGGCTGACAAATGGTCACCTGACATGAAAAGAAGGGCCGGTGGCCGGCTGATCTGGAGCAGGCGCCTGGGATAGAGTGGATCCAGACAGGTCACCGCCTTCCAGCTGTCAGGAAAAGGCTTATCTTTTAACTTTATCAACTCTGATTCCATGGCCTGTGCCAGGAGGCTTTCATGAAAACCCAGGCTCTCCCCGCACTCCTTCAGATAAGGAAGGATGTCCTTGAGACTGCCCGCCTGGCTCAGTAAAGCCTTACGGTCCTTGTGGCTGATCCTGTTCTTGCTGGAGGCAAGCGTAAAGGCAATGGCCAGATGAAGCTCCTTCATGGCAGGATCCTCTGGTCCGGCCAGGGAAGCTTGGCCTTGAAATGGAAGGCTTCGGCCAGGTCCTCCCGGGTCACCGCCTCCCTTTTATCCAGGTCGGCCATGGTCCGGGCCAGCATGAGCATGGAATAGAAGGCGCGGGCAGAGAGTCGGGATGAGTCAGCCATCTGGCCCGCAAAGGTCATGCTGGACCCATCAATGACAAGTTGTCTGGCCGGATCCCCTATCTGAAGCTGACTGTTAAGACAGCCCTGTCTGGCCTTTTGGATTGCCCAGGCCTGACTTACCTGCTCCCTGACGGCCTGCCCCCTGGCCTTCCGGGAGACCGGTCTGCTTGTCAGCAGGCTTTTGGAAGGAACCCGGGTCAGCATGCTGATAAGGTCGAATCGGTCCAGGAGAGGGCCGCTGATCCTGGACAAATGGCGGCGGATCAGGCCGTCGGGGCAGCGGCAAAGGCTGCCCGGCTCCAGAAGATAGCCGCAACGGCAAGGATTGGCAGCGGCCACCAGGAGAAAATCCGAAGGAAAGCTCAGCTTCCAGGAGGATCTGGCCAGGTGGATGGCACGGACTTCCAGGGGTTCCCGCAAGGCATCCAGGACCCGGGGATTCATCTCGGTCACCTCATCCAGGAAGAGAACACCCCGGTGGGCCAGGCTGCATTCGCCCGGCTGGGGCAGGTTGCCCCCGCCGATCAGGGCCGGGACGGTGATGCTGTGATGGGTCCGTCGGAAGGGTCTTTGCTTGAATCGATTCCTTGGTCGGTCCTTGCCTGCCGCACTGTAGGCCATGCCCACTTCCAGGCATTCTTTTTTATCCAGGTCCGGCAGGATCTGTGGAAGGGCCGATGCCAGCATGGATTTCCCACAGCCGGGCGCCCCCAGAAGGAGGAGGGGGTGCCAGCCTGCTGCCGCGATGGTGATGGCCCTGATCCCCTCCTCCTGTCCATGTATGCCGTCCAGTAGAAAGCTGGATGGACCCTCTGGTGACAGGTCCCGGTCCCGCCTGGCTTGGTCCTTCCCCCGGATTCCCGAGAAACGTTCCACTGCCTCTTTGAGATTACTCACCCCCTGGTAATTCATTCTCTCAAGCAGATGGGCCTCATCCAGGCTTTCCAGGGGGCCGACTACCTGGCTGATACCCGCCGCCTCCAGGGCCATAAGCCGCCCCAGAATACCCTTAACCGGCTTGACCTGGCCATTGAGGGAGAGCTCCCCCAGGAAGGCCAGGGCGGGCCCCTTGGCCGGGGCAATGATCTGACCGGATGCGGCCAGGATGGCAATGCTGAGGGCCAGGTCAAAGGCTGACCCCTGTTTGGGAAGAGCAGCCGGGGCATAACTGGCGATAACCCGGCCCTTGGGAAAATGGTAGCCGCTGTTGCAGATGGCGGCCCGGACCCTGTCCCGGGATTCATGGACAGCCGGATCGCATCTGCCTGAAATATCAAAGTTGGGCAGGCCAGGCAGGATGGACACCTCAATCTCGACGGGAATGCCTTCCAGTCCGGTCAGGGCAGATGAGACCAATCGGTGGTAGTGGATGGTTTTCATGGCCCTATTATCCGGATATTGCCATCTCTCAAGATCCTAAAAACCTGTCATCAGATGACCCCACCCGTCAAAAAGGCCCGTCTATTCTCCCTTATTGGTGTTATAGTGAGGGGCGAAATAAAACAGAGGAACTTTGTCATGAAAATCGGAATCGTCGGATTGCCCAATGTGGGTAAAAGCACTCTATTCAATGCCCTGACCGGGGCTTCCGCCCTGGTGGCCAACTATGCCTTTGCCACCATCAACCCCAATGTCGGGGTTGTCCCTGTTCCCGAACCCCGCCTCCTTCGCCTGGCAGAGATTGTCAAAACCAAGACCCTGGTCCCCGCATCTGTTGAATTTGTGGACATTGCCGGTCTGGTCAAGGGGGCCAGTCATGGTGAGGGCCTGGGCAATCAATTCTTGTCCCATATCCGGGAAGTGGACGCCATCTTGCAGGTGGTCCGCTCTTTTGAGGATGACAAGATCATCCACGTGACCGAAGAGGTGGATCCGGTCGGCGATTTCCTGACTGTTGAAACGGAACTGATCCTGGCAGACATCAGCCATTTGGAAAAGCGTCTGGCCAAGGTGGCCAAGGCCGCCAAGAGTCATGAAGCCAGCCTCCTGGCCCAGGTGGACCTCCTGGAAGAATTGATCGATCACCTGAACCAGGGCAAGACCGCCCGGTCTTTCCCGGCTTCTGAATCCCAGGCAGAGATGATCAAGGGCTTTAATCTCCTGACCTCAAAGGCTGTCCTGATCGCGGCCAATATTGATGAGAAGACTGACCTGACTTCTGACCCCTATCTGGCTCAACTGGAGGGCCTGGCCAAGGAGCGGGCCCTGGGGATCATCCCCGTCATGGCCCGGATGGAGGCGGAGATCAGTGAATTAGCTCCCCAGGAAAGGCAGGCCTTCCGTCAGGAAATGGGCCTGGCGGACCGGGGTCTTGACCGGATCATCCAGGAAGCTTACCGGGTCCTGGGACTGATCTCCTTTTTTACAGGCAATGAAAAAGAGGCCCATGCCTGGACCATCAAAAAGGGGGCCACGGCTCTCAAGGCAGCCGGCGCCATCCATACGGATTTTGAAAGGGGCTTCATCCGGGCTGAGGTCATCCACTTTGGCGACCTGGATGTCATGGGCTCCCTGGCCCTGGCCAGGGAAAAAGGCCTCATGCGGTCAGAGGGCAAGGGCTATGTGGTCCAGGAGGGCGACTATATCCTCTTTCGCTTCAATGTTTAATGTCAAGGGGCCAGGCCGGGCAGGCTGATCCCCCGCTGGGCCAATTCTTCTTTCAAAAGTGCCTTTACCCGCTCTTCCAGATCCAGAAGACTACCATTATTGTCAATCTCATGGTCGGCCAGTTCCCGGTACTCCTCTGGCGTCATCTGGACCTGGATCCGGCGCAGGGCCTCGGCCCGGTCCATGCCCCTTTGCTGGAGCCTGGCCAGCCGGATCTCCTGATCTGCCATGACCGTCCAGACCTGGTCGCAGATGTCCAGAAAGCCCCTTTTGACCGGGATAGGGACATCCAGGGCCAGGACCTTGGTTTTTCTGGCTTTTTCCTGGTCCAGGCGCTCTTCCATGGTCTTGATCACTTCCTGGTGGATGATGGCACTCAAGCTATCCAGCACCCTTTTATTGGAAAAGGCCAGGTCGGCCAGGTAGGCCCGGTCCAAGGACCCGTCTTCCCTGAGAACCTTGGGGCCCAGGGCCTGGGCAATGGCCTGATTGGTCTCCCCCTGGACAGCGGTCAGTTCATGAGCAATGGCGTCCGCATCCAGGATCGGAATACCCAGGACCCTTAAGATGCGGGCGACCGAGGATTTACCGCTGCCTATGCCCCCTGTAATCCCAATGACAAACATAGCTACTTCAAGTCCCCCCAGGTCCTGCCTGATTTGCTTCCGGCCACCAGGGGCACATCCAGGCTGACGGCAGCCTCCATGGCCTCCTTCAAGAGGGCCTGGGCCTTGTCCTGGTCTTTTTCAGCAACTTCCAGGATCAATTCGTCATGGACCTGGAGGATGATGGCCCCGTCCAGGCCTTGCGCCTTGAGGGCCCGGTCGGCATCCACCATGGCCATCTTGATCAGGTCGGCCGCCGTCCCCTGGACGGGGGCGTTCATGGCAGCCCGCATTCCGAAATTGTAGGTGTTGCGGTTTTGAGACTGCAATTCCGGTACATATCGGCGGCGGCCGAAGAGGGTTTCCACATAACCATCTTCCTTGGCCTTCTCCCCTATGGCCTTCATCCAGGCTTCAACACCCGGATAGAGGGCGTGATAGCGGTTGATCAGCTGGCGGGCTTCCGGGATGGGGATATCCAGATCCCGGGAGAGACCAAAGTCGGAGATACCGTAGGTGATGCTGAAATTGACCGTCTTGGCCACTGCCCGCTCCCGGGGGGAGATCTGGGATTCTTCCTTGCCAAAAAGCGTGGAAGCGGTCACCTTATGGACGTCCCTGCCTTCCAGGAAGGCCCGGGTCAGGTTTCTGTCCCCTGACAGATGGGCCAGGAGCCGAAGCTCGATCTGGCTGTAGTCGGCCCCGATCAGGACATAGCCTGGCGGCGCGATGAAAAGCTCCCTGATCTGGCTGCCCCGGTCGGTCCTTATGGGGATATTTTGCAGATTAGGGTTTGAACTGGACAGGCGGCCGGTAGCCACAATGGTCTGGTTGTATGAGGTATGGACCCGGCCATCTTTTGCAATTTCCTTCTTCAGGCCCTCCAGGAAGGTGCCCCTGAGCTTGGAGAATTCCCGGTAATCCAGGATATTGCCGATAATGTCATGGCTGCCCTTCAAACGCTCCAACTCGTCGGCAGCCGTACTGTATTGACCGCTGGATCCCTTGCGTCCCTTGGGGAGCTGGAGGTCCTCATAGAGGATCTCTGCCAGTTGTTGGGGTGAATTGATATTGAAGGGCCGGCCGGCCTGCTGGTAAATGGCCCTTTCCAGGTCTTCCAGTTCCGCCTCCATATCGGCTGAGGCCTTGTCCAGGGCAGGCAGGTCAATCAGGACACCCTTCCTCTCCATATCTGCCAGGATGCCCACCAGGATGGTTTCCACAGACTGGAGCCGCTCCAAACCCCTGGCCTTGATGGCCGCCATCTGCTTCTTCCAGGCGGCCGGGAACTGGACGGCCGCTTCTTTTCTTTCATTCCAGTCATCCTGGAAGAGGGGCAGGGCCTCCTGGGACAGGGGCTGGAAATCCGGGCCCAGGATGGCGCGGAGGGCAAAGCCCATGTCGTCTCCCCGGCCCAGTTGATTGAGCAGGTAGGCATTGATCATGATGTCGGCCGGGGCCTTGCCGGGGGCCTGGCGGCCGGTCTTTCTCAACTGCTTTTTGACATCCCAGCTTATCAGGGTCAGCCGGGGGTCCTCCAGGAGCGGATCCAGGGCCTTGGGGTCTTTGATCCGGACGCAGGCCTCCTGGCTGGCCAGAAGTCCCTCCCCATCCTGGTCAGGCAGGAAAAAGGCAAAAGACGTCTCCCCTTGACTTGCCTGAAAAAAAGCATCCAGATCTTCCAGGACCTTTATCTCCGGCCTTTCCTTAGCCGCTTGTCCCTCAAGTCCCAGTCTTTCCAGGTGGGACCGAAAATCAAGTCGGAGGAGAAGGGCAGCCAGCTTGTCATCATCCCTCAGGTGGGAGCTGGTCTCATGCAGGAGCTCATCGGCCTGGGCCAGGGGGACCTGGCGGTCAATCCGGGAGAGGTCAAGCGAGAGGTAGGCCTTCTCTTTCCCCTCTTGTAAATTCCTCAGGAGGGCACCTTTTTCCTGGTCCAGATGGTCATAGACCCCGTCCAGGCTGCCATAGGCCTGGATCAGGCGAAGGGCTGTCTTGGCCCCCACCCCCTTGACGCCGGGGATATTGTCAGACGAATCCCCCATCAGGGCCTTCATGTGGACCCATTGATCGGGGCTGACCCCATAGTCCTGCCGCATGTTGTCAGGGTCGACTATTTCACTGGTAGACCCTGTCTTTTTGCTGGACAAGAAGACGACCGAGGTCTGATCTGAAACCAGCTGGAGGCTGTCCCGGTCCCCGGTCACGATGAAGACCTTCATGCCAGCGGCTTCGGCCCGGGCGGCCATGGTGCCGATCAGGTCATCGGCCTCATAGCGGTCAAGGCCCACCGGTTGAAAGCCCAAGGCTTCCAGGAGATCCCGGGCCATTGGCAGCTGCTTGGCCAGGTCCTCAGGCATAGGGCTCCTGCCCGCCTTGTAATCCTCATACTGGTCGTGACGGAAGGTATCCCCGGGCATGTCCATGGCCGAGACGATGTGACTGGGATCCAGTTCCTCCTTGTATTTCAGGATCATATTCAAAAAGGCAAAGAGGGCCCCGGTCGGAAAGCCATCGGGGGCCGTCAGCCGGCTATGACCGGCAATGCCATAAAAGGCCCGGTTCATCAAGCTGTGAACATCGAATAAAAGCAGGGTCTCTTGGGTAGACAATGGAATTCTCCTTGCCTGAATATCTTTTCTTCAGGTCTATACTAGGCGGGCCGGAGGGGTTCGAGGGTAGACTCATAAGGCAGGCTGGAATCATAGGGATGGCTGGGCAGGCGGCTGAGGAGAACAGATTCCGGGACATCGGTGTCAGCCTCCAGGGCCGACATAAGCTGCTCCAGGAAGGTCCCCAATCCGGCTTCTTCCCCCTTGATTATCCCCTGAAGGCCCCGGATCTCCTGGTCCAGGATGACCAGGTCGTCAATTTGACTTAAGATGTTGATCTTCTTATGCTCGGTCCTGACGATGGTCTCATCGGCCAGGAAGAGTTCTTCTTTCATCTTTTCGCCCGGCCTCAGGCCAATATAGTCAATCTTGACATCGATATCGGGCACCAGGCCCGACAGGCGGATCAGGTCCCGGGCCAGGTCATCGATACGGACCGGGTCTCCCATATCCAGGATGAAGATCTCACCCCCCCTGGCATAGGCCCCGGCCTGGAGGACCAGACTGGATGCCTCGGGAATGGTCATGAAGAAGCGTTCAATGTCCGGATGGGTGACAGTCACCCGCTTATGGTCCCTGATCTGCCTTTCAAAGAGGGGGATAACCGAACCGCTGCTGCCCAGGACGTTACCGAAACGGACCGCTGAGAAAGAGGTATAGGGCCAATACTTATTGATCATGAGGATGACAATCTCACAAAGCCGCTTGGTGGCCCCCATGACATTGGTGGGATTGACTGCCTTGTCGGTGGACACCAGGACAAAATGCCCCACCCCGTAACGGGCCGCTGTCAGGGCTGTATTGTAGGTCCCGTAAATATTATTCTTGACCGCCTCACAGGGGGAATCCTCCATGAGGGGGACATGCTTATGGGCGGCGGCATGAAAGACCACCTGGGGCTTCCAGTGGGCAAAGACCTCATTCAGGCGCTTGGCGTCACGGACGGATCCGATCAGGACCTTGAGGTCCAGGTCATCCCCGTACTGGTCCAGGAGCTTTTGCTGGAGATCATAGACCGAATTCTCACAGATATCAAAAAGGATCAGGCTTTTGGGTGAAAAAGAGGCAATCTGGGCCGCCAATTCCGATCCGATGGATCCACCGCCACCGGTCACCAGGACAGTCTTGCCCTCAATGAACTCACTGACCTTCTCCATGTCATAGTCGACGGGATCCCGGCCCAAAAGGTCATCAATCCGGATGTCGCGGACATCCGACAGGTGAACCTGGTCACTGCTGAGTTCTGAGAAAAAGGGCAGGAGCCGGACCCGGCAGTTGGTCTGGTGGCAGATTTTCAGAAGGTTTCGCAGGGTCTCACTGGAGGCCGAAGGGATGGCCACAATGATTTCATCGATCCTGTATTCCTCGGCCAGTCTGACAATGTCATGCCGGTCGCCCAGGACCGGCACCCCATTGTTCTTATAGTTTCGGATCAGGGGATTATCGTCAATGGCCAGGAGGGGCACCCGCCTGGACTGGGAGGTCTTCAGTTCAACGATGATCTGGCCGCCGGCCTGGCCGGCACCCACAATCATGACCCGGATCTGTTTTTCACCCTTTTGTCTTTTCTTGACCCGCCTGACCTGCTTTCGCATCTTATAAAAACGATAGAAGATCCGGATGGCGAAAACCGCCGACGTCAGGATAAACCAATAGGTAATATAGACGGCCAGGGGGAAATTCCGCTTCATGATCTGCAGGGTACCCACTGACAGGGCCAATTGAAGGACAGTCCCTGCCAGCAGAACCAGATATTGGGAACCCCTTGCATAGGGCCACATCTCCGTGTAGAAACCGCTGATCCGGAAACAGATGGCTGCAAAAATAGCGAAAACAAACCAGGTCATCTTCAAATTCTCGAAGATGCGGTTGGGAACCTGCCCCTCAAAGAATATGTAGACGGCCAAGCCCAGTGATACCACACTGGCAGCCAGATCATAGGCGATCAGGATCAGCTTTTTAGGGGTCAGCTGACGCATGGGTTGCAGCTTGCTCATAGGCTTATTCTAACAGGAAAGGCCCTCCTAATGCTATTCGGCTTCCGGAGCGGTCTCCAGGAATTTGTTGATATCATTGAGCAAAAGATCCACGTCCAGACCATGGGCCACGCAGGCCTGTTCGATGTTTTCATTGGCGGCCAGCATACAGCCGATGCAATGCAGGCCGTGCCCCATGAGCAGACCGGCCAGGTCAGGATGCATTTGCAGAAGATCAAGTATCATTGTCTCTTTGGTAGCTTTCATGTGTGTCACTCCTATTTCTATGGCCTTATGCCATTTGAACAGATGGTAACGCAAAATTGAGAGGATAATCAAGATTAATTATGAATCTTTGACACACTTCTTGTATTTTTAATATTGGCTGGCCCCTGTCTTTGTTGCATAAGGGCCAAAGGCTTGACAAGACGCCATTTGAACCGGATAATGGGCAAAGAATAAAGCCGGAAGGAGGCTCCCTAATGAATAAAACTGAACTGATTAACGCGGTGGCTGCTGAGACACAGTTGAGCAAGAAGGACAGCGAAAAAGCTGTTTCTGCTGTTTTTAACGTAATCACCGAAGAACTGGCAAAAGGGGAAAAAGTCGTACTGGTCGGATTTGGCACATTTGAGGTCCGTGACCGCGCTGCCCGCAAGGGACGTAACCCCAGCACCAAAGAAGAGATTATGATTCCTGCTGCCAAAGCACCGGCATTCAAGGCAGGTAAGGGTCTTAAGACCAGAGTCAACGACTAAGGGTCTACCCAAAATACCAGACAAAGAGGCTGTCCGGATGGCAGCCTTTTTGTTTAGGAGAAAAAGAGCTCTCCCGCCTTCAAATCACTTGCTTTGGCTTCTTCGTTCAGGGCTTCCAGGCAGACCCTGACCATGTCCACCAGGCGGGTGACGGTCCGGCCTACGGGCAGCCGGGTCTGGCCCTGGGGCAGGAGGCGGCAGGGTGAAGAGGTCTCCCCTTCCAACTCCCTTTTGGCCAGGTCATCCAGAAGATAGCGGACATTGCGTTCGATCTGATCCGCGGTCAGTCCATAGAGCCTGGCCAGCTCAGGGTATAAACGCTTGCTGATAGGGCTGATCAGGGATATGTCAGTGACTGACATGCAGAGCATCTCCACCAGAATACGGTAGCCACGAAGATGCCGGTTCCAGGCATAGCTGTCCAGGACCCGGTCAACTGCCAGCCGGAGCATGCGCTTTTTTGCCTGGACAAGCTGCTGCTTGTCTTCTATCATCCTGCCGGTCGTGGCCATCATCTTCCTGATGGCAAAAGGGCTCCCCTTCCGTCCGTCCAGGAGGTAATGCACCCGGCCGGACTGATCCAGCACACCGAAAATACCCATCTGGTTCATGAGCCCTTCGACATGGTTCAAGAGCTCCCGCTTGGAGGCGACCAGATAGAAGCCAATCTCTTCCTGGGGTCTTTGTAAGGATTCCAGATAGCTGGAAGTCATCCTGGAATCAATGGGGTCAAGTAAAGACATGGTGCTTACCTCCTCCTTGCCATTATAGGAGGCAGGCCGCCCTTCCTTTTCGACTGGATCAAAATCTTGGAGTCTTACTTGTCCAGAGCATCTCCCAGGGTTGTCACATGGATGACAAAGCGCATGCCCGGCGTGAACATGATCTGATAACGGCCCTGGCTGTCCGCTTCAAAGGTGCCGGGTACAAAGTAGTAGGCCCGTCCGTCAGCAATCAGGGAACTTCGACCCAGGTGAACCGCCTGCATGTCAATTTCAGCCACCCCATATTGGCGGCCGGCCAGTTGCAGGAGATCGAAGCTGCGGGGGATCAACTGGGTGGCAGAAAAATAGATAATCGCCAGGACCAGGAAAAGAGGCATGATAAAGGATATTTTAAGCTTGTTGGCATGATTCCAGTTACTCCGAAGTGAGATGACCAGGAGGGCCAGGAGAGCCAAGACCATGGCCAGACTGGCTGCCAATCCCGCCAAAAAGTAGACATGGGTCATGGTGATACCCCCTCATCTTCCAGACTTGCCAACCAGGTCAAAAATTCATCCTCTTCCATGACAGGCAGGTCCAGTTGCCGGGCCCGATCGGCCTTGCTGCCCGGATTCTGCCCCAAAATCACGGCTGTTGTGGAGGCCGATACCGACCCTGCCACCCGGCCTCCCAAGGCTTCCAGGGCCTTTCGGGCCTCCTGGCGGGTCATGCTGTCCAGGGTCCCGGTCAAGACATAGGTCCGACCGGTCAGGGGCAGGTCCTGGTCCATTTTTTGGCTTTCAAAGACCAGGCCCGCCTTGTCCAGACGCTCCAGGAGCTTGATGGATTGGGGCATGGCGAACCAATGCCTGATTTCACGGGCCCGGGCAGGACCGATGTCAGCTATGGCTGCCAGGGTCTCCTCATCCGCCCTGGCCAGGTCCCGGATGGAGGGTATCTGCCCCAGAAGGGCCCGAGCCGTCTGTCTGCCCACCAGGGGGATGCCAAAGCCGGTCAGGAGACGGTCGGGATCCGCCCCCTTGGATCGGCGGATGCCTTCCAGTAGATTGTCCACACTCTTCTCCCTGCCCACAAGACCGCTTTCAATCAGCTCTTCCCGCCTTAGATGCAGGTCGTAAAGGTCGGCAATGGAGGAGACAAAAGCACCCTTGATCAAGGCCTGGGCCGCCTTCTCTCCCAGCCCCTCGATGTCCATGGCTTCCCGGGAGGCAAAATAGGTCAGATGGCGCTCCAGCTGGGCGGGACAGTCAATATTGGTGCAGTAGAGTTCAACCCCTCCCCCGGTAAACTCGGTGGGCGTCTGACAGGCAGGGCAGCGGTCGGGCAAGTGATAGGCCCGGGTCCCAGGGGGCCTTTTCTCAGGGATGACCTTGATGACGGCCGGAATGATGTCGCCCCCCTTTTGCACCAGGACGGTATCCCCTATGCGGATATCCAGCTGATCGATGTAGTTCTGGTTGTGGAGGCTGGCCCTTTGGACCTTGGTACCCGCCAGTTCGACCGCTTGCAGGTGGGCCAGGGGCGTAATCCGCCCGGTCCGCCCCACCTGGGGACTGATGTCCAGGATGACCGTCTCTTTTTGCTCGGGTGGGTACTTGTAGGCGACAGCCCAGCGGGGAAACTTGACGGTCTGACCAAAGAGGGGTCGTTGGTCCAGCTGGTCCAGCTTGATCACAGCCCCGTCAATGCCAAAGGGAAGGCTGTCCCGCTTCTGGCCGATCCGGTCGACAGCTTCCAGGACCCCTCGCGGGCTGACAGCCTTCTCCATTTGGGGAATGACAAGAAAACCCAAGTCCGCCAACCATGCCAGGGATTCTGAATCCCTTTCAAAGGTCCGGTCAGCCGCCTGGATCTCGAAGGCAAAAAAGGAGAGATTCCGCTGGGCAACCACGGAGGCATC
Organism: uncultured Mageeibacillus sp.; assembly: GCA_964553675.1. Taxonomy (GTDB): domain Bacteria; phylum Bacillota; class Clostridia; order Saccharofermentanales; family DTU023; genus UBA4923. The sequence goes on along the minus strand of CAZKLG010000017.1, from coordinate 18,611 downwards.
CAGCTGGCGAAGGCTGCCTGCGGCTGCATTTCGGGGATTGGCAAAGACCTTGTCCCCCCTGGCCTCCAGGTCTTCATTCAGGGTCTGAAAGGAGCGCCGGGGCATAAAGACCTCACCCCGGACAAAGAGTTCCTGGACCGGCTGGGCCAGCTTCTTGGGGATGGCGGTGATCTGGGCCACATTCTCGGTCACATCCTCCCCTGCTGTATGCCCATCCCCCCGTGTCACCCCCCTGACCAGGCGGCCATCCCGGTAGCTGAGGCTGATGGAGAGGCCATCGATCTTCATCTGGACCAGGAAGGAGGCCTGGGGAACCTGGGCCTGGATACGGTCCACGAAGGCCAGGAGCTCCTCCCTGGAAAAGACATCGGCCAAAGAAAGCATGGGATAGGGGTGGGGAACGGCTGCAAATTTTTCGGACAGACTCCCCCCGACCAGGCTGGTGGGCGATTGACTGTCAGCCAGCTGGGGCCAGGCCTCTTCCAGTGCCTCCAGCCTTCTCAGGAGCTGGTCATAGTCACTGTCTTCAGCCAGAGGGGAATCCAGGTCGTAATAGGCATGGTTGAGGAGCCTGAGGCTATGGCTCATGGACTCCATGAGATCAGCCGCCTCCCGGGCATTCCCGGGTTCAGGCGCCCCCAAGAGACGGGCCAGGTTTTGGGCTATCCCGCCAACTTCCTTTCGGCTGCCGGGATCCGGACCCATCAGGCCTTACCGGCACAGCCCAGGACGTTGACCAGCTTGTGGGCTACCAGGTCTTGAATCGCCTGCCGGGCAGGTCCCAAATATTGACGGGGATCAAAATGTGAGGGATTCTGGGCAAAATACCGGCGGATGGTCGCCGTCATGGCCAGCCTCAGGTCACTGTCGATATTGATCTTGCAAACGGCCATGGAAGCGGCCTTTCGCAGCATATGTTCAGGAATACCCGTGGCATCGGGCATGGATCCCCCGTATTGGTTGATGGTTTCCACCAATTCCGGGATGACACTGCTGGCCCCGTGAAGGACAATGGGGAAACCCGGCAGACGACGGGCCACTTCCTCCAGGATGTCAAAGCGGAGCTGGGGTTTTTGCCCGGCCTTGAACTTATAGGCACCATGGCTGGTTCCGATGGCAATGGCCAGTGAATCACAGCCGGTCCGGGTGACAAATTCCTCCACCTCAGAAGGATCGGTGTAGGAGGCTTCCTCGGCCGAAACCGAGATATCGTCCTCTACCCCTTCCAAGCGGCCCAGCTCAGCTTCTACCACGACCAGGGGGTCCTGGCTGTGGGCATAGTCCACCACCCGCCGGGTCAATTCAATATTCTCCTCAAAGGGCAGATGGGATCCATCGATCATGACCGAGGTGAAACCGCTGTCGATACACTCCTTACAGAGTTCGAAGCTGTCGCCGTGATCCAGATGAAGGGCAATGGGCAGGCCCGAGTCGTTGACGGCCGCCTCCACCAGTTTGATCAGGTAGCTGGGGTTGGCATAGCGGCGGGCACCCGCTGAAACCTGCAAGATCAAAGGCGCCTGCAGGTGCTTGGCAGCACCGACAATTCCCTGAATGATTTCCATGTTATTGACATTGAAAGCCCCGATGGCATAACCACCTTCATAAGCTTTTTTCATCATGTCGCTTGTCGTGACCAAGGGCATAGCTTACCTCCGCTTCTCTTTGCTGGCCTGGCCAGCCTGGCTCTTTTTTAGTAAAGACAGTATAACAGTCTGCTTTTGGCAGGGCTGGATCAGACTGAGGTCTCCAAAAGGGTCAATTGTGCCTCCACCTTGTCAAGTTGAGCCTGGTATTGGGCCTTTTTATCCCTTTGCAGTTGGACCACCCGGTCCGGTGCCTTGCTCATAAAGTCCTCATTATCCAACATGGCGTCAACCCGGGCGATCTCCTCGGCCAACTTCCGGCCTTCCTTCTTCAGCCTGTCCAGCTCCTGGTCCAGATCGACCAGCTGGCTCAGGGGGACCGCCAACTCCCCGCCTGTGAAGACGATGACCACATCCTGGGCTGGCAGGGGAAGATCGCTGGGGATGGTTTCCAGGCCAGAGATCCCGGCCAGCCGGGCCAGGGTAGCTTCCGAAGCGGTCATGGCCTGGGCCAGGTCCGGGTCAGAGGTTCTCAGTTTGGCAGAAAAACGCCTCTGGGGCTGGATCTTGTACTCGGACCGGATATTCCTTACCCCCCGGATGGCGTCGATCATATGTCCCATGACCCGCTCTGCCTCCTTGTCCCGCCCATAGCTGTCAGCCCTGGGCCAGTCGGAGGAGATCAGGAGTCTGTCAGGATGCAGGATCCCGTAGATCCTTTCCGTGACAAAGGGCATGAAGGGATGGAGGAGGGCCATGGTATCTGAAAAGACCCGGTAGAGGACCGACTGGGCGGTCCGCCTTCCCCCCGGGTCTCCTTGCAGTCTCTCCTTGACCAGTTCGATATACCAGTCACAGAAGTAGTCCCAGATAAAGGCGTAGATCTTCTCCTGGGCCAGCCCCAGCTCCATGTCTTCCAGATGATCGGTCACCTGGTCAATGGTCTTATGGAGTTCGGACATGATCCAGCGGTCCTCCAGGCTGTAATCCCCCGGGTCCAGATCCTGGAAATCCAGATCCTGGTCCAGGTTCATGACGATGAAACGGAAGGCATTCCACATCTTGTTGATGAAGTTGCGGCCGTTTTCAAATTTTTCCTCCCGCCAACGCAGGTCATTGCCGGGCGCATTGCCGGTAATCAGGGCAAAGCGGAGGGCATCGGCCCCGTGAAGGTCGATCATCTCCAGGGGATTGACCCCGTTGCCCAGGGACTTGGACATCTTGCGGCCCAGCTCATCCCGGACCAGACCATGGATGAGGACAGTATGGAAGGGTGTCTGGCCTGCCTGGTGGAGGGCCGAGAAGATCATGCGGGCCACCCAGAAGAAGATGATGTCATAGCCGGTGACCAGGACGTCCGTGGGGAAGAAAGTGTCAAAATCAGCTGTTTTATCGGGCCAGCCCAGGGTGGAAAAAGGCCAGAGGGCAGAAGAGAACCAGGTATCCAGGGTGTCTTCATCCTGGTAGATCCGGCTGCCTTGGCAGGCAGTACAGGATGAAGGGGCTTCCTGGGCCACTATGACCTCCTGGCAATCCTGGCAGTACCAGGCAGGGATCCGGTGTCCCCACCAGAGCTGGCGGGAAATACACCAGTCACGGATATTTTCCATCCAGTTGAAGTAGGTTTTCTTGAATCGATCAGGCAGGAAACGGGTTTGACCGCTCCGGACCACCTCGATGGCCGGCTGGGCCAGGGGATCCATGCGGACGAACCATTGGAGGGAAATCTTGGGTTCCACGACTGAATGACAACGCTGGCAGGTCCCGATATTGTGCTTCATGGCCTCTGACTTGATCAGGAGGCCCTGGGCTTCCAGATCGGCAATGACGGCCTCCCTGGCCTCAAGGACGGTCATGCCGGCATAGGGGCCGCAGTCAGGAATCAAGCGGGCCTCATCGGTCAGGATGTCCAGGATGGGCAGCTGGTGCCTGAGGCCGATTTCGTAGTCATTGGGGTCATGGGCAGGGGTAATTTTGACAAAACCGGTACCAAAATCAGGATCCACATAGGCATCGGCAATGATGGGGATGGTCCGGTCAGTCAGGGGCAGACGGAGCTTTCGGCCGACCAGGGCCTGGTGGCGGGCGTCATCCGGATGAACAGCGACGGCCGTGTCGGCCAGCATGGTCTCAGGACGGGTGGTGGCAATCTCAATCCCCCCCTCCCCTTCTTCAAAGGGATAGCGGATGGTGTAGAAACGGCCTTCCCTTTCCTCGTGCTCAACCTCGATATCCGAAATGGAGGTCAGGCAGCTGGGACACCAATTGATCATGCGCTCGCCCCGGTAGATCAAACCCTCCCGGTAGAGGTTGACAAAGACCTGGGCCACCGCCTTGGACAGGCCCTCGTCCATGGTGAAGCGATGGCGCTTCCAGTCACAGGAGAGGCCGAAACGTTGCTGCTGTTCAATGATCCGTTGGTTATATTCATCCTTCCAAAGCCAGGCCCTCTCCAGGAAGCCCTCACGGCCCACTGATTCCTTGGACAGGCCTTCCTGGCGCATCCTTTGGACCACCACGGCCTCCGTTGCGATGGAAGCATGGTCAGTGCCGGGTAAAAAGAGGGCGTTCTTGCCCCGCATCCGCTGGAAACGGGTCAGGACATCGGGCAGGGTATTGTCCAGGGCATGGCCCATATGAAGCTCGCCGGTGATATTGGGTGGCGGCATAACGATACAAAAAGATTCCTTGTCCGAGGGGGCCGGCGGATGAAAGGCGTCCGCCTCCATCCAGGCCTGGTAGATGACCGGTTCTTCAGTGGCCGGTTCAAAGGTTTTGGGAATCTGATCAATTGTCTTCATGGCTTTTACCCTTCTTCATTAGTCTTCATTAGGTCTGTACTGCAAGTTTACACGGATAAAGATCAGGCTGCCCCTGGCCCCGGGATCCACAACCCTGAAGGCCAGGCGGGTGATCCGGCTGGTGTCATTGGCCAATTCCCCCTCGCCCCAGACCAGGGTCTGTTGCCTGAAGGCGTCCTCCACCCTGGCAGGCCGGGATTCAAAGACCACCCCGTTGGCATCCTCCAGGAGCAGCTGGATGGCTTTTTCCTGGTGGTCCGGATTGAGGACGGTCAGCTCAATCTCCCGATAGGGACTGAAGTCCAGGGGTGGATAGGCTGATGCCAGAGAGAGGGCGGCATCGATTTCAACCGGTCTTTCGTCGGCATTCCAATAGTTGAGCTGGATATCGGCCCGGCTATAGCCGTTGACCTCCTCTGTCAGGGCCAGCTCTCCCCTCCCCCGGCTGACCCACCAGAGGGGGTTGTCGGCCGGCCAGTCCTTCTTTTTAGCCCGGGGAGTATCCCGGATCAGGGGCTCCTTCCAGCTGAAAAGGCTGAGGCTGTCACAGTCTGCCCAGGGCATGGGAACCAGATATTTTGAAGCTTCCAGGTCTACCCGGAAGGGGAGGACCGGTATCCCGTCGGCCCCCTGTAAGTTGGCTTCACTGTTGAAGGCGGAAAAAGCATAGGTGATGGATTCCGGATCCTTGATCTGGTCATGCCAGACCAGGACCCTGACGCCGTAAAGGATGCGGGCTTCGGCCTTGACAAAGATCCGGTTTTGGTCGCAGATGGCAAAACCCTTGAGCAGGTTGTCTCCCTGTCGGAGTTGCAGGCCGTGACCCCGGACCGCCTGGGGCGTCAGGTCGATCATCCATTTATTGCCGATCCGTTCCATGGACACCGGTGCCGGTGCCCCGGCCGGCAGGTCTCCACCCAGGACCAGGCCCTGGGCGACCACCGACATGCGGCGACCCAATTCCTTTTTGGCGAAAGGTGTCAGGGCGGCGCAGTACTGCTCCTGGCAGGCAAAAGCCGGCGATATATCGTAGAGGGTGACCAGGCCAGCCCGGATGGGGAGGATATGGCAGGCATGGGCCAGCATTTCATTGAAGACGGCCAGGCCGAAGGCGTTGAGACCGTTGTAAAGATAAGGAGGCAGCTGGGCCATGACCAGGTGGAGGCCGGACCCGGCCGGCTCAAAGAGTTCCTTGAAAGTGTCCACCAGGTGACTGAGGGCTCTCAGATAGTATTCAGGGTTGTCCACATCGTTTTCGCCTTGCATCCAAAGCACCCCGCGTATGGACAGGCCCACGAAGGGGGCCAGCTTGTGATTGAACATGGCCGCTGGCTGGTTACGGGCCGAAAACTCCCTTTCCAGGGGGATGATGTCCTGGATAACCTGGGCCTTGCGGACCACGGCCCGGGGGACGATGAGGGGGGGAGGCGTTGAACGATCCGGACGCCTGCCATCCAGGAGGGCCACGGTCTGGGGCCGGGGGAAGAGGCGGCCGGGCGAGGTATCCTGGCGGTCTGACTGGACCGGATCCACCTTTTCCATATTCCAGCTGGCCTTGTCCCGGTAGAGTTTGACTTCCCGGACATGGTTTCTGATGATGGGGTCGGCTTCAATGATGTCCCTGGGCAGCCAGGCATGAATATAGGTGCCGGGACAGGGGGCACTGATCACCCCGACAGGCAAATCCCAGGCATAGTAAAGATCGCGGGCGAAGCTGAAGGCCAGGGCGGAGATGTCCCCCATCAGGTAGGTCTGATCCCCTCTTTGCCATTGGCCTCCCTGGGCCTCTCCCAGGGGGGTGTAGCTGTATTCAGGCAGCTGGGCTGACAGGCCATCCTCATTCATCTGAAAGAAACGGACAGGGGCCAGATTGACACAGTCGGCCAAAAGATCCTGGGCATCCGACATGCGGACCGTCTGGGCCATATTATCCTGGCCGGCCGCATACCAGACTTCCCCGATCAGGATATCATCGACCACCACCAGCTCCGCGCCCGAGCGGACGGTCAGCCGGTAGGGGTCATAAGAAGCCGGGAAAGCGGGGAGCTTGAACTCAAAATAACCGTCCCTCCCCGACAGGTCCTCCTCCCGAAAGACCAGGCCATATTGGGTGTCCGACTCCGTCTGCCGCTTGATTTCTGCTGGAAAGCGCTCCAACTCCACGGTCACCGGCATTTCGCCTTGGGTAAAGCCGAAGAGCCTGGTCACCGTCTTCTGTTGCAAGACCATGCCATGACCGAAAACTGCTGCCAAGCGCAATGCAGACATTCATTAATCTCCCATTCCTATCGGATAATACGTCATTCTGACAATTATACACTCAAGTTTCTTTTAAGGGTCAAGGAGGACGGCCAGGCGGACAATCCGGGCCCCCTGGGCCGCTTCCTGGTCCAGTCCCCCATATTGGACCAGGGCCTCAAGGAGGAGGTCCAGGCGTAAATGACCGGTGGAGCCAGCCCCTCCCGTGAAAACCAGTCGGTCATGGTCCCAGTCATCCAGGGAGATCAGCCGGGGGGTCAGATCGATGGTCTGCTTCTTTCTTTTGTGGATCCGGGTCACCAGGACCGGCTGCCCATCCTTGAAGACCGCTCGAAAGGCCTCCCCGATACCCGGAGCTTCCAGTTGATAGCGGGCGGCCCTCACCTTGGCCATGAGACTGCCCCGGACATCTTCCAGCTTGAGGCTGGAGACGATGCGGACGCCTTGGGGCAGGGTCCGGTTGAGTGCCGCCAGCCCCTCCTCCAGGTCGAAATCCGCCTGGTCCTGATGCAGACTGACTTCCAGGGGGTCGGACCGGGTTTCAATCCCCACCGCCACAGGGAGGGCAAAAACGATTTCAGGCCGGGGGTTAAAGGCATCCTCTGTCCAGGAGAGGGGCCAGTTGGCCCGGCTGAAAGCCCTTTCAAAAAGGCGCATCATGTCCAGGTGGCCCAACCAGACGGCTGATCCCTGCCGCTCATAGGCCAGGCGGATCCGCTCCTTAACTGTCCCGGTCATGAAAATCACCTCCCGGGCAGACGCCTGCCCTGTAAGATTGGCAACCGCAGGCAGAACAGCGGTCATAGCAGGATGGCGTGGTGGCCGCTTCCTGGGCTTTATCCCACTCCTGCCTCAGGAATTCACGGGTCACCCCCAGGTCCATATGGTCCCAGGGGAAGATTTCATCCAAGGGACGTTGCCGGTTGTAAAAGTCAGCCCCGCCCGGGATCCGGGCCATGGCCTGGTCCCAGATATCTGCCTGGAAGTGCTCATGCCAGGCATCCAGGTAGGCCCCCTTCTGCCAGGCTTCCCGGATGACTGGGGCCAGGCGCCGGTCCCCCCGGGAGAGGACCCCCTCCAGGATGGAGGTCTGGTAATCGTGCCAGCGAAAGCTGACCCGCCTGTCCTTGAGACCGGCAGCCAACCTGGCCTGCTTCTCTTTCATGGCTTCCAGGCTGATCTGGGGGGCCCACTGAAAGGGGGTAAAAGGCTTGGGAATGAAATAGGCACAGCTGACCGTCACATTGAGGCGTTTGGACCGGACCTCCCGGGGCAGGTCATCCCAGACGGCCAGGAATTTGTGGACCAGGTCGATAATACCGTCCACATCCTGGTCGGTCTCCGTGGGCAGGCCAAGCATGAAATAGAGTTTGAGCCTGTCCCAGCCATGGACAAAGGCCGTACGGGCCGCCTGGGTCATGTCCTCTTCTGTCAGATTCTTGTTGATGACGTCCCGGAGTCGCTGACTTCCGGCTTCAGGGGCAAAGGTCAGGCCGGCCCGCCGGGTCCTGGCTATCTCCCGGGCCAGGTCAAAATCAAAACTGTCCAGACGGAGGGAAGGCAAGGAGAGATTGATATGGCAGGGCTGGGTCATGGGCAGGAGGGATCTGACCAGGGACTCCAATTGAGAATAATCGCTGGTGGACAAGGACAGGAGGCCCATCTCCTCATAACCGGTATGGCGGATCAGCTCTTCAGCTCCCTCCAGAAGGGTCTCCTGGCTCCGCTCCCGAAGCGGCCGGTAGGTAAAGCCCGCCTGACAGAAACGGCAACCCCGGGCGCAGCCCCGGAGGACTTCCATGACCATACGGTCGTGGACCGCTTCCAGGAAAGGCACAATCGGTTTCAGGGGCATGGGGGCCTGGTTGAGATCCTTGATCAGGCGCTTCTTGACCCGGTCAGGGACCCCTGCCTGGCTGGGCTGGATGGAGGCCACCCGGCCATCCGCCTCATAGGCCAGCTGGTAGAGGGAGGGAATGTAGACCCCGGTCATCCGGGCCAGGGAGGCCAGGAAGGCTTGTCTGCTTTGGCCCTTCTGCTTTTTTTCTTTTACTTTCTCGATGATCTCCGGCAAGACTTCCTCACCATCGCCCAGGACAATGATATCCAGGAAGGGGGCGACCGGTTCCAGGTTACAGGCGATAGGGCCGCCTGCAATCACCAGGGGATCATCCTCTCCCCTTTGGCTTGCCTCCAGGGGGATACCGCCCAAGTCCAGCATCTCCAGCATACTGCTGTAGGCCAGCTCATAGTGAAGGGAGATACCCAGCATGTCAAAAGAAGATAGGGGGCTGCCCGTCTCCAGGGATGTCAGGGGTAGCCCCCGCTCCCTCAGATAGAGACGCATATCCAGGTCAGGGGCAAAAGATCTTTCGCAGAAGGTCTTTTCATCCTGGTTGAGGATATGGTAGAGGATCTGGATGGCCAGGTTGGACATGGCAATCTCATAAAGATCAGGAAAACAGAGGGCAAAGTGAACCCGCTCCTGGGGGGGCAGGTCAAAGAAGTCATCACCCTTATTCACTGCATTCAATTCACCGCCTGTGTAGCGGGCTGGCTTTTTAACCCCGCGCAGCATGGCACGGGTAGAGGCTTGGTCAAATCGATTCATCTGCTGTAAGGCCTGTCTAGTCCCGGATCATCTGGCTTTCAAGCGTCGATCTCAACGCCTCATAACCCGATTTCCCCAGGAGCGCGAACATATTTTTCTTATAACTTTCAACCCCCGGTTGGTCAAAGGGGTTGACGGCATTCATGAGGGCGGAAAGAGCGCAGGCCCTTTCAAAGAAATAGATGAGCCTGCCCAGATCCCCGGCCTGCCTGCTGTCCAGGCAGATCTCCATATTGGGCACGCCGCCGGCAAGATGGGCCAGGGCAGTGGCTTCCAGGGCCCGGTCATTGACATGGGCCATGCTGGAAGCGGCCAGGTAATTGAGCTGGTCCCTGTCCTGGTCGTCCCAGGGGACCAGGATCCGGCTCCGGGTCTCCTTGAAACGGATGACCGTCTCAAAGAGGATACGGGGGCCATCCTGGATCAGCTGTCCCAAGGAATGGAGGTCAGTGGTGAAGTCCAGACCGGCCGGGACGATCCCCCGGCCATCCTTGCCTTCACTTTCACCGAAGAGCTGCTTCCACCATTCGACCATGAAACGCATGGAGGGCTCATAGGCAGCCAAAAATTCAAGGCTGTAGCCCTTGCGGTGAAGGAGGAGGCGGTTGACAGCATAACGGTCAGCCGGTGACATCTGGTCAGGATGGGCGGACAAAGACCTTAGTCTCTCCTGCCGGGCCCCCTCCATGAGGGCCTCAATATCCAGACCGGCCACGGCAATGGGCAAGAGGCCTACGGCTGTCAGGACCGAATAGCGGCCCCCGATATCATCGGCGATATCAAAGGTCTCAAGGCCCAGCTCATCGGCCAGCTGCCTGAGCGCCCCCCGCTTCCTATCCGTCGTCACAGTCACATAGGAGGCCAGGTCCTTATCAGCGATATGGCCCAGCAGGGCTTGTCGGAGGACACGGAAGGCAATGGCCGGCTCAGTCGTTGTCCCTGATTTGGAAATAACATTGAGGGCTACCCGCTTGCCCTGGCATACCTGGATCAAATCCTGGAGGTAATCAGAACTCAGCTGCTGGCCGGCAAAGAGGACCAGGGGGCCTCCCCTTTCCTCCCGGCTTTGCAGCTGGGCAAAATGGTGGGAGAGGGCCTCGATGACCGCCCGGGCCCCCAGATAGGAACCACCAATTCCAAGGACCAGGAGAATGTCAAAGGCCTCCCGGATGCTGGCGGCCCTTTCCAGGATGGCCTCCATCAGGGCCGGATCCATGGCCTCAGGCAGGTCTACCCAACCGGTGAACTCTGCACCCGGACAGGTTTTCTTATCCAGGGACTCCCGGGCCAGGGAAAGCCAGGGCAGCATGAGCTCCCGCTCCTGCGGCTTGATAAAATCATCGGTCATATGATCATTGAATTGCAGCATGGCACAACCCCCCTGGTCTGGCTCAAAGCGGCCTGACCCAATAACCTTCTTCGTCTCCACCCGTTACCCGGACAACCCGGCCCCGGGATATCAATTGATCTGCCACGGCAGGGAAGGTCTCAAGGTCCCCCGGATCGTCTTCCTTGCGGGCAGCCCTCTCTGCTTCTTCTTCAGAAGAGCCCAGGGGTCTTATGGCCCCCTGGCGGCCGGGCCTGAGATCGGTGATCACCATGGCCCGTTTGCCGACCAGGCTGTCACCATGGCGGACCATGGAGGCCCGGACCCGCTTTTCCAGGAAGTAACGGACCAGGAAAAGGCCCAGGGCCAGAAAAGCCAGGATGGAAAGGACCTGAAAGACAATGGTCAGAAGTTTTCCGGCTTCGGCAGTCGACATGGCCCCCTCCTAAGCCAGGCGCAGATAGCCCAGCTCCTCCATGCGAAGGATACCCTGGGCGGCCGCCTGGTCACGCAGGGATTTATAGGCTTCCGCCCAGGTCATCCGATAGTAGGGCGCCAGGAGGTGGAGGCCGATCCAGGGCAGACATAGGCACATCAAGCTGAGCAGGATCCAGCCCAGGAAGGAGAGATCCAGTACAAAGAGCCGGCCCACCTGGCCCCGGGTCATCTCCTTGGATAAGTGGAGGGCCCGTCTGGCCCCCAGGGCGGGGTTGTCAGCCAGGACATAGGTCATCATCCGGTATCGATAGCGTTTGCGGATGAGGATGATGGAAAAGATAAAAGAAAAGAGCAGGCCAAAAAGAAAAAAGGGAAGGCTGAAGAAGAAAAGCGGCAGGCCGGTCTGCTTGGATATCCTGAGAATGAAGCCCTGGGTCAGGGGCATGCGGTTGGCCAGGCTGAAATAGACAAGGATCTGTTGGGGCAGGGTCCCCAGGAGCAGGGCCAGAAAAGGAGGCAGGGACCAGAGAAAGAGCCAGAAAGCCCGGTAGAACATGGCGCCAACTGTCCGGCCATACTCACCCTTGCGAAAGAGCGAAAACATCATGCCGATGGGAGGGGCCATGTCCGTATGGGCCGCCCTCAGGAACCAGCGATCCTGGCCTACCCTTACCACATTGCCTACCAGTAGGGCATAAAGGGGCCTGATCAGGAAGATGAGGAGGATCAGGAGGGCAACCAACCAGGTCTGGTTGAAGAAAAAGATCACAATCTCCCGGATACCCTCAAGGAGGATTTCCGGATCAAAGGCCTGGCCGGTCAGGTCGGACAGACCAAAAATATCAAATAGAAAGGATTGGCTGGCGGGCAGCCCCAGGCTGCTGGCGATTGAAAAGAGGATGGACAGGGCCCCCACCATGATGGATGTAAGAACGGCAACGCCCAGGGCGTCACCGTATTTGCCCGACAGGTTGATACGGGCCTTCAATTTCCAGCCGTGCCTCATGACTCCCTTACCCCCACGCTTTCAGTGACGGGAAGACAGGCCAGACGCTGGCCTCCCTCCCAGCTAAAGCGATAACAACCACTGGCATCTGTCATAGTGGCCTGACCTTTTTCGTGGCCTCCACTCCCTTGGGGGGCCAGGTCTACCTTGACCTTCTTGGCTGACCGGATCTCCCCTGTCAACCAGAGGTCTGCCAGGGTATCCTCAATCCGGCGCTGGATGGTCCGGCGGAGGGGTCTGGCCCCAAATTTGGGGTCATAACCTTCTTCAGCCAGGGCCTCACGGGCCCTGTCGGTCACTTCCAGTTTCAAACCCCGCTGAGACAAGCTTTTGGCCGGCTCTTTCAGCATAAGGTCCACAATAGCCCGGATCTCTTCCCGGGACAGTTCATGGAAGATGACCACTTCGTCAATCCGGTTAAGGAATTCAGGCCTGAAAAGTTCCTTGAGGACGGTATCCACCCGCTCTTCCATGGCCTGATGCCCTGAAGCACCAAAACCAATGCCATGCGATTTCAAGGTGGTTCCGGCATTGGAGGTCATGACGATGATGGTATTCTCAAAGTTGACCACCCGGCCGTGACTGTCAGTCAGACGGCCATCGTCCAGGATCTGCAGGAGCATATTGTAGACGTCGGCATGGGCCTTCTCGATTTCGTCAAAGAGGACCACACTGTAAGGCTTCCGCCTGATCTTTTCGGTCAGCTGTCCCCCATCGTCATAGCCTACATAACCGGGCGGCGAGCCGATCAATTTACTGACTGTATGAGCTTCCATGAACTCTGACATATCCAGCCTGACCAGGCTGTCCTCACTGTCAAAGAGGGTCTCAGCCAGGGTCTTGACCAGTTCGGTTTTCCCCACGCCTGTGGGCCCCACGAAGAGGAAGGAGGGTGGTTTGCGCTTGGGTGCAAAACCGGCCCTGGCCCTGCGGACGGCCCGGGCCAAGGCATTGATGGCCTCATTCTGACCGATGACCCGGCCATGGAGCTTGTCTTCCAGGTTAAGCAGGCGGTCGGATTCTGACTGGGTCAGTTTCTGGACTGGTATCCCCGTCCACATTTCCACAACCCCTGCCAGGTCTTCTTCAGTGATCTCCACCGGCTGGCACTGACTCTCGACCTCGGCGATTTCGACTTCCAGCCGCATGAGCTCGGACTTGAGCTGGGCCTGGATTTCATAGAGGTTCAGGGTATCCTCTCTGGAGGTCCGCTCAGAGATAGCCTTTTCGTTATCCTCACTCAGTCCCTTCAGTTCCTCCTGACGGTCCCGAAGATGCTTGAGCTGGGTCAGGCATTCAGAGTCCAGATTCTGCCTGGACCCGGCCTCATCGATCAGGTCGATGGCCTTGTCTGGCTGATAGCGGTCCATGATATAGCGGTCTGACAAGCGGACAGCCGCTTCCAGGACCTGGAAGGGAAAGATGACATGGTGATGTTCTTCATAGTAATCCTTGACCCCGTCCAGAATCTTCAGGGTCATCTCCGAGGAGGGTTCATCCACCATGACCTTCTGGAAACGCCTTTCCAGGGCAGAGTCCTTTTCTATGAAGCGCCTGTATTCGTCCAGGGTGGTTGAACCGATGACCCGGATCTCACCCCTGGCCAGGGCAGGTTTCAAAATATTGGCCGCATTCATGGCCCCTTCGGCATCGCCGGCGCCCATAATGTTGTGGAGTTCGTCGATGACCAGGATGACATTGCCCGAACGGCGGGCATCATCCACCACCCCCTTCATCCGGCTCTCAAACTGGCCCCTGAACTGGGTACCGGCCACCATGGCCGTCATATCCAAGAGGAAGAGTTCCTGGTCCAGGAGCTTGGCCGGCACCCGTCCTTCTGCAATCCGGACGGCCAGGCCTTCGGCGATGGCTGTTTTACCGACACCGGCTTCCCCGATCAGGGCCGGATTGTTTTTGCTCCGCCGGTTGAGGATCTGGATGGTCCGGCTCAACTCTTCGTCCCGGCCGATGATCCGGTCGATCCGGCCGGCGGCGGCCTCTTCTGTCAGGTTGATGGCAAACTGCTCCAGGAACTTGCGCTTGCGCTCCTTCTTGTCCCTGGATCGCCTGCGGCTTCCCGCCCCCCTCCGGTAGCCGGACAGCTCGTCGGGCTCACCGATATTGGCAGGCATTAACTCACCGATGGAGGCACGGGGGCCCAGAGTCGTCTCCTTGGGTTTGCCGGCCTCATCCTCCTCTTCATCGGAGGCGTCTTCATCCTCTTCCGGTCTTTGGAAGAGCCCCTGGCCCAGGGGCAGGTCAGTCAGGGAAGGCAGGTCGCTGAAATCGGCCGACAGGAGTCCCTTCAGGAGCTCCTCAGGGCTCTTGGCCGAAATACCGGCCAGGACTTCGTTCATGCGGGCCGTTATTTCATCAATATTGTCCTCATTGATCCCTGCCTGTGAGAAGAGTTGATCCAGGCCGGGCAGGTCCGAATCAAAGGCACACTTAAGGCAGATGCCATCCATGCGGGCCTGGCCGTCATCGTAGCGGGTGGTAAAGATAGCCGCTTCATTTTTATTACAGATTGAACATTTACTCATTTTATCGTTTCCAATCGCCCTCTCTCCCTAATCATAAGGGATCAGGGCCCTTTCGCTCAAGAAGATCTGGTCCCTATCAGCTCAAAAGCCCTTTCCCGGTTAAGGATGGATTCCAGGTAGACTCCGGTAAAGGAACCCGGCGTGGCCGCCACCTCCTCGGGGGTTCCGCAGGCAATGACCTGGCCTCCCCTGTCCCCGCCCTCAGGGCCCAGATCAATGATATAGTCAGCCGTCTTGATAACGTCCAGATTATGCTCGATGACGATGACCGTGTTGCCGGCCGTCACCAGTCTTTGCAGGATCCCGGTCAAGCGGTGGACGTCGGCGGCGTGGAGGCCAGTTGTCGGTTCATCCAGGATGATCAGGGTTTTGCCTGTACTCCGCTTGGACAGTTCAAAGGCCAGCTTGACCCTTTGGGCCTCTCCCCCTGACAGTTCAGTGGAGGACTGGCCCAGCTTGATATAGCCCAGACCGACGTCATCCAGGGTTTGCAACTTACGGGTGATGGCAGGGATATTCTCAAAAAAGAGCAAAGCCTCACTGACCGTCATGTTGAGGACATCACTGATATTCTTGCCCTTGTAGAGGACCTCCAGGGTTTCCCGGTTATAGCGTTTGCCCTGACAGACCTCACAGGTCACAAAGACATCGGGCAGAAAATGCATCTCGATCCGGTTGACCCCGTTGCCGGAGCAGGCCTCACAGCGACCTCCCCTGACATTGAAGGAGAATCGGCCCGGTTTATAGCCCCTTTGCTTGGCAGCCGGTGTCTGGGCAAAAAGCGAGCGGATCTGGTCAAAGGTCGAGGTATAGGTGGCCGGGTTGGAACGGGGGGTCCGGCCAATGGGCGTCTGGTCGATGGCAATGACCTTGTCCAGCTGTTCCATCCCCTCAATCCGGTCGACCTTGCCCACCAGCCGCCTGGACTTTTGAAGTTCAGTCTCCAGCTTCTTGAGGAGGATGTTGTTGACCAGGGAGGATTTGCCGGATCCGGATACCCCGGTCACACAGGTCAAAAGTCCCAGGGGAATCTCAACATCGATATTTTTAAGATTATTCTCCCGGGCTCCCCGGATGGTCAAAAAGCCATGCTCAGCCGGCCGCCTTTCCCGGGGCAGGGGGATCCGCTTCCTGCCAGACAGATACTGACCGGTTATGGAGTCGGGATCCGCTGCAATATCATCCGGCCTGCCCTGGGCCACGATCCGGCCGCCATAGACGCCGGCTCCCGGGCCGATGTCGATGACCTGGTCAGCTTCCCAGATGGTCTCTTCGTCGTGTTCCACGACCAGGATGGTATTGCCCAGGTCCCTGAGATTTTTCAGGGTGTCCAGAAGACGGATATTGTCCCTTTGGTGGAGGCCGATACTGGGCTCATCCAGGACATAGAGGACCCCGGTCAAACCGGCCCCGATCTGGGTCGCCAGCCGGATCCTTTGGGACTCTCCCCCTGACAGGCTGCCCGAGGACCGGGCCAGGGTCAGGTAATCCAGTCCAACGTCCAGGAGGAACTGCAATCTGGCCAGGACCTCGCGGAGGACCGGCCGGGCAATTTCCTGGCTGGCAGGCGGAAAGGTCAAGGAAGCAAAGAAATCATGAGCCTGGCCTATGGACAGATGGGTGACCTGGCTGATGTTCTGGTCGCCTACCGTGACGGCCAGGACCTCCGGCCTCAAGCGGGCCCCTTGACAGACCGGACAGGGGGTCACCTGCATGTAATGGTTGTAGTATTCCTTCATCTCCGGCGAGGAGGTCTCATGGTAACGGCGCTCCAGGGTGGGGATGATCCCCTCCCAGGTGGTCAGGTAGGGCTTGCCCTTGTTATAGCGGGTCCGGCTGGTATCGACGGTAATTTTTTTCCCCTGGCTGCCAAAAAGAACCAGATCACGGGCTTCCGGGGTCAGTTGCTCCCAGGGGGTATCCAGGGAGAAACCAAAGGCCTTGGCCAGCGCCTCCACATGGCAATAGGACCAGCTGGTCTCATCGGTCAGATGAAAGCCTGTTACATCAATGGCCCCGCCCCTGATGGATTTTTCCGGATCGCTGACCACGTATTCGGGCGCAAAATGGCTGCGCTCGCCCAGGCCCGTACACTCGGGACAGGCCCCATAGGGATTATTGAAGCTGAACATCCTGGGCGACAACTCTCCCAGGGAGATCTCACAGCTGGCGCAGGCCAGCTTCTGGGAAAAGATCTGCTCGCTGACCTTGTAGTCCTCCCCTTCCTGAGGTTCCTCAAAGCGGACGATGACCAGGTCATCGGCCAGTTCCAGGGCTGTCTCCAAAGAGTCGGCCAGGCGGTTCTCAATCCCCTCCCGGCGGACCAGGCGGTCGATGACCACTTCGATGGAGTGCTTCTTCCTGGCCTCCAGGGTCAGCTCATCATAGAGGTCGGCCAATTCGCCATCTATCCTGACCCGGGCATAGCCCTGGGCCCTCAGCTTGTCAAAGAGCCGGGCATGCTCGCCCTTGCGGTCACGGACGACGGGTGCCAAAAGGGTCAGACGGGTCCCTTCAGGCCGGGACATGATGGCATCAGTCATCTGGTCCACCGTCTGCCTTTCGATGACCTGGCCACATACCGGGCAATGGGGGATCCCCACCCGGGCATAAAGCAGACGAAGATAGTCATAGATCTCCGTCACGGTCCCCACGGTTGACCGGGGGTTGCGGCTGGTGGTCTTCTGGTCAATGGCAATGGCCGGTGACAGACCATCAATCCGGTCAACATCGGGTTTTTGGGCCTGGCCCAGAAACTGACGGGCATAAGAAGACAGGGACTCGACATAACGCCTTTGTCCCTCGGCATAAATCGTATCAAAGGCCAGGGAGGACTTTCCGGAACCCGAAATACCAGTCAGGACGACCAGCTTATTACGGGGAATATGGACTTCAATATTCTTAAGATTATGCTCCCGGGCGCCATAAACGCTAATCTCAGATTTCATAGGCTGATTTTATCACAGGGCCTTCACAGGAATGTGACAGGAATGCGAAGGATAGGGCATGACGGCCTTTTCCCGGTTTGCTGTTTTTATGCCCCTGCCCTATAATTCACCCTGTAGCCGGATCAAGGCTCCTGCCTTTTTGCCAGCCGGCTTATACTAAGTTGAAAGCAGATATTCGAAGGGCTTCTCCATGACATCATCCCTGGACATCTTTAAACATTCCCTGGCCGGCAAAAGAATAGCCGTCATCGGTGCGGGCATCAGCAACCGGCCCCTCCTGCGCTGGCTTTATCCTTTGAATCCGGATATCACCGTCTTCGACATGATGGAGAAGGAAGATCCCCGCCTCCTTTCCATCCAGGCTGATTTTTGGGACAGGGGCATGACCCTGGACTGGGTGACCGGCCCCGGTTACCTGGACCGCCTGGCCGGCTTTGACCTCATCTTTCGGACCCCCAAAATGAAGCTGGACCTGCCCCAGCTTCTGGCTGAAAAAGAAAGAGGGGCCAAAATCACCTCTGAGATCGCCCTCTTTTGCCAGCTTTGCCCCGCCCCTCTCTATGGGATCACCGGCAGTGATGGCAAGACGACCACCACCAGCCTGATCAGCCATATGCTGGATGCCGCCGGCCACCGGGTTTACACAGGGGGCAACATCGGCACCCCCCTGATCGACCGGATTGACCAGATCCGGCCCGGGGACAGGGTAGTCCTGGAATTGTCCAGCTTCCAGCTCATGGATATGAAAGAGCGGATCCACCGGGCCGTCATCACCAATATCATCCCCAACCACCTGGATTTCCACAAGGATTATCAGGAATACCAGGAGGCCAAACAAAATATTTATGCTTATCAGACCAAGGAGGATATCCTCATCCTCAATGGCCTGGATCCCCTGGTCGCGTCTTTTGCCAATGAGGCCAAAGGCCGGGTCCGCTGCTTCAATCAGCCCTGTCCCCAGGCCTCCCTGTCCAGCTGGCGGCAGGCAGGCAAGCTCTGGCTGGGCGCCCCCGACAAAGACCCCCAGGTCATATTGGAAGAGGGGGAAGTCCTTATCCCGGGCAGCTTCAATCTGGAAAACATCCTGGCGGC
>CAZKLG010000016.1:36454-39364 GCA_964553675.1 uncultured Mageeibacillus sp. | reverse complement strand
GCAGAGTAACCTCCCTCCTCACCGTGGCCCAAGAAAAGAATTTCACCAAGGCAGCCGACCAGCTGTCTTTGACCCAACCCGCCGTCAGCCAGCATATACGGCAGCTGGAAAAAGAGCTGGGCGTCACCCTTTTTATCCGGGGCAAAGGGGCCATCCGCCTTACGGAGGCAGGGGAAACCGTGGTTCGCTACGCCCGTCGCCTCAACAGCCTCTATGACCGGATGAAGCTGGCTCTGGCCGATCACGAGAAGCAATTGACCCGGCTCCGGGTGGGGGTCACCCACACGGCAGAAAGCAATATTGTGGCCGAGGTCCTGGCTGAATACGGCCATCTCAACCCCGGGGTTGTCATAACTATTCTTACCGATTCCATCAAAAACCTTTATAACCGTTTGGATAACTATGACCTGGACATGGCCATTGTGGAGGGTGCCAAGCAGGATCCCGCCTTTGGTTTCATCCTCCTGGACACCGACTATCTGGTCTGTGCCATGTCAAATGACCACCCCCTGGCCAGTCAGCCCATGGTGGATCTGAATGACCTGGTCAATGAAAGGATGATCCTGCGCTTGTCGGAATCAGCCACCATGAACCTCTTTACGGCCAGCCTCAAGAGCCTCAACCGTTCCATCGATGAATTCAATGTCATCCTGGAAGTTGACAATATTGCCACCATCAAGGATTTGATCCGCAAGAATCTTGGCATCTCCATCCTGCCCAGGAGCACCTGTATGGATGAGGTCAGCAAGGGGAAGATGACTATCCTGCCCATCGAAAATATGAGCATGATCCGGGAGACCAAGATCGTCTACCAGAAGGACTTTTCCCATCCCCAGGTGCTTCAGGATCTGACCGAGCTCTATCGGAGCGTCTCGGGCAGGCGGAACCGGATCTCCGATTAAAGAAGCGGCGCCCCTCTTCTGGGGGCGCCGGACAGGATCTCTTTTCCCTTCCGATTTAAGCGATGAAACTTTCGATCTCCTCAGGGCTGGGTTTTTCCAGGCGGACGGCCGAAATCTTATAGGCGCCCGTCAGGGTGACCGGGTCAAAGGCCGACTGGGTCAGCTCATTGGTGGGGGTCTCCGGGAAATGGAAGGTCATGAAGATCATGCCGGGCTTGACCCTGTCAGTCACCATCACCCGGGTGATGACACTGCCCCTCCGGCTTGAAACCCGGACAAAGTCGTGGGTGACAAGACCCATGGCCTGGGCATCCTGGGGATTGATCTCTGCCTCCTCAAAGGGGTTGATGGAACCCAGGAGCTTGGAAAAGCGGGTGGTGACATTGTAGTGGCCCAGCTTGCGGCCGGTCGTCAGGAGGACCGGGTAGTCCTCGGACACCTGCTCAGTCGGCAGCTCATAGTCCACAGGCATGAAACGGGCCCTGCCCCGGGGGAAGAAACCCTTGTGGAGATAGGGAGTCCCCGGATGGGAGGTGGTCGGACAGGGCCACTGGAGCCCATTTTCCTTATTCAGCCTTTTATAGGTCATGCCCCGGTAGGAGGGGGTGCACTGGCGGATTTCCTCGAAGACGGCTTCGGCATCTTCAAAGTCAAAGCCCTGGGCCCCCATGGCTTGAGCCAGCTGGCAGATGATGTCGCCATCCACCCGGGCCTGGCCTGGCGGCTCGACCGCCTTTCGGACCAGCTGGACCCGTCGTTCGGAACAGGTAAAGGTGCCGTCTTTTTCTGCATAGCAGGAGGCGGGGAAGATAACGTCAGCCAGCTTGGCGGTCTCGGACATGAAGATCTCCTGGACCACCAGAAAATCCAGCTTTTCAAGGGCCGCCCGGACATGGTTGGCATCGGGGTCCGACAGGACCGGATCCTCACCCATGACATAGATGGCCTTGAC
Organism: uncultured Mageeibacillus sp.; assembly: GCA_964553675.1. Classification (GTDB taxonomy): domain Bacteria; phylum Bacillota; class Clostridia; order Saccharofermentanales; family DTU023; genus UBA4923. The sequence goes on along the minus strand of CAZKLG010000016.1, from coordinate 37,510 downwards.
CTTGCCTTCATGGGCCCCATCCATCATTTCGGGGATGCGAAGTCCATCCTGGCCATTGCCAGCTCTACCCCACAGTTGGGTAAAGAAGGCCAGGTGTTTTTCGTCCGTGACTGACTGGTAGCCGGGATAGGTATTAGGCAGGGCTCCCATATCGCAGGCGCCCTGGACATTGTTTTGTCCTCTGAGTGGATTGATGCCGGCGTTTTCAAAGCCGATGTGGCCGGTCACCAGGGCCAGGTTGGCCAGACTCATAACATTGGCCGTTCCGGTCGTGTGCTCGGTGATGCCCAGGGTGTAGTAGATGCCGGCTTTTTTGGTCTGGGCATAGAGGCGGGCTGTTTCGTAAAGGGTCTCCTCATCAATGCCCGTGATCTGGCTGACAAAGGCAGGGTCATAGGCTTTGACATTTTCGGTTAATGCCTCAATGCCCTCGGTCCGCTCTTCAATGTAATCCCGGTCCTCCCAACCCTCCCGGAGGATGATGTGGATGAGACCGTTGACCAGGGCAATATCACTGCCTGAATTCAAGGGCAGGTGAAGGTCGGCCATGCCGGCCAGCTCAGTAGTCCGCGGATCCACCACGATCAGCTTGGTTCCCTTGCGGACTGCCTGCTTCATCCTGTTACCGATGATGGGATGAGCCTCGGTTGTATTGGACCCGATCACAAAGAGCAGGTCAGATCCCAGAATTTCACTGACTGAATTTGTCATGGCCCCGGAGCCCAGCGTGGTTGCAAGACCTGCAACCGTCGGGGCGTGTCAGGTTCGTGCGCAGTGATCGACGCTGTTGGTTCCGATCACTGCGCGCATGAATTTCTGGAATAGATAGTTCTCTTCATTGGTACAACGGGCTGATGAGAGACCCGCCACCGAATCCGGACCGTGCTGGTCGCGGATCTCCGTCAGGCGACGGGCTGTATAAGACAGGGCCTCGTCCCAGGAGGCCTCCACAAGCTCCCCTCCCTTTCGGATCAGGGGTGTGGTCAGCCGGTCGGGCGAGCTGATGAAGTCGGTGTGGAAACGTCCCTTGACGCACATCTCTGTCCCATTGATGGG
>CAZKLG010000016.1:0-36354 GCA_964553675.1 uncultured Mageeibacillus sp. | reverse complement strand
GTGGTCACCGTGGAGGTGAAGCCCCTGCCGACATGGTCATAGGTCGAGGTCACCTGGATCTCCCGGCAGACCCGGACACACTTGCCGCACTTGATGCATTTGGCCTGGTCCCGGATCATGATGGGGTTGGCCGCGTCGATGGTAAAGACCTGGTCACTGCGTTTATAGGAAGGTGCCTCGACCCCGTAGTCATAGCAGAGGCTTTGCAGGGTGCAAAGGCCGGCCTGCTCGCAGGTCAGGCAGTCCATGGGATGGTTGCTGATCAGGAGGTCCAGGAGTTCCTTTCGGATCTCACGGATCTCGGGCGTATTGGTATGGACCACCATGCCGTCCCGGGCCATGGTGGAACAAGAGGTTTCCAGCTTGGGGTGACCTTCGATCTCCACCAGACAAAGACGGCAGCCCGCGAAGTTTGTGACTTCCTTCAGGTAACAAAGATTGGGGATGTAGATGCCGGCTTTTTTGGCTGCCTCCAAAAGATTGATGGGAGCTTCCAATTCAAGGGAGCGACCGTCAATTGTCAGATGTATCATGCCCTGCCTCCTACCAGACTTCTGCATAGGCCACATTCATGTAGACCGCTTCCAGGGCGGTCTTATGTGCCTGTTCCATATTTTTCAGGTTAGTAAATAAAGTGCCCATATCTCCGGGGCCCGCCTCTTCCGCCAGTTCGGCGTAGGTTTGCATGGCCTCTTCCTCCCGTTTGATGGCCAGGGCCACCGCCTGGGGAAAGGGCATATCGATGGATAAATCAGGTTTTTCATCGATGATTTCCTCAGCCAGCTTGTAATCGTGGGGCTGGGGCTTGATGGTCATAGGCGGCGCATCGTCCAGCAGGAGCTTTTGGAGAAATTCACGGTGACCGATCTCATCGTCGGCCAGCTGTTCAAACAATTCCCGCAATGTCTTGTCCTGGACTTTTCGGGCGGCAGCCGCATAAAAATCGTGGGCTTCCTGCTCTTTCAGGACGCTGACTTCAAGGGCATTGCGCATGGCTTCTGTCAGGCTCATGTCTACCTCTTTCGCTTAGATGATTCCTCAAATGACGGGACTTGGAAATGTCGACTTTTCTCATTTTAGCACAAGGGAAATATAAAGAAGTGGCAAAGCCGGGGGGTCGGTCATTGGAGACCCGCCCCCCCGGTCCTGGAAAAACGGACAGCTTTTAGGCTAGGTCCAAACCCATATGGCGATTGACAAAAGCCATGACAAGAGGGTAGCAATCAAGTTTATTTTTCAATTTTTGCAAGCCATGTCCTTCATCCTCATAAACCAGCAGATCGACATGAACGCCCCTTTCTGTCAAGTAGGCTTGGGCTTGATAGGCTTCGCTGACCGGAACCCGGGGATCATTTTTGCCATGGATGATCATGAGCGGCCCCTTGATCTGGTCCACCTTGGCGACCGGAGACACATGAAAGAGGATGTCCCGATGCTTGGCCAGGCTCCCGTACTCTTGTTCGCGGTGGGCCCGGCGGTAGTCGGCTGTGTTTTCCAGGAAGGTCACCAGATTGAACATGCCCACTGTACAGACAGCGCAAGCCAGCTTTTCCGGCATGCGGGCAGCTGCGCTCAAGGTCATAAAACCACCATAGCTGGCGCCCATGACACCGATTCGCTTGGGATCTGCGATCCCCTTGGCCACCAGGTCATCAATGAGGCTGGCGATATCCTTGACGCTGTCCAAACGCTTTTCCACATCGTCCAGGTGCTCATAGGCCTTGCCATAGCCGGTTGACCCCCGGACATTGGGTTCGACCACAGCCAGGCCCGAAGCCACCATGTAGTGGAGCAGTTCCTTGTAGGCGATGCCTGGCCTGGACTGTCCTTCCGGCCCTCCATGAATATCAATCATGAGCGGCATAGGCCCGGTGGCACCCTTGGGTTTATAGAGGAAATAGGGGACGGATAAACCATCAAAGGACTCAAAGCGATGGAGGGTCGGTTCAACAAAATCATGGCGTGACAGGCCTGCCATATCCGGTGAAGCCAGACGGCCCATCCATTCCTTGTCCAGATCATAGAGCCAGAGGGAAGAAGGAATGGAGGAAGCCGTGACGGTAAAAAGCAGCTTGTAGCCTTCAGGCGACCAGTGGAAGGGCATATAAGGGGAGATCATCCCCTGGGGAGGCTGGGGAATGTTGACAAAATCACCCTGGACCAGGTCGACAAGATAAAGGCGGCTGTATCCGTCTTCGTTGACGTTGATGGCCAGATAGCGATCGTCGAAAGAAAGGGCAATATTATCCACGTCCCAGTTAAAGGCATAACGCTTGTCCAGCCTGGAGGCCTCCCGGTCGCACCAGGCCACATAAGCGAAATCGCTGTCGTGGTCGCAGACACAGAAAAATCCGCTGTTGTCACTTTTCCAGACAGGACTGGAAAAAGAGGCCTTGACCTCGGGATCGGGGACCGGTCGGCTACTGCCTTGGACCGCGTCCACCAGCCAGAGGGGGTTGTCTCCCCCTCCCCTCAGTTTGGTGACCAGAAGGTAACGGCCGTCCGCTGATAAAGCGGCAGGGAAATTGTAATGATCGTCATTTTGGACGATCATCCGCCTGTCACCACTTTCAATATCCAGACCGACGATGTCAAAGGTCTCCTTGGCTCTTTCGTTGGAGGCCATGATCAGGGTCTTCCCGTCAGCCAGGAGGCCCCCGATCTGGTGAGATGTCTCTGGATCGGCCGTTAAGGCCCGGGCCTCCCCCTTACCCTTGACCAGGCGGAAAACTTGGAGATTCTCAGTCCCTGCCGAATCCAGGCAGAAGAAGATATCCCCGTTGGGGGCCAGATAGAGATCCCGGATCCCTTCATTGCAGCTAAAAAGAGGGATGATCTCCCCTTTAGCCAAATCGTGCCTGGCTATGGTTTTCCCCTCGGGGGAACTGGAAAGACTGACCACTTGACCGGAGTCAAGCCAGTCGGCATAATCGTAACTTGCCATTCTAAAATAAGCTTCGAGCTTGGGCACAGCGACCTCCTTAAATCATAGCGACGCGGGCCAGGAGGGAGAGAGCCAGGAAAAAAACTGACACGGGCGCCGCCTCCCAGCGCATTTTTACTTCTTTATTTTGTTTGTATTCAAAAAAGGATTCCCTTGTCTCCTCTGCTTTCTTGTCAGCCGATTTGAAAGAGGCCAGGATCCGGGTATAGCCGTAGCTGAAAAGATCAAAAAATCCTGTCCACCCAATCAGCTGGAAAAGCAACTTCATGAGAAGCAGCAAGCCCGCCAAAAAGAGCGCATCCTGGACCACTTGTTCCGATTGCCAGTAAAGGACTAGCGGAATCGCCAGGCCAAAGAGGACCAGGCCGGCGAGCAGATGCCATAAGAGGCGTCTTGGGTTCACACCGGGTCCCCCCGTTTGGCCCGGTCAAACTCGGCCTGGTTCAGCATGACAAAGTGACCCGGCGCCAGCTCCCTCATGACAGGCGGGTCCTCCTCTGTATAAGCGTGGGCCCTATAATCGTAGCTGAGGCGTTGCCTGCTTTTTTCCACCTGCGGGTCGGGGATGGGGATTGCCGACAGGAGGGACTTGGTATAGGGGTGAATAGGATTTTTATAAAGGATTTCTGCCTGGGCCAGTTCCACTATTTTCCCCCGGCTCATGACGGCCACCCTCTCCGAGAAGTATTTGACCACAGAGAGGGCATGGGCGATGAAAAGGATGGTCAAGCCCAACTCCCGGCGAAGATCATTTAAGAGATTTAGGACCTGGGCCTGAATGGACACGTCCAAAGAGGAGATAGGTTCATCGGCAATAATCAAGTCCGGCTGGGTCAAAAGGGCACGGGCAATGGAGATCCGCTGCCTTTGGCCACCGGAGAATTCGTGGGGGTAACGGGTAGCATGTTCCTTGGTCAGGCCGACCAGGTCCAGCATATGTTCCATCTGGCGACGCATCTCCTTGTCCGAGTCGAATAATTTGTTGATCCTGGCCCCTTCCAAGATGATTTCTTCAACCGTCATCCTGGGATTCAAGGAAGCGACCGGATCCTGGAAGATCATTTGCATCTTGCTGGTCACGGCCCGGGTCTCTTCTTTCGATAGCTTACCGTCGATCCGGTGACCGTTAAAAATGACTTGGCCAGCCGTGGGTTTATAGAGGCGGATGATGGTCCGGCCGGTCGTGGTCTTGCCACAGCCGGATTCCCCTACCAGCCCAAAGGTTTCGCCCTTGGCAATGTCAAAGCTGATATCATCGACGGCCTTCAAAACCGAGCGCCTGCGCCCGTAAAAGTATTTTGATAAGTTATTGACAACAAGGAGAGGCTCATTCATGGGCATGATCTCCTTTCTTATCCTGGAGTCGTCTTTGCAGTTCCTCGGGCATGTCCTGGATGGGTGCGTCGGGATGCAAGAGCCAGGTCGCGGCCCAATGGGTATCGCTGACTTGGAACATGGGCGGCTCCTCTTCAAAATCAATTTTCATGGCATAACGGTTGCGGGGGGCAAAGGCATCGCCCTTGGGCGGCATCAACATATTGGGTGGGGTGCCGGGGATGACAATCAGGTCGTCACCCTTTTCGCTTTCCAGGCTGGGCATGGATGACAGCAGGCTCCAGGTATAGGGGTGCTTTGGGCGGTAGAAAACATCTTCAACTGTCCCCACCTCAACGATCTTGCCTGCATACATGACACAGACCCGGTCGGCGACATTGGCGACAACCCCCAGGTCGTGGGTGATGAAGATGACCGACAGGTCCTTCTCCTGCTGCTTGGCCTTGATCAGGTCCAGAATCTGGGACTGGATGGTCACATCCAGGGCAGTCGTCGGTTCATCACAGATCAGGAGCTCCGGTTCGCAGCTGAGGGCAATGGCAATGACAATGCGTTGGCGCATACCCCCTGAGAACTGGAAGGGGTATTCATTAAAGCGTTTTTCCGGTTCCGGGATATCCACGCTTCGCATGAGTTCAAGGGCCTTGGCCTTGGCCTGGGCACGGCTCATCCCTTTTTTGATCCGCAGAGTCTCCGTAATCTGCTTGCCGATCTTCATGACCGGATCAAGGGCAGACAGGGGATCCTGAAAGATCAGGCTGATCTCATTGCCCCGGATCTTGCTCATTTGCTTTTCCGTCAGATCCAGAAGATCCTGCCCCTTGTAGTTGATATTGCCGCGCAGGATCATGGCATTTTGTGTCAAGAGTCGGGTGATGGCCTTGGTAGTCACCGATTTACCGGAGCCGGACTCGCCGACAATGGCCAGGGTTTCGCCTTTGTGAAGGTCGAAGTTGACCCCCCGGATAGCCTGAACATTGCCCGAATAGGTTTTAAAGTGCAGGTGAAGATCCCGCACTTCCAGAATCTTGTCAGTATAAGTCATGATTCAGTCCCCCTTAAGCGCGGATCGAAAGCATCCCGAAGTCCATTGCCAAAGATATTGAAAGCCAGCATAAGGATCGATACCACCAGGGCCGGGAAGATCATCAGATGGGGCGTGGTGGTCAGTTTTTTCTGGGCTTCTGCCAGCAAAACACCGATGGAAGGTTCAGGCGCACGGATGCCCAAACCCAGGTAGGACAGGAAAGACTCTGCGAAGATAGCTCCCGGAATGGCCAGGGTGGCTTGAGTGATGATGGGACCGATGGCATTGGGCAGGATATGTCGGAAAATCAAGGTGGGATCCTTGGCCCCCATAATCCGTGACGCCATGACATACTCATAGTCCTTGTAACGGTAAAACTGGGCCCGGATCATATGACTCATGGGTATCCAGTTGACTACGACCAGGACCAGAATAAAGGATCGTACCCCCGCTCCTAAGACCATGATAAATAATATGGAAATAACCAGGAAGGGAACGGACCCTAAAATTTCTGCAAAACGTTGCATGATCATGTCCGTCTTGCCCCCGTAATAGCCGGAGACAGAGCCATAGACGACCCCGATCAAACAATTGATCAGGACCGAGACAAAGCCGATCAGGAGCGAGATTCTTGATCCCCTCCAGACACGGACAAACATATCCCGTCCGATATCGTCAGTCCCGAACCAGAAATAATGGTCCTGGGCCCCTTTGAGGGTGTACATATCAATCTTGACCCTGGCCATGGGAATATCCCTGCGACGGAAGGTCCAGGTATATTCCTCCAGGATCTCGACAACGGCATCCCCGTATTCATCAAGCTCGGCAACCTGAAGCTCCATTTCCTTGGTCCCGTCCAGGATACCCAGTTTTTCCAGGCCTTGGACCCGGGGCGGCAGGATCCCAAAGTGGGTGTGCTGCTCCCGAAAACCATAGGGGCGGATCATGGGTCCTACGATGGCCAGGAAGATGACCAAGAGGATAATAGCCAGGGAGATGGCGGAGGCCCGGTTGGACTTGAAACGGATCCAGGCATCTTTGAAGAAACTGATGGGCTCGGTTTCGAATTTTTGGTCATGGAGGATATCATCCAGCTGGGTCATGTCAAAACGTTCAGCTGGAATCGTGCGCTGGAGAATCTGCTCCCTGTCGGGCGCCTCATAATGGAAGGCCTTGCGGGCCGTTTCCAAGACCCTTCTCTTTCGTTTCTTACTCACGGACCTTACCTCCTCCCATACGGATCCTGGGATCTACCAGACCATAGGACAGATCAAGCACTAGAACCGACACCAGGCCAATAATGGAATAGAAAAAGAGAGCAGCCAGGGTCATATAGTAATCGGACACACCAATGGATTGTGAGATCAAGGACCCCATACCGGGGATACCAAAGATATTCTCCACTACCATGGATCCACCCAGGACATTGGTGAACATGGGCACGATGACATTGCATAGGGGGATGAAGGAATTGCGGATGGCATGCCGGCTGGTCGCCTGGACCTGGGTCAAACCTTTGGCCTTGGCCAGCAACATATATTCCGAATTAAGCGCTTCAAAGAGTTCCGACCTCAGATAGCGGGTGATCATGGCGATGCCCCCAAAAGAGAGGGCCAAGATAGGCAGGATCATGGAATGGAACTTGGAAAAAGACCAGGAGGCCTCCAAGTTGAGGAGGATGGGAAAGAGCTTCAATTTATAGGAAAATATGTACTGGAGTAAAGAAGCAAAGACAAAGGATGGGATGGATATAAAAAAGACGACCATGAGAGAAATGGCATTATCCGTCAGTGAGTTCTTCTTAAGACCTGAAATAACGCCCAGGAGCATGCCCAAAGGGATGGTCACGATCAGGGACAGAATATTCAGCTGCAGGGTCAGGGGAATTTTCGCCTTGACAATGTCGAAAACGGGCGTTCGAGGATAAAGGGCGATGGATTCACCAAAATCAAAGGAGAAGAAATTGCCAAGGAAGATGACATATTGGTCCCAAAGGGGCTTATCAAGATGATAGCGTTTCTCAAGCGATGCCCGGATTTCAGGCAAGGCTCCCTGGCCGGCAACTGCTCCCGGGATCAAACGAATCACAAAGAAAAGAATGCTGACAATCAGGAAGAGGGTGAGGACCATGGCAAGAATTCTTTTTAAGATGTATTTGCCCAACTTAGCTACCTCCAACCGGGTTGATTCAAGCAGTCCCTGCCGCCTTCACGGAAGTGATGACGGCAGGGCAGCAAAAGCTTAGCCTAACAATTTCAAGGTGCAGGGCTTAGTCAGGGTAGATATCACTCTGGAAGAAGCCATAAGACACCCAAGGCAGGTAGGTGTAGGTTGGCAGCTCGACGCGCTCGCTGACCAGCCAGGTATTGTTGTTTTCCATGGTGGGAATGAAGACGCAGTAATCCATGAGGATTTCTTCCATCCTGGCCAGGGCATCAATTCTGGCATCCGCATCCAGGAGGAGCTCACCATACATGGTCTCGTGATAAAGTTTGTCGAACTCTTCACTGGCGAAACCCGTGATGGTGGGGTTGGCATAATCCGAGGTCCAAACCACCATGGATGCCCAACGGTTGAATTCGTTGGCCAGATCGACGCCGGTCCCCAGATCATAGTCACCCAGTTCATAGTTGTCGTAGGCCTGCATGGGCTGCACGGCTCGAAGCTTCAGCTCAAAACGGTCTGAGCCAAAGAGGCCTTCCCATTTCTCCTGACAAACTTCACCGGTACGCTTCATGGCTTCCTGCCCATCGAAATAGGTCAATTCAACCGTAATCTTCTTATTGCCATTACGCTCATAAGCGGCTTCGAAGAGCTCCAGGGCCTTGTCATCATTGTCACTGAATTTTTCGACAATGGCTTTGGCTTTAGCAGTCTCCCGATAGGGGACGGTGACGCCATCGCTGCCGGTGACCGAGATGCCCTTGGCAATCATATAGTTGGGTGAATCATAAAGAACATAGACTTCCGTCGCGACTGCGACGCGGGGGGCTGAATAATAGAGGGCCAGTCTGAAATCGTTGTCATGCATGATCTCATTCTTGGAGGCTCCATTGACGAAGATTCCCCAGACGTTGGGCGACATGGCTTTGACGGCACGCGGGTCATTTTTGTTGGCTTCGTAGTTGTCGCCAGACAGGGCTCCCCAGTCCAGTTCGCCGTTCTGGAACATCTGCCAGCGGGTGGCGTTTTCACTGACATAGCGGGTGTTGACTTCATCCAGGAAGTAATAGCCAGCCTTGACCAGGGGGTTCTTATCATTGCGGGCAAGGATTTCATAACCGTCCAGGACCCAATCTTTAAGATAGAAGGGGCCACAGGATTCCATCATATCCATGTCTGTCCCGTAGGTGGTGCTGGTCCGGTCTTCATTCATGCCCTTTTCATAGAGCTCCTCATGGACAGGCCAGATCAAAGAGCCCAAGGTTGTGTAGAAGTCGATCTCTGTAGCGGGATAAGTGAGGCTGATTTCCAGGGTCAGGTCATCCTTGACCTTGACGCCGACGTCTTCCCAGTCACATTCGCCCAGATAGTACTCTTTGGCATTGGTTACCACGCAGGGGTCAAAGAGATAGGAGGCATTTTTGTTGACCAGGAGGGGATCGACCAGCATCTTCATGGAGTATTCATAGGTCTTGGCGTTGATGGGCGTGCCATCCGTGAATTCAAGATCGTCCCGGAACTTACAGATCCAGGTCTTTCCACCGTCCTCTGAATAGGGCAATTCCTCCGTGTCATGCGGAACGAAGAGCAGTTGGTCGCTGCCGTCAACCGAGCTGACGATGCCCACCATGGTGCTGAAAACATTGAGTATCCGGCTGTTGGTGTAGTTGTGGGGACTCCAGCTGGAACGAGATGTCGTCCAATCATAGAAGATTTTCGGCTCACCTGGTTCAGGAGCTTCCGTGGGGAGACTTTCACCGGGCTGGGTTACGACAGGATCAGAACCTGGCGGATCGGTCGGTTTTGGCTTGTCTCCGCCCGAGCAGGCGGCAAGCAAGGTAACAAGAAAGGCAACTACCAAAAGTAGCGCTAGACTTTTCCTCTTCATTTTCATACCTCTTTTCCAATTATTATTTCATATGCGTGATCTGTTCACGCATGCAAAAACAGCTTGTAATTTGTCTTAATCTTCATCCTTCTTTTCGCGGATGAGGAAGTTGTGGGGCGGCTTTTGGCCGAGCAGGTGTCTGACGAAGTAATCCCAGCGGCGGCGGACAACATAGGGGAACATGCCGACGCCATGCGCACTATTTGGATAAATAAGCATATCAAAATCCTTGTTTGCGTCAATGAGCGCATCCGCCAAATCTAAGGTGGCAGAAGGATGGACATTATCATCCATATCACCATGAATCAAGAGAAGATGGCCCTTCAACTGGTCAGCAAAGTTGCGATTGGCCTGATTGTGGTAGCTTTCCTTTGAATAAGGACCTATCCAACGCTCGCCCCAGTGGGCATGATACTTGGCCTGGTCATGGTTGCCGCAAAGCGACACACCTACCTTATAGAAGTCAGGGAATTGCAAAAGAGCCCTTGCCGTGGCGTAACCTCCACCCGAAGCCCCCCAGATACCTACCCGGTCCAGATCAATCCAGCTAAAGCGTTCTGCCAGCTGGCGGATGGCGTGGACATGGTCCTCCAGACCGCAACATTCTTCTGCCTTGCCGTAGGTCATGTCGTGAATGGCTTTCCCCCGTAAAGGCGTGGCCAGACCATCCACAATCAGGCCGACAAATCCCAGTTGGGCAAGACTTTGCAGGCCCCCCTGGGGATCAGGACCCAGCATGCCGGCATGAAACTCAAAGGCTTTGGGTGTATTGATCCTTTGGGCACCCCCGTAGATATAATCCACCAGTGGATATTTTTTGGTCGGATCAAAATCATGAGGCTTGATCAAGATGCCATAGATAGGGGTTTTTCCGTCTCGGGCCAAGGCCTGGAAAGGTTCAGGGGTGACATAGCCCAAATCCATGATCCGGGACAGATCGGCAGTCGCCAAGTGACAGAGGACCTGACCCTCTCTGTCACAGACTTGGGTCTTGGGAGCTGTTTGGATGGTGGAGTAGCTATCAATGTAGTAAAGGCCTTTTTTGTGGAAGCGGACCCGGTGCTCTCCATCCTCCTGGCTTAACTTGACCAAGTCCCCCGTCTCCAGATTCAAGCAGTAGAGGAACTGATAATAGGGATCCACATCGGCTTCTTTTCCTGATGCTGAGAAGTAGATGTCTTGCTTGTCAGGGTCCCAATAGCGGATCCGGCGCACACAATAGGAACCGGGGGTTAAGTTATCCTTGAAGGCCCCGGTATCGGCGTCCAGCCGATAAAGACTGGCCCCCTCTTCTTCTTCGGTCAACCAGATCAGCTCTCGTGATTGGGGCAGGTAGAGGAGACCTGAATCCATAAAGTATTCTTGGGAGGCATGGCCGAAATATTCGGTGAATCCGAAGGTATCATAGCCATGGCTGGCGGCCAGACGGGCCTCCCCGCTCTCCCTGTCTATGATAATGGCCTGGGCTGTCTTGAAATAACGATCATAGCGGACCAGATAAGCTTCCTTGCTGTCCTCTGTCCATTTCAAAAGGTCATCATCCGAATCGAACATGGAAAGGAGCAGGAGTTCCAGGATATCCCCGTCCAGCATGATTTTTCTGGTTTCCTTCTTTTCCACATCCATCAGGTAGACCTGGGCCGTGAGAATGGCTTCGTCAGCAGGCAAAGAATAGGGATAGGCGCTGCCGATAGGTCGGGGCTCCTTGTTGATGGGCGATGATTGAACCAGGTGCAGGTCATCCACCCGACGGCTATCCCGCCTGTAGGTCAAAAATGACTTGGAATCTGGCGACCATTTGATGGCCGGCGGAAAGACCCGGGGTTCTTTTTTCAAGAGGCCTTCACTGACCATATTGAATCGCTGGCCGTAGTCCCAGCCGGGGCGGCCATCCCTGGTCAGCTGACTGACCTTACCCGTGTCATTGTCCCTGACAAAACAATTGTAGTCCTGGACATAAGCCGTGAATTTGAGATCCGGGGAGGTCACCTCGTCCTTCTTGTGGAGTTCATAGCGCAAGGCTTGAATCTTCTGGGTATCCAAATCGTAGAGGAATTCACCAACGGTGTCTTTAATGGAAAAATAGAGCTTTTCATCCCTGACTTCGTGGATGGTGACACCCAGGTCCAGGGCCTTGGACTTTTCATTCCAGGTCCTTAAGGCAGCGGCCAACTGCTCATGATCAAAGAGAGGCTTGACCAGTCTTTCTGCATGAAAATAGCGCTCATAGCGGCTTTTGACTTCTCCTTTATCATCCAGGACATCCCGACTGAACCAAAAATCGTCTGACCCTTGGATCCAGTTCTCCTTGATGGATTCATTCAGGACATGTTTTTTCTCGTTTGCGTTATAGATGGCAGCTGCCCTTTGATAGGCGGCAAGCATATCACTCATCACAGGTCTCCTTGGCTTTCATAATTCCGTATTTAAAAAATGAATAGTAAAAGTACTTCTTCATTTCCCATTTAAGTTCCAGATCATCACCGTAACCGCGTTCCCGGCAGTAGATCTCAAAATTAAAGAGGCTGGTGGCATACATATAGGCCACCAAATCAATGTCCACGTCTTCCCTCAAGAGACCGGCATATTTGAGACGTTTCAATTCATGGCGGTATTGGTCCATGAGACGCTCTTTATTCTCACCGAAGTAATATTTTTGCATGACCTCATCAGACATGGACTGAAAGAGTCGATTTCGCTTTCGAATATGATCACTGACTTCCTCGTCCAAGGGTTCCTCTATAAAAGAATGCTTGGCGTCAAAGGTGATCTGGTCATTGACCAAGACCGCCGTCATCAGGTCTTCCTTGTCTTTGAAATAACGGTAGAAGGTCCCTGTCGGCATGCCCATGGCATGAATCAGTTCGACTGTGGCGATATCCTGAGAGTGTTCCAGGAAAACGTCCAGGGCCCTGTCCAGGATCTCCTGCTGTTTTTCCGGGGCTAGTCCTAAAAAGGTCTTCTTTGGCATGGCTACACCCTCAATCTGCGAATCGATTTCAAGAATAATGGGAATAGTTTATCACACCTCAAGACTTTGTCGACTGTCATAAGGCTGAATATCGCGACTATTTATTCGCAATGACTGTCTGAATATCCATAAAGCGAGAGGTCCGCCGAAGCGGACCTCTTGGGGAGATGGGAAAGCCTGGCTTTCCTGATCTGTTGGCGGGATCAGCAGTATTCTGTCTTCCGCTCGTTTTTGACGATAATTTTCCCTTCCCGGATGACATAGGGCCGGTTGGGGGCCAGGGCCATGGCTTCCCGGATGTTGGCGGCATCGACCACGACCAGATTGGCCGTCGCACCCTCTTCCAGTCCATAGCCTTCCAGGTTCATGATCTTGTTGGCATCGGTGGTGATCATGTCGAAGACCTTCTCCAGCTCGGGAGGCAGGCTCATCTGGGCCGCATGAACCGTGATATTGGCCACCTGCAGCATATCGGCACAGCCCAGGGGGTAGAAGGTATCGTTGACACAGTCCTGGCCGAAGCTGACATTGACGCCGGCTTCCAGCAACTCCTTGACCCGGGTGATGCCCCGGCGGATGGGTTGCTTGTCCAGGCGTCCCTGGAGCATGAGGTTGGTCACCGGATTGGTGATCATGTGGATGCCGGCCCGGGCCACTTTTTCGATGACATAGGCGGCGTAGTGGTCGTCGTAGGCGGCCAGGGCGCAGGTATGGCCACAGGTCACCCGACCCTCCCAGCCCCGCTTGATGGTTTCATCGGCCACCATCTCCAGGGTCCGGTAGAAGGGATCATCGGTCTCGTCCACGTGCATATCAACGTCCGCATCATACTTCTCGGCCAGGTCGAAGCAAAACTTGACATGGGCCAGGCTGTCGTCAGGGGTATTCTCGTTGGCAGGCATGCCGCCCACAATGTCGCAACCCATCTGCATGGCTTCATCCATGAGCTTGTCGCAACCGGGATCCTTGATGATACCTTCCTGGGGGAAGGCCACCAGCTGGAGGGTCATCCGGTCCTTATACTTTTCGCGCAGGGCCAGGACTCCCTTGAGCGGCTTCAGCCCCCCGATGGTGTCGATATCCACATGGGTGCGGATGGCCAGGGTCCCGTTCATCAGGGCCTTGTCCAGGACGGCGCCGGCCCTTTCGATGACATCCTCGTCGGTGTATTCTTTTTTCCGGTCCCAGATGATCTCGATAGCCTCGGTCAGGGTCCCGCTGACATTCTTGCGGACGCTGTCCAGGATATTGACCTTGTCCAGATGGATGTGGGGATCGATAAAAGCGGGCACCAGGAGTTTGCCTTCAATATCCAGGACGGTCTCTGCCTCCCGGTCCAGACCCTGGCCGATTTCGTGAATTTTGCTGCCCTGGCAGTAGACATCCCATAGGCCCTCACGATGCCTTAATGTACAGTTTTTCAGTAAAAGTGACATGACCTGCTCCTTTTGTATGTTTTCTATTCCAGTCCTTGCTTTGGCTTAGTGTGAAACGCCGGGAGAGTTCCCGGCGATTCACCTGATTCCATGACTATGGCCTAGGCATCCCTTGTCTCTTGCGCCGCTTTTTCTATGGCGTTGATAATGGGGATGTAGCCTGTGCAACGGCAGATGTTGCCGGCCACCGCTTCACGGATTTCCTGCCGAGTGGCATCCGGATGCTTCTTGAGGAAGGCGTAGGCGCTCATAATAAAGCCAGGTGTGCAAAAACCACACTGGACCGCATCCTCTTCCACGAAGCTGTCCTGGAGCTGTTTGCCCAGGGCCAGACCACTCATTCCCTCGATCGTAAGGATCTCCCCCCCTTGCATGCTGCCTGCCAGGACCAGGCAGGAGGCCACGGCGTCGCCATTGAGGATAACCGTACAGGCACCACACTCACCGACGCTGCAACCTTCCTTGGTCCCTGTCAGCCCCAGGTCATTGCGGATGACGTCCAGCATACGGGATCCCGGATCGACCTCAATTTGGTAAGGCTTACCATTCAAGGTAAAAGACAATTCAATCTTGCGCATAAGTTCACTCTCCGATCAGTTCGTGCAGGATGCGCTCACTCAAGCGCCGGGAGACCGGCTGCTTGTAGCGCGTCGAGGCACGGATGCCCGCTATTTCAGGAATCTTGTCCGAAAGCGCCCGGGCAACTTGGCGGATATCTTCGTCACTGGGACGTTTGCCGACCAGCATGGCGGAAATGTCGGGGAAGGCCATGGGTTTGGGGAAGGTGGCTCCCAGGGTCATCTTGAACTGGGTCACGACGCCCTCTTCATCCATTTCCAGCAGGGTCGCAATGGTCATGCGGGAGATGGACAAGGCCCTTCTGCGTCCAATCTTGGTAAAGTTGGTGCGGACACTTTCAGCCAGTTTGGGCACCAGGATGCTGACGATCAGGTCGCCATCTTCCAGGCTGGTCCGGTAGGGACCGGTCACCACATCGCCCAGGGGCAGGGTCACTTCCTGGCCCTTTTTCCAGATGACCAGCTTGGCATCCAGGATGGCCAGGGCTGCAAAGGTATCGGCCGCCGGTGAGGCGTTGCCGATATTGCCGCCAATGGTCGAATGGTTTCTCAGCTGGAGTGAACCCACCGAGAGTGAGGCCTCGGCCAGGAGGGGCGCATAGCGCTTGACCAGGGGTGATTGGGCGATGGCCTGGTGGGTTGCCCCGGCGCCGATGATCAGGTGATCCTCCGCCTCCTCGATTTTGCCAAGTTCCTGGATTCCGAAAATATCGATCAGGGTATGCGAGGCATAGCGATCATCCTCCCTGGCCTTGACCAGCACATCGGTGCCGCCGGCCAGTAACAATACGGGTCCTTCAACGGAAGCCAGGGCTTTTTCGTAATCGGCCCTGGACTCAACCCTAATGTAGTCACGAAATTTCAACATCGTCATCCCCCCAAAGTTCTTGTGCGGCCGCAAAGACGCGGTCCAGGTCAAAGGGTAGTTCATTGATCATGCCAGCCTTGCCCAGGGCCATGTGGACAGCACAGGTCAGGGCGGGCATGCCGGGTTCAAGCGAGGGTTCTCCCATGGAGCGTCCGCCAAAGGCAGCGCGTGGATCGGGATTCTCCGTGAAGATAGGCACATTGTTGTCGGGGACATCCAGCACGGTCGGCAGGAGATAGCCCGAGAAGTTCTGGTTCTTCAGAACGGTGGTTTCCGGATTGTGGCCGATATCTTCCAGGAGAGCCATGCCCTGGGACATGGCCAGGCCACCCCAGACTTGCCCATTGAGGAGGGTGGGGTTGATGACACGGCCCGGATCGTGGCTGCCCACCATCTTGATGACCTCAACTGAACCGACATCCAGGTCGACTTCAACTTCCACGGCATTACAAGAATAGGTGTAGGTATAGAAGGGTTCGCCAAAGCCTTTCTCCTCATCCCAATCGGTGATGGGGATACTGTAGGTCCCTACCGCCATGGGTGACAGGTTGTGACCATAAGCAATGCTGACCACCTCCTTGAAGGAAAGATCCTTGTCGTCGAAAGTGACCCGGTCGGCCTCAAAGACCACCTGGCCAATGCCCTCACCGTATTCCAGTTTCAGACCCTGGATCAGGATCTCATGAATGCGATTGCAGGCGTCACGGGTGGCGCCGCCGCCCAGTAGAGTACCCCGGGAAGCGATACAGGCACCGGTCGCAGGTGACCGGGAGGTATCTGTCTCACCCATGGTGACCTGGTCAAAGGAGACCCCCATGCCCTCGGCAACCATCTGCATCTGGGCTGTACGCAGGCCCTGGCCGATTTCGACCAGACCCAGGTTGGCATGGACGCTGCCATCCTTCATGATCTCAATCAGGATACGGGCCACGTCAAAGCCATTGCCATCTGCGCCGACACTGGCGCCACGGATGGAGACGGCGACACCCACCCCGCGGCGGATGCGTCGTTTGGGATCTTTATTCTCTTCCTTATACTGGGCATATTTTCGGTCGTAGTCGATTTCTGCCAGTGCTTTTTCCAGGACTTCCTTGATGCTGACTTCGTGGAAGTCAAGCACATGGCCGTTGGGGCTGGTGTCGCCGTTGACCAGGACGTTCTTGCGCCGGATATCGGCAGGTGACATGCCCAGCTCCTCGGCCAGCTCGTCAATGGTGTTCTCCAGGGCGAAGAGGGCCTGAGGGGTACCAAAGCCCCGCATGGAGCCGGTATGGACGTTATTGGTCAGGACGGCTGTGGCCTTGTAGTCCACGTCGTCGTAGCGGTAGGGGCCGGATCCCAGGGTAGCCGTTTTATAGGCGACCGGGGGAGACATGTTGGTGTAGGCACCCCCGTCCAGATAGGCCTGGACCCGCAGGGACTTGAAGATACCTTCCTTGCTGGCTCCCAATTCAATATCAAATTCGATGGGGTGACGCTTGTAGCTCTCACGCATGGAATCTTCACGTGTCAGTGTGTATTGGGCAGGACGGCCTGTTTTCAGGGCGATCAGGCCGGCCCGGATAGCCATGGCTTCCGCGGTCTCAATCTTGCCGCCAAAAGAACCGCCGACCGTACTGGGCCGGAAGATGATTTGGGACATGGGCAGATTCAGCATCCGGTGGATGGAGATCCGTGCGTTATAGGGCGCCTGGGTCGAACCCAGGATGGTCAGCTCAGGTCTCATACGGCTGGGTACTGCCGTGATCGACTCGGGCTCCAGATAGGCATGATCGATATAGGCTGACTTGTAGTTTCGCTTGAGGACGATATCTGACTCTGCCAGACCTTTTTCCGCATCCCCCTTGTTGACGACCACTTCCCCGCAGATATTTTTGGGGCAGTTCTCATTGATGAGGAGGTCGCTTTCCAAGGCCTGCCTGGGTGAACCCAGGATGGGCAGGGGCTCGTAGTCGGCTGTCACCAGGGCGGCAGCCGCATCGGCCTCGGCCTGTGACTCGGCTGCAACGACGGCAATGACGTCGCCCAGATAGCGGACCTTGTCATAGGCAATGGCGTACTGGTCAATGTAGAGTTCCCCGAAAATGCGTTCGCCGGGGATGTCCTTTCCTGTCACGATGCAGACGACGCCTGGCATCTTTTCTGCTTCCTCTGTATGAACCGCCAGCAAATTGGCATGAGCATACTGGCTGTAGACGCCCTTGAGGTAGAGGAGATCAGGCAGACGGACGTCTGCGCCGAACTCCGCCCGACCTGTTACTTTAGCCCGGGCGTCAATCCTTCCCATAGATTTTCCGATGGTGTGAGTTTTCATCTCTTGGCTCCCTCCATTCAACTTGTCGGAGACTTGCTTGTTCACCAATTGTAACTAATTTCATCAGCTATGTCCACGAATAAAGACAGACAATTTCAAGGCCTCTTAGGGCATTTTGTCAAAGAGATGTCCGAATGAGGTAAAAGACCTTTCCGGCTTTATGAAATGACCGGCCGACTACCACTCAAGGCTGAGGATCTTCTGGGGGCATAGGGCGACGCAGAGTCCACAACCGTCACAATCATCGGCTTTGATGCGGATGCCCCCCCGGGGGTCCATGTAGATGGCATGGGGCAGACAGCTGTCCACGCAACGCAGACAGTCATGGCGGTGACAGGCTTCAAGGGCCACGGCGCAAAGCCTGCCCGGCACAATATCCTCATAGGCCCCAAGGGAGGGCAGGGCACTGCCCCGGATCTCCCCTATCCCCTTGTATCCGTGTCGGGTCATCCATTCTTCCAGGCCTGCTATGACTTTTGAAATCACCTCATAGCCATTGGAGAGCATGGTGGAAGCCAGCTGGACCGCGGTCGCTCCCAGCATGAGAAACTCAATGACAGACTCATGGTCAGTCACTCCCCCGGAACTGACTACCTGGAGGGAGGTGTATTGATGCAGGGCAGCCGTTGTGGCCAGGGAGACCGGACGGATGTGGGGGCCGGTATAACCGCCATAGGTGGGCATGAGGGTCCTTTTGTTTTCGATATCGACGCCGGCCAGACCTTTCAGGGCGTCAATGGCGGAGATGGCCTTGACGCCTGCCTTTTTCAGGTCCCATGAAAATTCAGGCAGGGCGGCTGCCTCATAGGAAAGCTTGACCATGACCGGGATGGAGACGGCATCGACAGCGGCCGCAGCGAATGCCTGGATATTGGAAGAGTGGCGGGTCAGGAACTGATTCCGGCTGCCAATAGGGGCTGAAATACTGATCTCAATGCCATCGGCCCCCATCTGCTCCACCTTCCTGGCCAAATAGGCGATCTCGGAGGCGGTGGCACCCCAGATACTGCAGATCAGCTTGGCCTCTTTCCGGTCTATGACCCGGAATTCATCCTCCCATTCCTCCAGGTGCAGATTGGAGTAGAGCATGGTATTGAAAAGGGCCTGCTTATGGGCGAAAAGCCGGGGACTGATCCGTTGCCTGGCTTCCAGTGACATGGTCTCGGTAATGACAGCACCCGCACCGGCGTCAATACAAGATTGGATGCCAGCAGCGTTGCCGGCCCAGGGACCTGCCGCTGTCAAAATGGGATTTTTCAATTTAAGACCCATGAGGTCTGTCGTCATATCCATAGAAACCTCTTAGTCGAACAACTCAAATATGCCGGTTTTATTCCCGCATGATTCCCGTATCTTCAATTTTGGCTGCAAGATCAGCTCCTGGCTGACCTCTGCGTCCGGGTCTTCATCTTCAATGCGGTCAAAGAGGAGGCGGGCCGCCGCCATACCCAGCTTGACCGCCGGCATCTCCAGGCAGGTCAGAGCCGGGGAGACGACACTACAAACAGGTGAATCATTAAAAGAGGCCAGGGCCATATCCTGAGGGATGCGTAAACCCGCGTCACGGGCAGCTTTCAGGGCCCCGATGGCCTGCAGGTCAGAGCTGGTGACCAGGACATGGGGCAACTTATGGCCCCCCATCATCCGCTGCAAAGCCTGATAGCCCCCCCGGGTCGAATTGTCTCCCTCCTGGACGGAAAAAGCGATGGACATGGACAAGTGGCTGGCCAGGCGGTTGAGGCCTGCTTCAAAGGCCTGGGCGATGTCGGCATCGGTCAGGGGATTATGGAGGAGACGGATAGTCCGGTGTCCCAGCCCGATCAGATGGCTGACCAGGCGATAGGCTGCTTCCTCATAGTCCAAGTAACAGATCATGTCACAGCCACATTCCCGGTTCTTCCCGATATGGACACGGGGCATGCCCAGCTCCAGCACCTCGGGCATGGATTCAGGCGTCAGCCGGGACCCCACCTGGATAATGCCGTCGGCCTTCCTGGTTTTCATCATTTTCAGGAAATTGAATTCCGTTTCACGATCGCCCCGGGTCTGGCAGAAAATGACCACATAACCCTTGTTATTGGCCACGGTTTCAACACCGGAAATAATATTCTGACTCAGAAAGGAGTCAATGCTCTGGATCAAGAGGGCGATTGTCTTGGTGGAGCCCAGGGTCAGCCCCCGGGCGAACCAGTTGGGAGTGAAGTTATACTTCTCTGTCACCGCCAGGACCCGTTCCCTGGTCTCCGGCAGGACCCGCTCCGGGTGATTGAAGACACGGGATACGGTCGCTACCGAAACACCGGCCAATTCCGCAATCCTGCGTATATTCATACCCTTTGCCTCCCTTCTCTTACTTAAGATGATTATACCTTTATTTGTCCTCTTCCCCATCCATGTCCGCTCAGGTCTTCATTCCCATTATATCCCGTCAAACTGCATAATAGACCGGGGTTCGGGATTGACAAACAGGACAAATTGACTTAAAGTAACTTCATCTATTTGATTGTAATCAGTTACATATCAGTATGAGGAGGTCTCGTAAATGGAAGAAATTAACAAGAAAGAAGTGGAACAGGTCTTAGACATAGACTATTCCCTGGAAGCGGTGCCGCAGACGGCCCGTAAGGGTTTCTGGTCCATGTTTGTGATCATGCTTGGCTTTACATTCTTTTCAGCCAGCATGAGCGTTGGAGCCAAGATGGCCAACGGTCTGGATCTGACTCAATTTATCTGGGCAGTCCTGATCGGTGGTATCATCCTGGGTGCCTACACCGGCGGACTGGGCTATATCGGGAGCAAGACAGGCCTCAGCCTTGACTTGCTGACCCACCGGTCATTCGGTACATATGGGTCTTACCTGGCATCTGCCCTAATCGGCTTCACTCAGATCGGTTGGTTCGGCGTCGGTGTCGCCATGTTCGCCATCCCCGCAGCGGAACTCCTGGGCATCAATGCCTGGATTCTCATTATCATTGCCGGTGCCTGTATGACAGGCTCTGCCTACTTCGGCATCAAGGGACTTCAAATCGTCAGCTTCATCTCAGTTCCCCTCATCACCATCCTGGGTACCTACTCCATGGTCCGCGCCACCGTCGATGGCGGCGGCCTGGTTGCCATTTTCGGCAAATCAACCGGTACCATGACACTCTTTGCCGCAGTCGGCATGGTCATAGGATCCTTTATCTCGGGCGGTACGGCCACACCCAACTTTGTCCGTTTCGCCAAAAACAATGTGATTGCAGTGGTCACTACCGTGGTCGCCTTCTTCCTGGGTAACACGCTCATGTTTGCCTTCGGTGCTGTGGGTGGTGCCTTTACCGGTCAGGAAGATATCTTCTATGTCATGATCGCCCAGGGTCTGGCCATTCCCGCCCTCCTGGTCTTGGGAGCCAATATCTGGACGACCAATGATAACGCCCTCTATACAGGTGGTCTTGGCCTGTCCAATATCACCAAATTCAGAAAACGTCCCATGGTCCTGGTGGCCGGCCTGATCGGCACCGTCACTGCCATGTGGCTCTACTACAACTTCGTTGGCTGGCTGAGCTTCCTCAACGCCACCCTGCCCCCCATCGGCGCCATCATCATGCTGGACTACTTCATGAGAAAAGATGCTTATGCCGAGGGCAGCGAGAAGAAACTGCGCCCGGTTAACTGGTTCGCCATCCTGGGCGTCGTCGCAGGCGGCCTGATCGGCAACTTCGTCGACTGGGGCATCTCCGCTATCAACACCATGGTTGTGGCTGCCCTGATCTACCTGATCGGCACCAAGCTCTTCTATAAAGACTAAGTAAGAAGAGAAGACAATAGCATAAAAAAGGCCCCCGGTCCCGCCAAGAGACCGGGGGCCTTTTCTTTATCAATCCCCTAAAGTTTCGGATTTTTCAGAAGGAGCAGGCATTCCTTATAGTCTCCGATTGTAAAAGAAGACTGGTCATGGCGGATGACATTGGGGAAGCGGTCCAGGAAGGCCTGGACACCTGAGGTCACCTCCCAGCCAGCCTCCCCATCCCGATAATGCATGGGGACGGTGACGTCAGGCCGGGTGTCCCGGACGATTTTGGCAGCCTCACGGGCATTGATGGTGTAGTGGCCGCCCACGGGGATCAATATGACATCCAGCTCTTGGAGTCGGGCAGTCTGCCTGTCGGACAGGGGATGGCCCAGATCACCCAGGTGAGCGATCCGCTTGCCGGCCAGGGTCAGGACATGGATCTTGTTAGGCCCCCTCAGCCGGCCCTCCTGGTCATCATGGAAGCTTTCAATGACTTCAATCTCCAGCTGGGGCGTCCGGCCTGTCAGGGTCACCCGCTCCCGGGCATTGTGATCATCGTGCTCATGGGAGGCCAGGACCAGATCAGCTGTCAGGTCCAGCTCCTTGTAGCCCGGCACTTCCAGATAAGGATCCAGAACAATCCTGGCCTCATCAGATTGGATTTCAAAGCAGGAATGGCCCCGCCAGATAATCCGGACCTGGTCTTGTCTTTGGCTTTCTTTGTCAGATGGCATGCTCGCCTCCTCTCAAATGGTCCCTTGGCCTTGGCCGCAGGCCCTGGCTTACCGGCTCCTTTCATTTTACAGGAGGTCCACAGGCCGCCGTCAAGCCAAGGTATACTGATAAAAACCCCAAAAATGCACGAAAGGTGGCTTGTATGAAAACTGAGGCTTTAATAGGTATCTATAAGGAACTGGAAAGCCGTCTGGCTTCCATTGACTTCCAGGCCATCTGGCCTGACTTCGGACCGGTTGATTTTGCCCTCTATTTGGATGAGGTCATGTGTTTTCAGGGCCGCTTGGACAGGAGGCCGGCTTCTTTCATGGGCAACACGGCCCTTGACTACCAGGGCCGGCAGATCGCCATCTGGAACATGGCCTACACCAAGATTGAAGGCCCAGACTCCCTGGATGGCCTGACCGGCAATCTGGTCCATGAGATCTTCCATGCCTTCCAGCGAAATGAAGGTGAATCACGTTTCCCCCAGGATCTGCAGCTTCTCCTCTACCCTCAAAACAAGGAACTGCTTGCCTGGACCCGGAGGGATTCTGCCCTTGTGGCAGATAAAAAAGAGGATCCGGCTAAGCGTTTGGCCTCCCTGGCCTTTATCCGGGCCGAAAAAGACCGCCTGAGCCAAGGCGCCACTGCCGATGAATATCGGGCGGAAACCGCCGAAGGACTGGCAGAATACGCCGGCATCAAGGCCTTGAGCCAGATCAACCCTCCCCTGGCCCAGGCCCAAATCGATAAATACAGGCATTTTCTTCAAGAGGACACCTACCTTTTTGATATCCGTCGGCGGGCTTATTTTTCCGGAGTTCTTTTGGCCCTGACCGCCGAGGAAGCCGGCATGGATATCATCCATGATCTGGCTGACCAGGCCCCCCTTTGGAAGATCCTGGATATAAAAGCCAGCCCACTTGACCCCCTGAGCCGGACCGAGCTGGAAGAGGCCCAAAGTCTCATGGCCGGGGAAGAGGCACGCAGGGTCGATTTGTTGGCGGATTTCCAGGCCCGCTTTCCCCGGGAACGGCCCGTCCAGGCCAGGATTGTGGGTTACGATCCCATGAACATGACCCGGGTGGGGGACTATCTGATCTCCACTCATTTCCTCATGACGGATGAAGCCGATCCGCCTGTCCCCCTTATGGGTGATTCCTTGGTTAAAATGAAGCCCCATGATCCAAGGGAGATCCTGGCCATCTTTGAAGGGCCGGCCTGATAGATTTGCTACAATGCTAGCTGGATACCAAATGACGCAGGCTAAAAGCCCGTCATCTTGATTTTGAAAGGGAGGATGTCAGTTCGATGAAATCTCAATTGAATGACATACGGGACCAGGGTCTGGATGCCCTGAGGCAGGCGCCGTCAGCCGACAATCTGGAGGAGCTTCGCCAGAAATACCTGGGCAAGAAGGGACTCCTGACCAATCTGCTCAAGGGTCTGGGAAAATTGTCAGCTGAGGAGCGCAAGCAGATGGGCCAGCTGGCCAATGAGGTCAAGGAACTTTTCGCCGGCGTCCTGGAAGAGCGTAAGCTCCAACTCCTGGACCAGGCCTCCATCTTACCGGTCCCTCCGGACCTGACCATTCCCGGTTTACGCTTGGCACAAGGAGGGCTTCATCCCATCACCCAGATGTGCTATGACCTCAATGACTCCTTTCGCTCCCTGAATTTTGAAATCTTCAGCGAGGACGAGATTACCAGCGAACTGTATGCCTTTGATTACCTGAATTTCCCGCCCGATCATCCGGCCCGGGATTCCATGGATACCTATTGGATCAAGGGGACAGAGGAGAAAAGCGGAGCCGACCGGCTCTGTCTCAGACCCCATCTGACGGGTGGCTCTGTCCGTTTTCTACAAAAATATGGGGCGCCTGCCCGTTTTGTCTATCCGGGCCGGGTCTTTCGCAATGAGGCCACGGATGCCCGTCACGAAAGGGCTTTTTTCCAATACGAGGCCCTGATTGTCGACCGGGACTTTTCCTTTTCTTCCGGCCTGGTCCTGGTGGAGACCATCCTGGAGCGGGTCTTTGGCCGGGATGTCCCCGTAAGGATGCGGGCCGGCTTCTTCCCCTTCGTGGAGCCGGGCTTTGAAATTGACATGCAGTGCCAGGTCTGTCAGGGAGCTGGCTGCCCGGTCTGCCACCATAGCGGCTGGATCGAGGTCATGCCCGGTGGCTCCCCCCATCCCAATGTCCTGCGGGCCGCTGGATTGGACCCGGATATCTGGAGCGGTTTTTACATCAATATCGGCTTGGACCGCCTGGTCATGATGCGTTACGGCATCGACGATGTCAGGCTTTTCCACAGTGCCGACCTGCGCTTCCTGGGCCAGTTCAAGTAGGGAGAGAATTCATGAAAGTATCATTAAATTGGATCAGGGATTATCTGGATCTGCCCCAAGACCTGACAGCTGAAAAATTATCCTTTGATTTGACCATGAGGACAGTGGAAGTCGAATCAGTGGTCAATCCTGCCGACTCGGTCCAGGGGATCCTGGCCGGCCGGATCCAGTCCATCAAGGCCCATCCCAACGCCGACCTCCTTCGTGTCTGCATGGTGGATATCGGTGATGAAAAGTTGTCACAAATCGTCTGTGGTGGCAGCAACCTTTTTGAGGGCCAGTTGGTGGCGGTGGCGCCCCCCGGTGCCTATGTCCGCTGGCATGGTCAGGGGGAACCGGTCAAACTCAAGGCAACCAAACTGCGGGGTGAACTCAGTGAAGGCATGATCTGCAGTGCCCAGGAGATCGAACTGGAAGAACTTTTCCCGGCAGAGTCTGACACCATCATTGTCGACCTGACCCCCGACTTCCCTGACGCAGTCCCCGGCCAGGCCCTGGCTGATCTTCTGGGCCTGGATGACCTGATCGTGGAAATCGACAACAAGTCCATGACCAATCGGCCGGATCTTTGGGGCCACTACGGGATCGCCCGCGAACTGGCCGCTATCTACGGGGGCAGCCTCAAGGCCCTGCCGGCCTTTGACCTGCCGGCTGATCTGGAAAGCTACCCGGTCAAAATCTCCAATCCCGACCGCTGCCGCCGCTATGACGCTGTGGTCTTTGAGGATGTCAGCCCGCTGGCCTCCCCCTTCTGGATGAGACGGCGGATCTGGTCGGTAGGCATGCGCCCCATCAACCTGCTGGTCGATGTCACCAACTATGTCATGCTGGCCACGGGCCAACCCACCCATGCCTTTGACCGGGATCATGTGGAGGAGGGCATCCATGTCCGCCTGGCCAGGCCGGGTGAGGTCCTGGAACTCCTGGATGGCCATGAGCTTTCTTTAGTGGATTCTGATCTTCTCATCTGCGACGGCAAGGACAAAGCCATCGGCCTGGCCGGCGTCATGGGAGGCGCCCGCGACTCCATCCTGCCCGAAACCAGGGGCATGGTCCTGGAAGTGGCCAACTTTGAGGCCATCGGGATCCGCAAGACAGCCACCAGGCAGCAGGTCAGAACCGAGGCTTCCTCCCGCTTTGAGAAGGCCATCAATACCCAGCGCTGCGACCTGGCCCTGGGCCTGACCCTGGACCTGATGGCAAAACTGCAACCGGAAGCCAGGGTTGTGGCCGCCGGTCACGATCACGCGGAAGAAACCCTTCCCATCAGCCTGCCGGTTTCCCTGGACTTTCTCAATGTCCGGTCCGGCCGCAAGCTGTCAGCCGATGAAGTCATCAAGGCTCTGGAACCCCTGGGTTTTGAAAGCCACTTTGATGGCAGTGACGAGCTGACCATCAAGGTCCCGGTCTGGCGGGCCACCGGAGATGTCAGCATCAAGGATGACATCCTGGAAGAAGTCTGCCGCATGATCGGCTATGACCAGTTCGACTTTGTCCCTCCGGTCATTTCCCTGACCAAGCCCATCCGCCAGCTGGACTTTGAGAGCGAGCGGGCCATCCGCGAATACCTGGCCTTCCGGGCCGGTCTCCAGGAAATCTTCACCTATCCCTGGGTCGACGACCGTTATCTGGAGGCAGCCGGACAGGCCAAGGAAGGCCTTCTGGCCCTGGCCACGCCCCCCTCTCCCGAAAGGGCCTCTTTGCGGGCCTCCCTCCTGCCCGGACTCCTGGAGGCGGTGGCAGAGAACTCACGCTATTATGATTCCTTTGGTCTTTTCGAACTGGCCCAGGTCTTCCAGGAGGAGGACCAGCTGTCCCGGGATCAGGAAGAGAGACTTCCCCGCCAGGAGCGCCGTCTGGCCATGGCCCTGGCCGGTGACCTCCCCCTCTTGCTCTTTAGAAAACTCAAGGGCATCCTGACCAACCTCCCCCGCTTTGGCCGGATCCAGGGTTGGAGACTGGAAAAAGGCAGCGACCGGCCGGCCTGGGCTGACCGCAATGCCTGGCTTGACCTGGTCGACCAGGAGGGCAGAATCCTGGGCAAGATGGGCCTTTTGTCGCCCAAGGCCACAAGCCTGGCAGGTGTACGAAGAACCTTCGCCGTCCTGGCTGAGATTGATGTGGAAGCCTTGATCCCTTTGGACAGCCGCCACAACGACTTTCGCCCCCTGCCTCACTTCCCCCTGGTTGAACAGGACCTGTCCATCCTGGTGGATGATTCCGTTTCCTGGGCTGATATTGAAGCGGCCATCCGTTCCCATGTCCGCCGCTCGGAATTTGTCGAGGAGTATCGGGGCAGCCAGGTACCTGAGGGATACAAGTCACTCATGTTCCGTTTCTGGCTGGCCTCCGATGAGAAAACCCTGTCTGCCCAGGAGATTGAAGACAGGCGACATAAGCTCCTGAAAAAGCTGAAAGCGACGCTGGGGGCAGAGCTTCGATAACGGAGAATCGATAAATGCGTATCGAATGTAACAAATGCGCCTGAAGGCCCTGGGGCTGGAAAGAGAAAAAGGGCAGAAGTGAATCAAGGCAAATCGGCTGATCCCTTTGATTTACGCCCTTTTTCTCCGCTTTTCCCCTGCCTTGGGCAGGAAGTCAAAATATCCTGACTCCTTATAGACTTTCCACCCTTGCATGTTGAGTTTCTTTTGGCATAATAATAGGTGGCAATTTTTGGGTGTTTAACGCAGAAAGCGAAAACGACGAAGTAGTGCTTACAAGCTCTTTCCAAATCCTGACGAACAATCCACTGGTCGCTGAGAACTTCAGCGGGCGCTTTCACATTGAATTTTTCGAGGGTGGAAGCGACCGTGAGGTCTTGTTTGGCGCCCGGAATCTGGTACATCAAGGGCACCGGGTCCTGACTGCCCCCCTGTCGGGGAGCGTCAAGCCCTGGGAGACCCCCTACCGTTCGATTCTGGTGACAGCCCAGGGCGGTGACCAGGTGGACGCCTTTTCGCTGGACATCATGGAACGTGCTTTGGCAATAATAAGTAAATCAAAAGCAAGCCCCGCGACCATTGAGGCCTCTATCCTTCACGACTTCCAGGTCATCGACCTGAGTCTGATCGAGAGCGCCATGCCGTCGCTTGAGGCTACCGGCCGCGTCTGATCCGGGCCGGGGAAGAAAAATGAGGTGAAAAGGTGAAATTAGAACTGGGTTACATTGACATCAAGGGTATCCGGTTCGGCGACTACAACGCTGTAGAAGACCGTGTCCTTGTTGTCAATCCTGAGGAGCTGCTTGAGCCTGTCCTGGCCGATCCGCTCATCAAATCAGCACATTTTGAAATCGCCAATCCTGGCGAAAGCATCCGTATCACGCCTGTCAAGGACGTCATTGAGCCGCGGGTCAAGGTAGAGGGCCAAGGGGGCATCTTCCCCGGCGTCATCTCCAAGGTTGACACCGTCGGTTCCGGTAAGACCCATGTCATGCGCGGCATGGCCGTGGTCACTGCCGGCCCCATCGTCGGTTTCCAGGAAGGCATCATCGACATGACGGGTGTTGGCGCCGACTATACCCCCTTCTCAAAACTTCATAACCTGGTCCTGGTCATGGAGCCTGTTGAAGGTGTCAAGCAGCACGAGTATGAAAAAGCTGCCCGCATGGCTGGACTGCAAACCGCTGTCACAGTCGGCGAGCTGGCCCGTGAACTGACCCCCGACGAAACCGTCGTCTATGAGTCCCCCACCGTGGCCTCCAGCTATGATGAGTCCCTCAAGGACCTGCCGCGCGTGGCCTATGTCATGATGCTGCAAAGTCAGGGCCTCCTGCACGATACCTACGTTTACGGTGTCGATGCCAA
Organism: uncultured Mageeibacillus sp.; assembly: GCA_964553675.1. GTDB lineage: Bacteria > Bacillota > Clostridia > Saccharofermentanales > DTU023 > UBA4923. Next base: position 8,180 of record CAZKLG010000016.1, on the reverse strand, counting down.
GCGGACCCTGTCCACCATGATCCGGCCCACCGAGCTCATGGACGGCGCCATCATTTCCGGCAACTGCGTCTCGGCCTGCGACAAGAACACGACCTACCATCACTTGAACAATCCGGTCATCCAGGACCTTTTTGCAGCCCACGGCAAGACCCTGAACTTTGTCGGCATGATCATCACCAACGAAAACGTCTACCTGGCTGACAAGATCCGTTCCTCGGACTGGACCGCCAAGATGGCCGATTTCCTGTCCATTGACGGGGCCATCGTGTCTCAGGAAGGCTTCGGCAACCCCGACACCGACCTGATCATGAACTGCACAAAACTTGAAAAACTTGGCATCAAAACGGTCATCATCACCGACGAATACGCCGGTTCCGACGGCAAGAGCCAGTCCCTGGCTGACGCTGACGAATTGGCCGATGCGGTCGTCACGGCCGGCAACGCCAATGAGATGATTGTCCTGCCGCCCATGGACCGTGTCATCGGTACCCTCGATTACATCGACAAGATCGCAGGCGGACATGACGGTTCCCTGCGCCCCGACGGTTCCATCGAAGCAGAGCTCCAGGTCATCATCGGATCGACCAATGAGCTGGGCTTCAACCGCATGAGCGCCAGGTAAGGAGGATAAGGTGAGTAAATACAAAGTAGTCCATTACATCAACCAGTTTTTCGGCCAGATCGGCGGCGAAGAGAAAGCTGACGTCCCGGCCCAAAAGCAAAAAGGTCCTGTAGGCCCCGGTTTGGCCTTCAGCCAGGCCTTTGGCGATGAAGCTGAAATCACAGCTACCGTCATCTGCGGCGACTCCTGGTTCAATGAGAATCTGGCGGAAGCCCGCAAAACCATCCTGGACATGATCAAGGAAGAAGCGCCCGACCTGGTCGTCACCGGACCGGCCTTCAACGCCGGCCGTTACGGCGTGGCCTGTGCCACCGTGGCCGACGATGTCCAAAAAGAGCTGGGTATTCCGGCCCTGACCGGCATGTACGTCGAAAACCCCGGCGCTGATATGTTCCGCGAAAAGGTCTACATCATCGGCACAGGCAACAGTGCCGCCGGTATGAGAAAGGCCGTCCCGGCCATGGCCAAGCTGGCTCTCAAGCTGGCCAAGGGCGAAGCCATTGGTGCCTCTGCTGAAGAAGGCTACCTGCCCAACGGCATCCGCAAGAACTTCTTTGAGAAGAAGCGGGGCAGTGCCCGGGCCGTCGATATGCTGATCAAAAAGCTGGCCGACAAGCCCTTTGAAACCGAATATCCCATGCCCTCCTTTGACCGGGTGGATCCCCAGCCGGCCGTCAAGGACATCACCAAGGCCAACATCGCCATCGTGACCTCAGGCGGCATCGTGCCCAAGGGCAACCCCGACCGGATCGAAAGCTCCTCAGCTTCCCGCTACGGCGGTTACAATATCGCGGGTGTTGACGATCTGACAGCCGAGACCTACGAGACAGCCCACGGCGGCTATGACCCTGTCTATGCCAACCAGGACGCCGACCGCGTCGTACCGGTGGACGTGCTCCGCCAGTATGAGAAGGAAGGCAAGATCGGCAAGCTCAACGATTGGTTCTACTCGACCGTCGGCAATGGGACCTCAGTGGCCAACTCCAAACGTTTCGCCATTGAGATCGCTGACAAGCTACACGAACAAGGAGTGGATGCCGTCATCCTCACATCGACCTGAGGAACCTGTACACGTTGCGGTGCAACAATGGTTAAAGAAATCGAACGTTCAGGCATCCCGGTGGTCCACCTTTGTACGGTAACCCCCATTTCGCTGACAGTCGGCGCCAACCGGATCGTTCCGGCCGTCGCCATCCCCTATCCGCTTGGTAACCCTGAACTCTCCCCTGAGGATGAGTATGAGCTGAGGCGTCAACTGATCGACAAGTCCCTGGAGGCCCTGGCGACAGAAGTCACAGAACAGACCATCTTCGAGTAAATCCTGATTTACGACAAGAGAGGAAGATTAATAATGGAAAAAGTCTACGACCTCATCATCATTGGCGCCGGCCCAGCCGGCCTGACCGCCGGCATTTATGCCGGTCGGTCACGCCTTGATACCCTCCTGATCGAACGCGGTCAGGACGGGGGCCAGATCGCCATCACGGATGAAATTGAAAACTACCCCGGCGGCCTGTCCACGCCCGAGAATATCGAGAGTGGCGCCGCCCTGATCGCCCGCATGACTGCCCAGTGCCAGCACTTTGGCGTGGAGCGTCTGAGCGCCAATGTGACCCGGGTTGAACTGGAAGGTCCCATCAAGCGGGTCCATACCCGTGAGGCCGTCCTGGAAGCCAAGGCCGTCATCATTGCGACGGGTGCCCACCCCAGGCCCATCGGCTGCCCGGGCGAAAGCGACCTGATCGGACGAGGCGTCTCCTATTGCGCCACCTGCGACGGGGCCTTCTTTGAAGATTTGGAAGTCTATGTGGTCGGCGGCGGTGACACCGCAGTCGAGGAAGCCATGTACCTGACCAAATTCGCCCGCAAGGTGACCATCATCCACCGTCGGGACGAGCTTCGGGCAGTCAAGTCCATCCAGGAGCGGGCCTTCAAGAACGACAAGATCGACTTTATGTGGAATGCAGTCGTCACCGCCCTCCATGGCGATGATGGTGTGCTCAATGGCATGACCGTCAAGGACACCAAGACAGGCGAGGAACGCCGCATTGATGCGGACGAGGACGACGGCATGTTCGGGGTCTTTGTTTTCATCGGCTTCCTGCCCAACTACGAACTTTTCGACGGTGTTGTCGATATGGAATACAATTACATCGTCACCGACACAGAGATGCGGACCAATGTCCCCGGTGTTTTCGCCGTGGGCGACATCCGGACCACCCCTCTGCGTCAGGTCGTCACCGCCTGTGCCGACGGCGCCATCGCCGCCATGCAGGTGGAGCATGATCTGGCCTCCGGTGCTTACGATTGAAAGGAAGAAGTAAAAGGCATGTTTGAACTGGACAAAGATACGTTTGAAACCGACATTCTTCAATCAGAAGAGGCGGTACTCGTTGACTTCTACGGCAACGGCTGTGTCCCCTGTGAAGCCCTGAAACCCCATATCCTCAAACTGGAGGAGACCTATGGTGACAAGCTCCGCTTCACAGCCCTTAACACATCCAAGGCCAGGCGCCTGGCCATTTCCCAGCGCATTCTGGGCCTCCCCGTCATCGCCATCTACAAGGGCGGTGAAAAGGTCGAGGAGCTGGTCAAAGACGACGCCACGCCTGAAGCTGTCGAAGAGATGATCAAGAAATACATCTGATGCGTGACAACCAGAGGTGGGTAGGCTACTACCTGCCCTTTGGGGAGGGTCCCCCTGATAGACCCGAAAATATGAGGAAAGGAGCAGGATATGAGCATACTCGAAGGCAAAAAGGTCATCGTCATCGGTGACCGCGACGGGATTCCCGGTCCGGCCATTGCGCTTTGCGCAGAATCAGCCGGCGCTGAGGTTATCTTCTCCGCAACGGAGTGCTTTGTCTGAACAGCCGCGGGTGCAATGGATCTGGAAAATCAGAAGCGTGTCAAGGATCTCACTGAAGAGCATAGCCCTGAGAACATCGTCGTTCTCCTGGGCGCCGCTGAAGGTGAGGCTTCCGGCATCGCAGGTGAAACGGTTACCAATGGTGACCCCACCTTTGCAGGTCCGTTGACTGGAGTCTCGTTGGGACTCAGAGTCTACCACGTGTGTGAAGAGGACGTTAAAGCCGAATTTGATCCGGATGTCTATGAAGAACAGGTTTCCATGATGGAGATGGTTCTGGACGTCGATGAGATCGCGGAAGAGATGCAGGCGATTCGCGAAGAGTACACCAAGTATTAAGCCGAGGATCGTTTGATGAGGAGATGCCCCAGGCCATGCAACCCCCTCAGGGGGGCTGGGCCGGGGCATCCTTAATAAGACAAGAATAAGGCCCTGACCGGGCCCCTTAGAATAAAACCACCGACCGGAAAGGCAGGAAGAAATCGAATGAATAGTGTTATGAAAGGCGCAGGCTATGTCCTGGTCCACACCCCCGACATGGTATACCATTACGGAACGACGCAGACAACTGAACGTGTCGTCAATCCCGATTCGGATTACCTGAAACAAGTAAATGCTAACCTGCGCCCCTATGACCGGGTGCGCGCCTACTATCCCAACCAGACCTACATCGGCAACATCACGCCCTATGAGCTGGCCAAGGTGGAAGGTCCCTGGCAGGATCTTGACTGCCCGGTAGACGAACGCTATGGCGCCTTCGGCGAGATCATGCCCCAGGATGAGTTCTATCTTCTGATCCAGGCCGTCGACGAGTTCGAGCTGGTTTATCTGGACAAGGATTTTGTCGCCCAGGCCAAGCCCCGCCTCCAGGAAGATCCCATCATCAGCGACTTTATCCTCAATCGGGTCAAGGAAGGGGTCGACCAGGCCCGCCTCAAGCAGCTGATCGATGAAGAAGGGGCCGAAGGCCTCTATGTGGGTGAGGAGATTGTCGGCGCCGTCAGACGGGCCCACGATATCGATCCCAACCTGTCAGCCCATGTCATGGTCGAAAACCTGGTCTCCAAGGCCTCCAGTGCCCTGGCCCTCCTTTATGCCGTCAAAAATGCCGGCATCAGCCCTGAAGAAGTTGAATATACCATCGACTGTTCAGAGGAGGCCTGCGGCGATATGAACCAAAGAGGCGGCGGCAACTTTGCCAAGGCCACGGCGGAAATCGCCCAATTGTCCCACTCCACCGGTTCTGACGTCAGAGGCTTTTGTGCGGCCCCGGCCCACGCTGTCATGGTCGCTGCCTCCCTGGTCAAGGCGGGCACCTTCAAAACAGTGGCGGTCACCGCCGGCGGCTCCACGGCCAAACTGGGCATGAACGGCAAGGACCATCTGAAAAAGGGTCTCCCCATCCTGGAAGATTGCCTGGGCGCCTTTGCGGTCATCCTGTCAGAAAATGACGGGGTCAATCCCGAGATCAATGCAGAGAATGTGGGCTGGCATGCCGTCGGCACGGGCAGCTCCCCCCAGAACGTCATCGCCTCTCTGGTCACAGTCCCCCTGGCCAAGGCCGGCCTCAAGGTGACTGATGTTGACTACTACTCACCGGAAATGCAGAACCCCGATATCACCAAGCCGGCTGGCGCAGGCAATGTGCCTGAGGCTAATATGAAGATGATCGGTGCCCTGGCGGTCAAGGAAGGCGATCTGGAACGCAAGGAACTTGCTGCCTTCGTTGAGAAGCACGGCCTGCCCGGCTTTGCCCCCACCCAAGGCCATATTCCTTCGGGCGTTCCCTACATGGGTCATGCCCGGGACAGCCTGCTCAAGGGTGAGATCAAGCGGGCCATGATCGTGGGCAAGGGATCTCTCTTCCTGGGCCGGATGACCAATCTATTCGACGGTGTCTCCTTCCTCATGGAACCCAACAGCGGTAAAGAGGAGACCAGCTCGGTATCCAAGGATGAAATCCGTAAACTGATCGCCGAATCCCTGCGTGATTTCGCCTCGGGCTTGTTGGAGAGCAGGTAATCTTGATGGATAAGATCAAACACGATATCGCCCAGGTCTTCATGGATCTGGCTCAGGGTCTGGAAACAGGCCAGTTCGGCAAAAAAACCCGCGTGGCGGTGATCGGTCCCGGCTCCGAGCTGGGTGAAGAAAATGTCATCCGGGGCTGCCAGCTGGCCGCCCGTCAGGGGGTTGAAGTCCTTTATCTGGGTAATGCCCAGGCAGAGGGCGTCACCACCATCCCCTGCGACTGCGCCGACGATGCCTTCGAAACCATGGAAGAACTCCTGGCATCCGGGCAGGCTGATGCCGCTGTTGCCATGCACTACCCCTTCCCCATCGGTGTCTCAACCGTGGGACGGGTGGTGGCGCCGGCCACCGGCAAGAATGTCTACCTGGCCACCACGACCGGGACCAACTCAACCGACCGGGTGGAAGCCATGGTGCTCAACACAATCGCCGGCATCGCCACAGCCAAGGCTGACGGCCTGACAAATCCCTCAATAGGCCTTCTCAACCTGGACGGTACCCGCCAGGTAGAGGGCATCCTCAAACAGCTGCAAGCAGGCGGCTATCCGGTCAACTTTGCCGCTTCCGGCCGTTCTGACGGTGGCTCTGTCATGCGGGGCAATGACCTGCTGACCGGTGCCCAGGACGTCCTGGTCACGGATTCCTTGACCGGCAATGTCCTCATGAAGGTCCTGTCGGCTTACAGCTCGGGCGGTTCCTATGAAACCCTGGGGGCCGGTTATGGTCCTGGCGTCGGTGAAAAGATGTCAGGCATCATCATGATCATCTCCCGGGCCTCAGGTGCCCCGGTCATTGGCCAGGCCATTGAATACGCAGCCTCTTTGTCTCAAGGCAAATTGGAAACCGTCTACAAACAGGAGCTGGCCCTGGCCAAAAAAGCAGGCCTGGACCGCCTGCTCCAGGAGCGGAAGGAAAGTGCCGCCGGTAAGGCTGTCGAGGAAATCAAGGCACCTCCCTCCGAGGTCGTCACCGAACAGATTGAAGGCATCGACGTCCTGGACCTGGAAGATGCAGTCCACTTGCTCTGGAGCAAGAATATCTATGCCGAAAGTGGCATGGGATGCACGGGACCCATCGTCCGTGTGTCGACAGCCAATCTGGACCAGGCGGCAGACATTCTCCGCCAGGGCGGCTATGTAAGCGAATAGGGGTGAGCATTTAAGCCATGTTGAATTTTCAACGACTGGAACTGAAGGATATCCCCATGGTCAGGCCCTTCCTGACCCCAAACCCCCAAAGGCTCTGCGACCTGACAGTGGGTGGCCTCTTCATGTGGCGGGATCTTTTCCACAATGAATATGCCCTGGCTGCCGACTGTTTGATCCTCAGCATGCACATTTTTGAAAGCCACAAGGCCTATACGGTCCCTCTCGGTGAAAACCGGGAGGAGGCCCTGGCCCTGCTGGAAGCCCACTGCCGGGCCTTGGGTGAACCCCTGGTCTTCTGCATCGTGGGTGACCAGGACCTGCCCCTCCTGTCCAAACGCTATCCGGACTTTCATGCCATCTCCGAAAGGGATTACTTTGACTACCTCTATGAGGCCCAGGATCTTCTGGAACTCAAGGGAGGCAAGCACCGGGCCACCCGGGGCAATATCAGTAAATTCCTGAGGACGACGCCCGACTGGCGCTTTGAGATGATCAATGAGGACAATATTGAGGCAGTCTGTGAATTTGCCGCCAGCATCCAGGCGGAGAATCCCCAAGACAACACCACCCTGGCCGAAGAAGCCCGAAAGATCCGGGAAGTCCTGGACCACATGACCGACTATGGCATGTTCGGGGGTGTCCTTTTCATCGGTGACCAGGTGGCCGGTTTTTCACTGGCAGAGACGGTGGATGACACCCTCTACATACACGTGGAAAAGGCGGATACCCAGTACCGGGGTGTCTATCAGATGCTGGTCTCGGAATTCATGAAGATGTTCGGCAAGAGCAAGGCCATCGATTTTGTCAACCGGGAGGATGACAACGGAGACCCCGGTCTTCGCCAGTCCAAGATGACCTATGGACCTGTGGCCCTCCTGGCCAAGTACACGGTCTATACCGACAAGTCCAAGCCTGAGTGGATGGAACGCTGCTATCTGGAATAAGAAAGATAAACCAATGATCAAGTGGGAGGCTGTCCGTCAAGGTGGCCTCCTTTTTTTGACCCTCTAAGGTCCGACAGCCTCCAGCCTGGTCTGCAAATACTCCCGCATGACCAGGTCCTGGTCCTGGGGCAGGGCATGAATCAAGGCCTGTGCCCTGTCAAGGGCGCTGGGACTGACCTCCCTTTCTGCCTCTTGGATGGCAGAGACCACCATGGCAACGGACAGAATCTTGGACAACTCGGCCCGGGTGACCTCCGAATTGGGGCTGAAGCGGTCCTGACTTCTGCCCTTGACGATCCCGTTACTGGCCAGGATCTCGATATAGGAATCGGCCTCAGCCTGACCGGACAAGTCATTGAAGGCCACGGGCAGGTCGCCCCTCTCCAGGTCAAAGGCCTTGGCCACGATCTGGCAGACATGCTCCCGGATGATGGGTCGGTCCGGCCGGTAGTAGCCACCCGGGTAACCCCTTATGGCCTCTTTCTCCACCAGGGCGGCAATAAAGGCTGACATCTCATGCCCGGGCTCAAGGTCAGGAAAGCTGGCCTTTTTCCCCTGGCTGTCCA
>CAZKLG010000015.1:38031-42136 GCA_964553675.1 uncultured Mageeibacillus sp. | reverse complement strand
GACAAGCAAAAAGAAGAGGGCCCTCCTGGGGGCTTGACCCGATTTGAGCCTTGGCAGAAAAGCAGTCATCATGCCTGTCTCCTTTTTATCTGATTATATCAGTCCTGGCCCTTAGCCTGAAAAAGTTTAGACTTAAGTCAATGATTTGGTTATACTATTGGACAAAGAGCCAGGAAGTCATGAGATCTCCAGGTCCGTTTTTGGACAAGTCCTCTGAAAATGCCTGGCATAAAAGGAGATGAAGAGAATGATACTGACAAAAGAGCAGCAGGCTCTGCTCGATGGTGAAAAGGGCGAAACCATGGCCCGGGTCATGAAAACCCTGGTCATGTATGGGGAGGCCTTTTCAGCTCAAAGGATGATTCCGATCACAAGTGACTATGGCCACACGGTAATCAGCTTTGGCATCGGGGTCATGGACCCGGTCTATGACCTTTATGACAGGCTCCTGGCCGACGGGGCGGTCAGCCGGCAGAAGTTTTCGGCAGATCCCCGACCCCTTGACAAAAAAGTACCCTCCTCCTTCTTGCAGGATCTGGTCTTCAAGATCATGTACAGCAAGCAGGACAAGTATGAGGAACAGCTGAGGCAGTTCGGACTCATGAATGAGGAGGCCTATACCTGTGCCTGCTACCTGCCTGAAGTCAAGAATGTGCCCAAGCGGGGTGATATTCTCTCCTGGGCCGAGTCCTCGGCCGTGGTCTACGCCAACTCCGTCCTGGGCGCCCGCTGCAACCGCAACTCCGGCATCATTGAACTCATGGGTTCCATCGCCGGCTTCGTGCCTGAATTCGGCCTTCTGACCGATGATGGCCGTAAGGCTGACTGGATCATCGAGATCAAGACAGACAAGTTGCCGGAGGCCCAGCTCTTCGGATCTGCCGTGGGCATGAAGGTCCTGGACCAGGTCCCCTATATCAAGGGCCTGGACAAGTGGCTGGGGACGGAACTTGATGACCGGGCCACAGCCTATCTCAAGGATTTTGGTGCCGCCACAGCCTCCAATGGCTCTGTCGGCCTTTATCATGTGGAGAATCTGACACCGGAAGCAGTCGATCTGGGTCAGGCCCTGATCCGGGAAGGGGCTCCCGTCTATGTGGTGGATGATGCGGAACTGGAGCGGGTCAAGGCTTCCTACCCGGTCATCTGGAAAAAACCTGACGCCAAGCCCAAGCTCTGTTTCATGGGCTGCCCCCATATGACCTTGCAACAGCTGAAAGACTGGACCCTGAGGGTGGAGGAAGGTCTGGCCCAGGCCGGCAACCGCAAGGTCAGGATTCCCACCGTCTTCACCTCTGCCCCTGACGTCATCCGGGCCTTTGAGGAGACGGAATATGCTGCCCGCCTCCAGGCTACAGGGGTCGTCTTGTCTTATATCTGTCCCCTTATGTACATGAACAATCCTTTGTCCAAGAAGATGCCGGTCATCACCTCTTCCAACAAGCTGCGCACCTACACCAGCGCCCGTTTTTATACGGATGAGGAGATTTTGGAAAAGATTACCAAGGGGGTGAAGTGAAATGGCTAAAGTTTTCAAGGGAAGGGTCATCACGCCCGGCCAGGCCCAGGCAGAAGCCCTGGTCTCCCGGACAGGTTTCAATACCCTGGCAAGTTACCAGACAGCCCTCATGTTTGGCGACAAGGAGGTCAAGTGCGGCGACCAGAACAACCCCGATCTTTACAAGAAACCCATGATCGCCAAGGCCCTTTGCCTGCCTGAGACCATCGGTTCCACCACCGGCGGCATGGTTCTTTATTGCGCCTGCGCCCTGGATAAGCAGCCGGCCTGCATGCTCTTTTCCAAGACCATTGACCCGCTGGCCGCCTCGGGGGCCATCCTGGCAGCCAACTGGACAGAGGCCTCCATGCCGGTCATCGATGAATTGGGTCAGGACTTTTTGGATTATGTAGAAGATGGCATGACCATCACGGTAGCCCCTGATGGCACAGTGACAGTTGAATAAAGACAGGAGATCATCAATGAAACAGGACACCCAAGCACTCTTTACCCCCTGGAAGATCGGCAATCTGGAGCTCAAGAACCGGATCGTCCTCTGCCCCATGGGCGGTACCTCCATCTTCGGATGGATGGAACCCCATCATTTTGACAAGGAAGCCGCCAACTTTCTCCTGGAAAGGGCCAAAAACAATGTGGGACTGATCATTCCCGGTATCGCGCCCATCCGCAATGTCATGGGGGGATCCTGGCTTTACAAGGGCCAGGCAAAGTTTGACAAGCTCAAGGCATTCATGACCGAGTTCCATAAAACCGGGGCCAAGCTCTTTGTCCAGCTGACTGCCGGCATGGGCCGGGCCATGGCCGTCAATGACCTCATGGTCCTCATGATGAAAAATAAGGTCCTGGGCACCCTGGGCAAGCCCCTTTTCAATATGGACTATATCTGTGCCTCTGCCTCGGCCACGCCCAATCGCTGGGCTGAGGATGTCAATTCCCGGCCCATGACCCTGAAAGAAATCCAGGAGATCATTGAGGCCTTTGGCAAGACGGCAAAGCTGCTCAAGGAGGCCGGGGTCGACGGGGTGGAGGTCCATGCGGTCCACGAAGGCTATCTTTTGGACCAGTTCGCCCTCAAGTACACCAACCAGCGGACCGATGAATACGGAGGTTCCCTGGAGAACCGCTACCGGATCGCGGCCGATATCGTCAAAAATATCAAGGCTGCCTGTGGCCAGGACTACCCGGTCTCCCTCCGCTACTCGGTGGTCTCCAAGACCAAGGGCTTCGGTCAGGGGGCCGTGCCCGGAGAAGAGGACTTTGTCGAGGTCGGTCGGGATATGGAAGAATCCGAGTGGGCGGTCAAATTCCTCCAGGAAGCCGGCTATGACATGCTCAACTGCGACAACGGGACCTATGATGCCTGGTATTGGGCCCATCCGCCGGTTTACATGCACGAAAACTGCAACCTGCCCTATGTCAAGCACATCAAACAATTCGTGGATATCCCGGTCGTCTGTGCCGGTAAGATGACGCCGGATGTGGGCGCCCAGGCCATCCAGGCCGGTGACATTGACGCCATGGGCGTGGCCCGCCAGTTCCTGACAGACCCGGCCTGGGTCACCAAGCTCATGGAGGGCAGGGAAGAGGACATCAGGCCCTGCATTGATTGTCATAATGCCTGCTTTACCATGGCCAAGTATAAGGGGACGGCCAATATCCAGCCCCTGCAAGATGCCATGAAGATGGCCCGTTGCGCCCTCAACCCCCAGACCATGCAGTCCAGGAAGTACAAGCTGGTCAAGACCTCCCGGCCCAAGCATATCGCCGTCATCGGCGGGGGTATCGGAGGGATGGAATCCGCCATGGTCCTCTCCGACCGGGGCCACAAGGTCACCCTCTATGAAAAATCCGATCGCCTGGGGGGTGTCTTCATCCCGGCGGCAGCCCCTGATTTCAAGAAAAAAGACAAGGCCCTGATCGAATGGTATAAGCGGGAAATCGCCAAACGACCCATTGAGGTCAAGCTGGAAAGCCCCATTGAGAATATCAGCCAGCTGACAGCTGATGAGATTGTCATCGCCACCGGTTCAGTGCCCAAGGCCCTGCCCATCAAGGGTCTGGATCTGGCTATCGAGGCCGTTGATTATCTGTCGGGGGCTGAGGTGGGTCAGGATGTCATCATTGTGGGCGGCGGCCAGACCGGTTGTGAGATCGCCTATGATCTCATCCTCAAGGGCAAGAAACCCCAGGTGGTGGAGATGATGGAAGACCTGATCGCCGTCCCTGGCGTCTGTCTGGCCAACTCTTCCTTCCTCCGGGAAATGCTGGCCTTCAAGGAAACCCCGGTCTATCTCAACAGCACCGTCCAGGAAATCCGCAAGGACGGGGTCACGGTCAAGGATAAGGAGGGCAAGGTCTTTGACCTCAAGGCCGATCATGTCATTACGGCCCTGGGCTATAAGCCTGCTCCCCTGGTCAAGTCGGGCCGCAAGGTCCACCTGGTGGGAGATGCCAAGAAGGTGGGCAATCTCCGCACCGTTATCTGGCGGGCTTGGGATGTCTGCATGAAACTCTGATATTAAAGGGCAAATCGCCAACCATGAGGGGCTGTCTCAAGGACTGACCAGGTCCGGGGACAGCCCCCTT
>CAZKLG010000015.1:0-37931 GCA_964553675.1 uncultured Mageeibacillus sp. | reverse complement strand
GGCCTCCCTCTACTATTTTTTGTCTTTTTGCCTGATCTTCACCAGCCAGGTCTTCGCCCTCTACTGCATCAGCTCCCTGCTCAATCTGATCAGGCGGCCTGGCAGGCACTATGCCACCATCATCGTCCTGGGCAGCGGTTTGAAAAAGGGCATGGAGGTCACCCCGCTTTTGGCCTCCCGGATTGACAAGGGGCTATCCGCTCACAAGGAGAATCCGGGCAGTATCCTTATCCTGTCCGGTGGCCAGGGAGGGGATGAAAAAAGAGCCGAAGGGGAGGCCATGCGGGCTTATGCCCTGGACAAGGGGGTCCCGGAGGCGGCCATCCTGGTCGAGAACCAGTTCAGGAATATCCGGGAAAACCTGCTCTTTTCCAAGGCCCTGATTGATGCCAGGGAAAAGGGCGCCGCCTCGGACAGGGGAGGGATCCTGGTTGTCACCAACCGCTATCATCTCCTGCGCGCCCTCATGCTGGCCCGGGACCTGGGTATCCCCTGCGACGGGCGGGGGGCCAGGACCAAGCTCTACTTTTCCATCAATGCCTTTATCCGGGAATGGATCGCCTATCTGGTCATCAGGCGCAGGCTCTTTATAGGGGTTTTTAGCCTGGCTTTTATCTTCTTCCTGGTCCGGCTTCTCCTGCTCCTGATCTTGTGATCCCAGCCCTGTGCTATCCTGAAAATAGGGACCGGCAATAGCCATATTTTGGAAAGTGGCAGTGAATATGAAAAGCGATCAGTTCTTGAAAACCCTGACCGACTGGATCCATGAGTCGGAAAGGACCGTCTTTTTCGGGGGTGCCGGGGTATCGACCGAGTCCGGTGTACCCGACTTCAGGAGTCCCAGCGGTATCTATGCCCAGATGGGCGGCGCAGAGACCTATCTGACCCTGGACTTCATGAATCAAAGGCCTGCGGAATTCTACGAATTTTACCGGAAATATTTCATGATGGAAGGCATCCTGCCCAATCCCGCCCACTATAAGCTGGCCGAGATGGAAGCCAAGGGTAAGCTGGAGGCCGTGGTTACCCAGAATGTGGATGGACTCCACCAGGCAGCAGGAAGCCGGAGGGTCTTTGAGCTCCATGGCAGTGGCCAGTCCTTTTATTGCCAGTCATGTGGCAGTCGCTACACTATTGAGGATGCCATGGCCAGCCAGGGGGTCTTCCGTTGCAAGAAGCCCGCTTGTGGCGGCTTTGTCCGGCCTGACATTGTCATGTACGGTGAATCCTTGAACCAAAGCGTCCTGTCGGCTGCCATTGATGCCATCGCCTCGGCCGATCTCATCATTGTGGGCGGCTCCTCCATGACCGTCTATCCTGCCGCAGGTCTCATCCAGTATAAGAAGCGGGGGTCCAAGCTGGCCCTGATCAATCTGGACGCCACTTCCTATGATGGGGCGGCGGACCTGGTGGCCCATGAGGCCATCGGGACAATCTTTTCCCGGCTGGAGATAAGCTAAGGCCGGTCAAGCAAGCCTTTGGCGTTGATTTTACAGGCCCTATTTGCTAGCATTAGGGCGCTTCGCTTGTCAGGACTGTCAGGAGGCAGCTGGCGGAGCGGTCCCTCAGGGGACTAAATGGAGGAAATACCTTTGGACGGCTCTAGCTGTACAGGCCCTCTTTGGAGGGCCCTTCTCGACACACAAGCAATAACAGGGGGCAGTCGCAGCCCTTTATGGCTGGATCTGACCCTGATCCTTATTCTTGTCCTGGTCAACGGTTTCTTTTCTGCAGCCGAAATGGCGGTAGTCACACAGAATGACAATAAGATCCGCCAGATGGCGGCAGCCGGCCAGGCCTCGGCCAAAAGGCTTCTGCATTTCGTTGACAACAAGGCCCGCTTTTTATCCACCATCCAGGTAGCCATCACCCTGGCTGGCTTCTTGTCCTCTGCCTTTGCAGCGGAAAAACTGGCGGGCAGACTTTATCTGGCGGCTGACCCCCTCCTCCAAAGTCCCTCCCTTCGGACGGTCTTTGTTATCCTGCTGACCATCGCCCTCTCCTATGTGACCCTGGTTTTAGGGGAGTTGGTTCCCAAACGACTGGCCATGCGAAAGCCCGAAGCCCTGGCCCTTTCTGTCGCCGGTGTCCTTAGGGTCTTTGACTTTCTCTTTTATCCTTTTACCCGCTTCTTGGGCCTCTCGGTCAATCTGGTCCTCAGACTCCTGGGGGTTGATCCGGCCGAAACCGCCATGCGGGTGACAGAAGAAGAGATCCGGATCATGGTGGAGGCGGGAGCCGGGACCGGGGACCTCCAGGAGGAAGAGGTCACCTTGATCAACAATATCTTTGCCTTTGACGATAAATATGTCTCAGAGATCATGACGCCCAGGGTCTCCATCAAGGCCATCCCCCTGGATGCCAGTTATGAGGAGGCGGTTGACATTGCCGCCCATGCCCGTTATTCGCGCTTCCCGGTCTATGAGGAAGACATCGACGATATTGTGGGGGTACTGACCGTCAAGGACCTGCTCCGGGTCAGCAAGGAGGGCCAGGAGGACAGCTTCTCCCTCAAGGATATCTTGCGCCCCAGTTATTTCGTACCTGAAGGCAAGATGATTGACGTCCTCTTCAAGGAAATGAAAAAGCAGCGGATCACCATGGCGGTGGTCGTGGATGAATACGGGGGTACCGAGGGCATCGTCACCCTGGAGGATCTCCTGGAGGAGATTGTGGGGGAGATTGACGATGAATATGATGCCCCTGAAGCCAGTGTCATCATCAACCCCGACGGCTCCTACATCTTTAACGGCCTCTTGACCCCGGCTGAGGCCGGCCGCTATGTGCCCGAACTGGATGCTCTCAAAGAAGACGATGACTTTGATACCATTGCCGGCTTCGTCCTTTCCCTTTTGGGTTATATTCCCCAGGTGGGTGAGAGGGCAGAGGCCTCATTCGGTAATCTCCGCTTTACTGTACTGGAGATGGCCGACCGAAGAATTGCCAAAATCAAGCTTGAGGTCCTGGACAGTCCGGAGGACCAGGCCTCAGACCAGGGTTCCAGGAACGGAGAACCCCATCAAAGCATATCCGTTTAACCAATGAAGATGACAGATCAAGATCACAAGGGCCTTCCTGAGGCCGCCAAACAATTGTCCGGGGAAGAAGCCTGCCTGAAAAGCATCGAGGAGGTGGAAGGCCTCCTGGCCAGCAGCCGGCAGGAGGGTCTATCCTCCCAGGAGGCCCGGTCCCGACTGGAGCTTTATGGCCCCAACCTGCTTGAAGGGGAGAAGTCCACTCCCTTTATCGTCAAGCTCCTCAACCAGTTCAAGGACTTTCTGATCATTGTCCTCCTGGTGGCGGCCCTGGTCTCTGCCTTTTTAGGCGAGCGGATCGACGCCATCATCATCATGGCCGTGGTTATCATCAATGCTGTCCTGGGCGCTGTCCAGGAGAATCAGGCGGAAAAGGCCCTGGAGGCCTTGAAGGAGATGTCTGCCCCCTTCGCCCGGGTCATCCGGGAGGGGGAGACCATGGAGCTCCCCGCCGCTGATCTGGTCCCTGGCGACCTGGTTGAGCTGGAGGCCGGCGATGTCATCCCGGCCGATATCCGCCTTTTTGAAAGTGTCAACCTCAGAGCCAATGAGGCTGCCCTGACCGGTGAATCCCTGCCCTCCTCCAAGGATGCCCAGGCCCGCTTTGACCAGCTGCCCGGCCTGGGGGACCGGACCAATATGGTCTTCAGCTCCATGGAGATCGCCTATGGCCGGGGCCGGGGCTTTGTTGTATCAACCGCGGCGGATACGGAGATCGGCAAGATCGCCGACCGGCTCAAGGGGATCGAGAGTGAAATGACCCCTCTGCAGCTTAACCTCAACCGCCTGGGCAAGTGGCTGGGCATTCTCTGTCTCCTGATCTCTGCTGCCATTTTTGGCGTGGGCCTCCTTCAGGGTGGTCAGCCCCTGGCCCTCTTCATGACGGCCATCAGTCTGGCCGTTGCGGCCATCCCCGAGGGCCTGCCGGCCGTGGTCACCATTCTCCTGGCCCTTGGTATGAAAAGGATGGCCAGGGAAAACGCCATCGTCAAGCGGCTCCTGGCTGTTGAGACCCTGGGCAGTGTGGATACCATCTGCAGCGATAAGACCGGGACCCTGACCCAGAATGAGATGACGGTGACCCGCCTTTATGCCGTCGGCCAGCGGCTGCAGGTGACCGGGATCGGTTACGGGGGCCAGGGCGACATCCAAGGCCCCCAAGGCCAGTCTCTGGATCCGGACCTTTGGACTGTTGTCGACCGCATGCTGTCCATCGGTGTCCTTTGTAATGATGCGGTCCTGGTGGAGTCTGAAGGAGGGGAGATCAAGCTGATCGGGGATCCTACCGAGGGCGCCATGCTGACTGTGGCCGTCAAGGGGGGCCTGTCCATTCCCCAGCTTCGCCAGGCCAATCCCCTGATCTGGGAGCTGCCCTTTGACTCCGAACGCAAGATGATGTCGGTAGGCTGCCTCTGGGATGACGGCATCCATTATTCCCTGACCAAGGGGGCACCTGACAACATCCTCCTGGCCTGTGACCGGGAGATGACCCTGTCCGGGATCCTGCCCCTGACAGAAGAGAGGCGGGCAGCCATCCTGGAGGAAAACAGCGCCTTTGCCCGCCAGGCCCTCCGGGTCCTGGCCTTTGCCTACAAAGACCATGAGGATGACCGTTTTGGAGGCGCCGAGTCCGGCATGATCTTTACCGGCCTCATGGGCATGATCGATCCCCCCAGGCCGGAGGTCAGGGAGGCCATCGAGACCTGCCACCAGGCCGGGATCTCCGTGGTTATGATCACCGGGGACCATCAGGAGACTGCCGCCGCCATCGCAGACGATCTCCAGCTCCGCATGCCTGATGACAGTATCCTGACCGGCCGTCAGCTGGAAGCCATGACTGACGACCAGCTCTTTGAACTGGTGGAAAAGACCTCTGTTTATGCCCGGGTCTCTCCTGAACACAAGGTCCGGATTGTGGAAGCCTTGAAAAGGGCCGGCCGGATTGTCTCCATGACCGGGGACGGGGTCAATGACGCCCCGGCCCTCAAACGGGCCGACATCGGCGTGGCCATGGGCATCACCGGGACCGAGGTGGCCAAGGGGGCCGCCGACATGATCCTGACCGATGACAATTTCGGCACCATTGTCAGCGCGGTCGAGGAAGGCCGGGTCATCTATGCCAATATCCGCAAGGTGGTGGGCTTTCTCCTCTCCTGCAATATGGGTGAGATCCTGGTCATCGCCCTGGTCAGCATGATCCTGGGGCCGGCCTATGCCCCCCTGATCCCGGTCCAGCTCCTCTGGCTCAACCTGGTGACCGACAGCTTCCCCGCCCTGGCCCTGGGCCGTGAAAGGGCCGAGGATGGCATCATGCTCCAGCCACCCCGCAGGAAGGATGAGCAAATCCTCAACCGGCCCATGATCTGGTCCATCCTCTTCCAGGCCCTGGCCATCTTTATCACGGTTACCATCGCCTTCAACCTGGGCCGCTATCTTTATCCTGACCTGGCCGCTGACGGCAGCCTGGTGCCCTTTTTCAGCCTGAGCCCACAGGCAGGGGCCTCACCCTCCCGGGGGGCCCACACCTACGCCTTCATTGCCCTCATCATGTCCGAGATCTTCCGGGTCTTTTCAGCCCGTTCAGAGCATGAATCCGTTTTCAAGCTGGGGGTCTTCTCCAACAGGTCCCTCAACCGGGCCGTCCTCCTTTCCCTTGCCTTGACCCTGGCCGTGGTCTATCTGCCCTTTATTGACGATTACTTCAAGACCATCCCCCTCCTGATCAGGGATTGGGCCTTGATCCTGGCCCTGGTCACCATTCCCTTCCTGGCAGGTGAACTCTTTAAGTCCCTTTATTACCGGAAGAGGAGGAAAGCAAAGACCACTTGACGGCCCTTGACACAAGGGTTATACTCACATGCGAACAAGTAGAAGTTCCGCTTCTCACCTCCAGCCTAGGCGATGAGGTCCACAGATACCGACACAAGCAAGCGGTTTTTGTTGAGCGGGACAAGGCCGCTTTTTTCTTGCTTGAAAGGAGGTCCGATATCAGACAATCAAGCAGAGGTCATGCGATCAATGAGGACATTCGCTTTTCACAGGTCCGTTTGGTCGCTGAAGACGGAAGTATGATAGGGGTGGTGCCTATTGAGGAGGCACAGCGCAGGGCCTATGACGCCGGGCTGGACCTGGTGCTTATCTCGCCCTCGCCTGATAATCCGGTCTGCAAGATCATGGATTACGGCAAATTCATCTTCGAACAGGAGAAGAAGAAGCGCGAAGCCCGTAGGAACCAAAAAATCGTCAATGTCAAGGAAGTTCAGCTCAAGCTGACCACTGAAAGCCATGACTTTGACGTCAAAGTCCGTAATGCCCGCCGCTTTCTGGAGGCAGGGGACCGCGTCAAGGTGGTCATCCGTTTCCGGGGCCGGGAGATGGCCCATACCGATCAGGGTTATGGGGTCATGGAAGACTTTGCAGAGGCGGTGGCCGACCTGGGGACTGTTGACCGGGCTGCCAGGGCCGAAGGCAGGAATATGATCATGTTCTTGTCGCCGCTCAAGGATTGATGTTAACGGGGGAAACCCCGTATGCCATAGCGAGTTAGGATTACCTGAAGGGAGTGCATTGCCATGCCTAAACAGAAAACACACAGTTCGTCAAAGAAACGATACAAGGTGACCGGAACCGGGAAATATCTTCGCTCCCAGGCCTTCACCAGCCATATTTTGACCAAGAAGTCGCCTAAGCGTAAACGCAAGCTGCGTAAGACTACAACCGTCTCCGCCCAGGATGCCAAGCGCCTGCGCCGGCTTCTGCCCTATAAATAAGGCTTGATTGAATAAGAAGGGGAGGATATCACCATGTCTAGAGTAAAAAGAGGACCGACACTCCGTCGTCGCCATAAAAGAGTTTTGAAGCAGGCCAAGGGCTATTTTGGCCGCAAGGGCACCCAGTATAAGGTGGCCAACCAGGCTGTCATGAAGTCAGGCCAGTATGCCTACAATGACCGTCGCAGGAAGAAGCGGGATTTCCGCCGTCTGTGGATTGCCCGTATCAATGCCGCAGCCAGGGACAATGGCATGAGCTATAGCCGCTTTATCAATGGCCTGAACGTGGCCGGCGTAGCCCTGGACAGGAAGGCTTTGGCAGATCTGGCCGTTAACGACAAGCCTGCCTTCACTGAGCTGGTCAATATTTCAAAGAGCGCCCTCAACGCTTCCTAAATTGATGGAAGCTTCCATGGACCAGGACAAAGGCGGAGCAATCCGCCTTTGCTTTACCAAAAGACAGGCAGGAAGTGGCAGATGATCCTGATCGAATCCAAGGACAACCCCCGCTATAAGGCCCTGCTGGCCCTGAAGAAGGCCCGACAGGCCAAAAAAGAGCAGCTGATGATCCTGGAGGGCCCCCGCCCCCTGGCGGATCTGGCAGCAGCCGGCCACTTGCCCCGGACCCTCTATTTTTCCCAGGATGATAAGGGAGACAGGGCGGCCCGGGAGCTTTTAGGACCGGGAGGGGTCTTTGAAGGCAAGATGGATCCTGACCAGCTGATCCGTCTGCCTGCTCATCTTTTCAGGCAGGCCTCGGCCCACAAGACCGACCAGGGCGTCATGGCCCTGATCCACTTGCCGGCCCGGGACTTGGGGGACTGGCTGGACCCTAAGTTACAAGGCCAGGATCCTTGCCGGCTCCTGATCCTGGAATCAGTCCAGGATCCGGGCAATGTGGGTAGCCTGATCCGGACAGCCGATGCCCTGGGCTGGCAGGCGGTCATCCTCATGGGGGATTCAGCCTCCATCTATAATCCCAAGACCCTGGCTGCCAGTATGGGCTCCCTGCTCCATCTGCCTGTTTTTGAAAGTGAAGATTCCGGAGATTTACTTCTGGACGATTTGAAAGGCCGTGGCATTAAGCTTCTGGGGGCAGCCCTGGAAGGTCAGGCCCTTGAAGGGGAGGGCGCTTTTGGAAGAAGGCTGGCCCTCATGCTGGGCAATGAGAGCAAGGGGCTTTCGGACCAGGCCCTGGCCGCAGCCGACCGCCTGATTACCATACCCATGCAAGGGGGGGTCCAGTCCCTCAATGTGGCCGCAGCCGGTGCCATCCTGCTTTGGGAGGCAATAAGGGAGCTCTAAGGGGCCCGGGGCCTCTGGAAGCGCCTATTATCTTGTGTTACAATGAACCGCAGTTCATTCCCCTTCATCGTTTGTGGCCATGTCCGACCCTGACGCTGTGGCGGGAGTATAGGAGGAAATATGGACAAAGAAACGAAACAGACCATTATCGACGCTTATGCGACGCATCCGGATGATACAGGATCTCCGGAAGTCCAGGTCGCCCTTTTGACCTGGCGGATTAACCATCTGACGGAGCATTTGAAGGTTCACAAGGGAGATTTCCACTCCCGGCGTGGGCTCTTGAAACTTGTCGGCCAAAGACGTGCCCTGCTTGACTATCTGACCAAGATCGATGTTGAGCGTTACCGCACCCTGATTGCCCGACTGGGTCTCAGACGTTAAAGACAGTCATGTGACGGCGGCCCCCGGCCGCCGTCATCCTGTGTAGCAAGAGGGTCAGGAGCAGGCAGTGGGACGTAGATTGCGCGGCTCTTCCCGATAGAAGAGATGCGGACTCTACACTCTATTGCCTGTCATCTGACTCCAGGAAAGAAAAGACCATTAACCCGCGGCAGCCCGGGCCGGCCGGTTTTCGTGACCGCCTGCCTGCTGATCTGGCCGCGACCTGTGTTTGAGTTATGGAGGAATAACCAAGATGCAAAAACGTATTTACCAAACGCAGCTGTCAGGTACCAACCTGACACTGGAGACAGGCGAATTAGCCCAATTCGCCAACGGAGCCGTCCTGGTCCGTTACGGCGACACCGTCGTCCTGACCACCGTCACGGCATCCAGCCAACCCCGGGAGGGGATCGATTTCTTCCCCCTGTCCGTGGATTATGAAGAGAAAATGTACAGTGTCGGCAAGATCCCCGGCGGCTTCCTGAAGCGGGAGGGGAGACCAACAGAGAACGCCGTCCTGACGGCCCGTTCCATCGACAGGCCTATCCGGCCCCTCTTCCCTGACGACCTCCGCAATGATGTGGTCGTCAACAACCTGATTTTGTCCGTTGACCACGATCATTCGCCCCAGGTGGCGGCCCTGATCGGGACCTCAGCGGCTATCTCCATCTCCGATATCCCCTGGCGGGGCCCCGTGGCCGGCGTCCAGCTGGCTATCGTTGATGACAAGGTCATCGTCAACCCTGATCTGGAAGCCTACAAGGCCTCGGATCTGGACCTTTTCCTGGCCGGTACCCACGACAAGATCTGCATGATCGAAGCGGGCGCCAATGAAGTCACCGATGAGAAGGTCATGGAAGCCATCGAGGAAGGCCAAAAGGTCATCCAGGAGCTCTGCCAGCTGATCCAGACCATGCAGTCCGAGATCGGCAAGGAAAAGTTCACCTATGAAT
Organism: uncultured Mageeibacillus sp.; assembly: GCA_964553675.1. Taxonomy (GTDB): domain Bacteria; phylum Bacillota; class Clostridia; order Saccharofermentanales; family DTU023; genus UBA4923. The sequence continues at coordinate 28,484 of CAZKLG010000015.1, read as the reverse complement.
CCAAGAAGGCTTCGGCTGAAGTCCTGGAGGCTGTCCGCGACCGCTACCGGGAAGACATGCGCCAGGCCGTCCTCTCTGCCGACAAGTCCGTCCGGGACAAGGCGGTGGGCCAACTGGCCGACCAGGTCAAGGCCTTTATCGAAGAGAACTATCCCGATTACAGCGGCCAGACCGGCCAGGTCATGGACGAACTGGAAATGGGTGTGGTCCGTGACTACCTGCTCAATGAGGAGCGCCGGGTTGACGGCCGTGGTCTCCATGAGATCCGTGCCCTGTCCGCCCAGCTTGACCTCCTGCCCCGGGTTCATGGCTCAGCCCTCTTTACCCGTGGCCAGACCCAGGTCCTGACCATCTGTACCCTGGGTACCGTGGATGACGCCCAGCGCCTTGACGGGGTCGATACCCGCGAGAGCAAGCGTTACATGCACCAGTACAACTTCCCGGCCTACAGTGTCGGTGAAGCCCGCCCCAACCGTTCACCCGGCCGTCGGGAGATCGGTCATGGCGCCCTGGCTGAAAGAGCCCTGATCCCGGTCCTGCCTGATATGGATGAATTCCCTTACGCCATCCGTTGCGTCTCGGAAGTGACCATGTCCAATGGCTCGACTTCACAGGCTTCAGTCTGCTCCAGCTCCCTGGCCCTGATGGCGGCTGGTGTCCCCATCAAGAAGGCCGTTGCCGGTATTTCCTCAGGCCTGATCATTGATCCTGACAATGAGGACCGTTACCTGGTCTTCATGGACATCCAGGGCATTGAAGATTTCTTCGGCGACATGGACTTCAAGGTTGCCGGTACCAAGGATGGCATTACCGCCATTCAGGTTGACATCAAGGTGGATGGCCTCAGCCTGGACATCGTCCGGGATGCCTTTGCCATGACCAAGAAGGGCCGGATGCAGATCCTGGATGAAGCCATGAATCCTGTCATCGCCGAGCCCAGGGCTGAACTGTCACCCTTCGCACCTAAGATCGACCAGATTGATATTCCTTCGGATAAGATCCGCGACGTCATCGGGACGGGCGGTAAGGTTATCCGCCGGATCGTGGAACTGACCGAGACCCAGATCGACGTCGAAGAAGACGGGCCCATTGGCCATGTCTACGTGGCCTCGACTGATACCGAAGCCCGGGAGAAGGCCATCGCCATCATCAAGGCCATTGTCTTTGATCCCGAGCCGGGCACCGTTTTTGACGGTACGGTCACCCGCCTCATGACCTTTGGCGCCTTCGTTGAGATCGCGCCGGGCAAGGAAGGCCTGGTCCATATCTCCAAGATGGCCTGGGAACGTGTCAACGCCGTTGAAGACGTCCTGGCTGTGGGCGATGCGGTCAAAGTCGTCGTCTCTGAGATCGACGATCAGGGCCGTCTCAACCTCTCCATGCGTGACCTGATGGAAAAACCTGAAGGTTATGTGGAGCGCGAGGACGAAGGCTCAGGCGGCCGTGGGGGCAGACGCTCCGACGGTGGCAGGGGTGGACGTGACTTCAGACGAAATGACCGGGGCGGCCGCGATGGCGGGCGTGACGGTGGACGTTCCTCCTACCGGGGTGGTGGTCGTGATGGCGGCCGTGACCGGGGCCCCAGGCGGGACGGGGATGACCGCGGCGGTCGCCGGGGTGACCCCAGAAAAGAACGTTCTTTCTAAGTTTATTTGATTGACAGGGCATTCATCTCTTGTTATGATGAACGCCGTCTGGTGACCGGCAAGGTCACCGACAAAGGGGAGTGGCTCAACGGTAGAGCAACGGTCTCCAAAACCGTGGGTTGCGGGTTCGAATCCTGTCTCCCCTGCCAGATGCGGCACCCGGCGGTCAAACGCCGGGGTCCGCCACAATTGATCGGGGTGTAGCTCAGGTGGCTAGAGTGCTTGCTTGGGGTGCAAGAGGTCGCAAGTTCAAGTCTTGTCACTCCGACCAAAAGAGAACCGCTGAGGCTTAAGGGCTTCAGCGGTTTTTTATCAGGGCAAGTTGGTTTACTTATTTATCCAGATAATCTTTGAAAAGAGTACGAAGATAATCTCTTCTACCATAAAGGATGCGATCTACGTAAATGGCCTTGCCTGACAGACGATAGAAGATAAGGTAATTGTTACTTACAAGAAAACGGTAATCACTTTCTACGTCAGCGACGGAAGATAAGGCCGCCCCCGCATAAGCGTGCTTCTTAAGTATTCGTATCCGGTTTGTAATTTTATTTATTTGATTGATTGCGGCTTTTGGATTATCTAGTTCTTCAGAAATGTATTCCTTAATTCCTTCAAGATCTCGTAGCGCTTCGGGTGCTATGTGAAGACTATTCATGCTAGATGCCCAGTTCTTCTTCCAGCATCTCCAAGCTTATCCAACCTTCATCTTCTCCTGACTTTCGCCCTTTAGCCAGTTCATTTAAAAGCTGGATCTTGGCTTGGCTCTTTTCATAGTCTTGGATATCTATAATGGCGTATTTTCCACGCCCATTCTTGGTGAGAAAGACAGGTGCACCAGATGTAACTTCCTTAAGTAGCTCGCTGTAGTTCCTAAGATCAGAAATCGGCTTTATATTCGGCATACTCTCACCTCCTTTAGCACAAGTATAAGCTGGAATGTTGTAATATTCAACATCAAATATACAGCAGAAGAGACGATTTGAACTTTACACTTATTTGCAAGATGTTACGAAGGAATAACCATCTTTTGTGCAAGGCGTTCCACTGGTTCGGGGCTATTTAATGGGCATTTGAGTCTCTTGACTCATGTATAATATTGACATGATCACCCAGAATAATGAAAGAAAAGACCTGACCGGGGTTACCATCTATACAGATGGGGCCTGTTCAGGCAATCCGGGGCCGGGTGGCTGGGCCGCCATCATCCGGGCCATGGACGTTGAGAAAGAGATGTCGGGCTTTGTGGCCGATACCACCAACAACCGCATGGAGCTGACGGCGGCCCTCAAGGCCCTGGAAGCCCTGACCCGGCCCTGCCGGGTTGACCTTTATAGTGACAGCGCCTACCTGGTCTCGGCCTTCAATGAGGGTTGGATCGAGAATTGGCAAAAGCGGGGCTGGAAGAATTCGGCCAAGATGCCGGTGGCCAACCGGGATCTTTGGGAGGCCCTCTGGGCCCAGCACCTCCGTCATGAGATCCGCTGGCATAAGGTCAAGGGCCATTCGGACAACGAATACAATAACCGTTGTGATAAAATGGCGGTCAATGAAATACGCCGGAATACCTAGCCGGATAGCTTTGAGGAGACAGGATGAAAGCGATGAACGGGCAGGGGGGAGGACGGGATGGACAGTCATCTGCCCCCGACAAAAGACCCCCCTTGATGCGGGGAGCCAGGATCCCTTTGACTGACCAGCCGCCAGGCTGCAGCAGGGAGCCGCTTTTGCATGAGGAAGTCCTCCAGGTCGATCCCCGTTTCATCGGCCGGGTTTTTTCCGTTGAAGTCCAGGATGTCAAACTGCCTGACGGCAGAGAGACTACCCGTGAACTGGTCCGTCATCCCGGGGGTGCCTGTGTGGTGGCCCTGGATGACCAGGGCTATCTGACCCTGGTACACCAGTACCGGGTAGGGACAGGCGGACCCCTCAGGGAGCTGCCTGCCGGCAAGCTGGAACCGCCTGAAAAGGCCCTGACCTGTGCCCGCAGGGAGCTGGCTGAAGAGACTGGTTATACCGCCAGCCATTGGGAACTTTTAACCCGCTTCCAGCCCTCACCCGGTTACACCGATGAAGTCATCTATATCTACCTGGCCCGGGGGCTGACCCTGGGACAGGCCCATCCTGACGAGGGCGAATTTATCGCCTGTGAGCGTATCTCCCTGGGTCAGGCCCTCCTGGACATTGATGAAGGCCGCCTGACCGATGGCAAGACCTGCCTGGGCATCCTCCTGACCGCCCGGCGGCTGGGTCTGACAGGCTAGGCCCACCATGCTGGACAAGGGGCGTCAAGAGGCTGGCCGGCTCAACCGCCAGCAGCGGGATATCCTGGGGACCCTTTTCCTGGCCCTGGGCCTGCTTATGGCCTTTGCCCTTTATGCCCCCTCTTCCTGGACAGGCTGGCTGGGCCGGACCCTCCTGACCCTGCATGCGGGCCTTTTTGGTACCCTGGCCCTCCTCCTGCCCCTGATTTTGCTGGCCTTCTCCCTCATGTTCTTTCTCCAGGGCCAGATGGCAGTCACCAGCCGGCAGGCCGGGGCCCTATTTTTGATCTACCTGATTGCCTGCTCTCTTATCTCACTTTTCGCCTTGCCCTACGGCAAGCTGGTCCAGGTCATGGAGCCCCTGCCTGACAAGGGTCTGGCCGGCATCCATCTGATCCGTCAACTCTGGGGCTTTGGCCTCAATCCCCAGGACCTGGAGGCCGGCAATGGCCTGACCGGCGGCCTGGTGGGAGGCCTGATCGGCAATTCCCTGGAAAAAGTGGCCGGTTTGACCGGAGCCCTGATCATCCTTTTTGCCTTTTTGATCACCCTCCTGGTCTATGCCTTTGGTCTGTCTCCTTCCAAGATGACCCGCTGGTCGACAGCTATTGACGATGAACTGGACCCCCAGGTGGGCACAGAGGTCTTCCAGGAAGCGGCTGACCCGGAGAAAAAGGCTGGGAACTTTTTTAGCCGGCTCTTTTCCAAGGAGGAAGATATACCGGAGTCTGTTGACCCTGACCTGCCCTTGGATTTGCCCTTTGAGCTGGATCCGCCCGCCAAGGGTCCCTCTGGTTGGGACAGTCTTTATGACCAGGCTGACAGGCATGGAGACCAGGCCGGCCAGGACCGGATGGTCTTTCCCAAGCCGCCGCCCGGCTACCGGGCCGGGGGAGGGGAGACCAAGCCCCGCCAGCCCCTCCAGGGGGTACCCTATCTTTTCACAACGGCAGGTCATAAAGCGCTTGATCCAGAGCCAGGCCATACTGATGAAGCCAAACCCTTGATCCCTGCCATCCGGCCAGCCTCCCTGAGCCTGTCTGCTGATCTGGAGGCAGACAAGGTCAAGCGCCCGCCAGCTGCCCCAAAGAAGGCTGTCAGGCGCCACCGGCCCGAGCAGATGAGTGTCCTGGCCCACTACCAGCCACCTCCTCTGACCCTCTTGAAAGAGGATCCAGGCATGAAAAAGACGCCCCAGGAGATCCGGGAAATCCGGGAGCTGGGTCGAAAGCTGGAGGAGACCCTGGAAAACTTCGGTGTCGACGCCCAGATCGTCAACTATACGACCGGGCCCACCATCACCCGCTTTGAACTGGCACCGGGGCCGGGCATCAAGGTCAGCCGGATTGTCAACCTGTCTGACGACATCGCCCTCAGCCTGGCTGCCATGGGCGTCCGGATTGAGGCACCCATCCCGGGCAAGGCGGCCATCGGCATTGAGATCCCCAATAAGAAGATGCGGCCGGTCCTCCTTCGAAGTCTTTTGGAATCCCAGGAATTTCAAAAGGAAAAGAGCCCCCTGGTGGCTGCCCTGGGCCGGGACGTGGCCGGGGATGCCATCCTCTGCGACCTGGGCAAGATGCCCCACCTCCTGATCGCCGGTGCCACGGGCTCGGGTAAGTCAGTCTGTATCAACTCCATCCTGATCAGCATCCTCTACCGGTCCTCACCCAAGGAGGTCCGCATGCTCATGATCGACCCCAAGATCGTCGAACTCAATGTCTATAACGGTATCCCCCATCTCCTGCAACCGGTGGTCACGGATCCAGAGAAGGCCTATGGGGTCTTGAATTATGCCGTGGCTGAGATGGAAAGGCGTTACCGTCTTTTTGCCGACCGCAAGGTCCGTGACATCGCCTCCTATAACAAGGCGGTCAAGCGGACGGAAAAAGATGAGGATGAAGAGGGCCCCCTGCCCTATATCCTGATCGTCATTGATGAGCTGGCCGACCTCATGGCTGTCACCCAGCACCAGGTGGAAAGCGCCATCTCCCGCCTCATGGCCAAGGCCAGGGCTGTCGGTATCCATGTCATCATCGCCACCCAAAGGCCCTCGGTGGACGTCATTACCGGCGTCATCAAGGCCAATATCCCCTCACGGATTGCCTTTGCCGTGGCCTCCCAGGTAGACTCCCGGACCATCATCGATTCGGGGGGTGCTGAAAAACTCCTGGGACGGGGCGACATGCTCTACTTCCCCCTGGGCTCCATCAAGGCCATCCGGGGCCAGGGCTCCTTTGTCAGCAACAGTGAAGTGGAAAGGATCCTCTCCTTTATCAAGAGCTACTACCCGGAAAACTATGATGAGAAGGTGGCAGCCGCCCTGGAGAATCCCGACGGACCCGACAAGGCCGGTATGGCGGATGACGGGGAGGATGAACTCCTCATGGAAGCCCTGCGGGTGGTGGTGGAGGCCGACTATGCGGCCGTATCCCTCCTCCAGCGCAAGCTCCAGGTGGGTTATCCCCGGGCAGCCAGGCTGGTCGACCGCTTGAGCGAACTGGGTTATGTGGGACCCTTCGAAGGCAGCAAGCCCCGAAAAGTCCTGATCAACCGGGACCAGTATGACCGCTTGTCCCTGGATGATGGGGAGGGAGGCGACCAAGACCTTGACTGAGGGGCGATTGACAATTGAAAGGGCGGAAATCATCTCGGTGGGTACCGAGTTGCTCCTGGGCCAGACCCTGGACAGCAATGCCGCCTTCCTGGCCCGCCAGCTGGCGGAACTGGGCATCGCCTGCTACCGACAGACAGTCGTCGGTGACAATGCTAATCGTCTGGAAGAGGCCATGCGGCGGGCCCTGGACGACAATGACCTCCTGATCACAACGGGAGGCCTGGGGCCTACGGCCGATGACCTGACCAATGTCATTGCGGCCCGGATCGCCGGCCGCCCCCTGGTCAAGGATGCCAGGGTGGACGCGGATCTCCAGGCCCGCTATCCCCAGCGCGCCTATGGCCCCGACTCGGCCTATCCACTCCTGGTTCAAGGCTCCCAGGTTTTCCTCAATCAGGAAGGGTCAGCACCGGCCTCCCTGATCAGCCTGGACTGGCGGGGAAAAAGAAGGGCCATTCTCATGCTGCCAGGGCCTCCCCATGAAATGGAGCCCCTTTTCCTGTCCCAGGTCCGGGCCAGCCTGGAAAGCTTGTCGCCCAAGCGCTTCATCCACCGCTATATCCGCCTTTTCGGGATTGGCGAATCCAGTGCGGAGGCCCAAATCCGGGACCTGATCGACAGCCAGGACCAGGTGACCATTGCTCCCTATGCCTCCCGGAAAGAACTGGTCTTTCGGATTTCCCAGCGTCTGGACCAGACAGAGGGGGAGGACCGGACAGGCCCGGTCATCCAGGCCATCAAGAAGCGTCTGGCAGACTATATCTTTGAAATCGGCCCCCGGTCCCTGCCCCAGGTCCTCTTGGATCTTCTCTTGGAAAAAGATAAAAGCTGCGCCTTTGCCGAATCCTGCACGGCAGGTCTGGCCACGGCCAGTCTGGCCTCTGTTCCGGGTGCCTCGGCGGTTTTAAAGGGCGGCCTGATTACCTATAATAACCAGATGAAAAGTCATTTATTAGGTATTTCGGCCGATCTGATAAAGAGGGAGGGTCCGGTCTCGGAGGAGGTGGCCAAGGCCATGGCCCAGGGCTGTCTTGAAAAGACGGGGGCGGACCTGGTGACCTCTATTACCGGCCTGGCAGGTCCTACCGGCGGCAGCCCTGACTTGCCGGTCGGCCGGGTTTGGTTGGCCACAGCCGGCAGGGACCTGGAGACCCAGGCCCATGTCTACGATTTTTCCGGTAACCGCCAGCAGGTCCAGATCATGGCGGCTTACAGGGCCTTGGATTTGATGAGGAGACGACTGATCGACCTATGAGAAGGGGAAGACGAGACAAGGGCCAACTTCTGACAGACCCCCGCCAGGGGACCATGCGGATTCTGTCCCCGGCCAGGGCGACTGCCCTCCTTATGTTCTCACTGGCCACGGCCAAGCTGACCGGCTTTGCCAGGGAAGTCCTGATTGCCCCTACTTTTGGTTATGGCATCAACACCGATGCCTATTTCATCGGCTTTCAGATCCCCGACCTTTTCTACCAGCTCCTGGTAGGGGGGACCTTTGCCGCCGCTGTGACCCCGGCTGTATCCTCGGCCCTGGCCCGGGATGAAGAAAAGAAGCTCTGGCGGAGCCTCAGCACCCTGATCAATGTCTTTCTCATTGCCTTTTTGCTGGCCATCGCCATCGGGGAGATCTTCGCCGGTCCCATGATCCGGGCCTACAATCCCAATAAGGATCCTGCCATCATCGAGCGGGCCGTCCTGGTGGCCCGGGCCCTCTTTCCCCAGACCATCTTCCTCTTTTTGGCCGGCATGTGTGTGGGGGTATTAAACGGCCATAAGCTCTTTCAGCGGGCCGCCTTCACCACCACCCTCTACAATGTCATCTGCATCTTCTTCATGCTCCGCTGGGGCGACCAGACAGCAGGCGCCCCGGCCAAGGTGGCCCTGGGCGTGGTCATCTCCTCGGCCATCAACTTCTTTTACCTGGCCTTCATGGCCCGAAAGGTCATCCATTACAGGCCCATGCTGGATTTGTCGGATCCGGGCTACAAGAGGCTTTTGCGCCTGGCCATTCCCACCCTGATTTCGGGGACGGTCATCCAGCTCAATTCCATCATCCAGACCGGCTTTGCCAACCAGTTCACCGGGGCTGTCACTTCCCTTCGCCATGCCCAGACCACCTGGAAACTGCCCTATGGCATCTTCGCCCTGGCGGTGGCCAGCGTCATGTCTCCCAGCCTGACCCGGTCTTTTGCCAACCGCCGCTATGAGGACATGCGCAAGATCTACACGGAATCCCTGCGCCGGGCCCTCTACTACGTCACCCCCTTTATCCTGATCTTCGCCGTCATGGCCGAGGAGACGGTTGAGGCCGTCTTCCAGTGGGGCGGGGCCATCCCCCTGGAAAATCTCATGATCGAGGGCCATCTGCTCAGGCTCTATGCCCCGGCCATCTTCTTTTTGACCTTCTATGAGATTGTCAACCAGGCCTTTTATGCCCGGCATGTGACCCGGATCTCCCTTTTGACCTCGGTCATGTCCCTGATCCTCAACCCCCTCTTCTGTATACTCTTCACCCAGGTCCTGGACCTGGGCATCTATGGCCTGCCCCTGGCCTATGTTCTCAACAGCGCCATCAATATGCTGGTCATTGCCAGCCTTTACAGGCTCCACCTCAAGGAGGCCAGGCCCTATCGCATGCTGCCCTTCTACCTGAGGCTGGCCTTTTGTTCGGCCACCACGGTTCTGGTCATCCTGGGGCTCAATACCCTGCCCCTTGATACCAACCGCAAGCTCTTCCAGCTGATCATTTACGGGGGCAAGGCCGGCCTGGCCATGCTGACCTACTATCTGACCGGCCTGGCCATCAATTTCCGGGAGTCCCGGGACCTCCAGGGCATGCTGCGCCGCTTTTTGAAACTGTCGCCGGCCAGGTCATAAAAGGGACCTTTTGACAGAGAATGACAGGGCAGGGGAGTGGGAAATCATTGACCTTTCCCTCCCTTTCCAGTAAGATGGGATTATTGAGAAGGAACATAAGTTCGCCTCGTTAAGGAAGCTTATCATCGCGTGACGATCGCAGGAGGATGCCATGGCCAAGGGAGCCAAATCAAAACAAGATATCAAACCAAAAGAAGATAAAGAACGTCAGGTGGCTTTGAAGGCCGCTCTTGACCGTATTGAGAAGGATTTTGGCAAGGGAGCCGTCCTGACCCTGGGGGATACCAGCGTCATGGAGGTCGAGTCCATTCCCACCGGGGCCCTGTCCCTGGATGTGGCCCTTGGCATTGGAGGCCTGCCCCGGGGGCGGGTCATTGAGATCTACGGCCCTGAATCATCCGGTAAGACCACCGTGGCCCTCCACAGCATTGCCGAGGCCCAGAAGCTGGGTGGGATTGCGGCCTTCATCGATGCCGAACATTCCCTGGATCCGGCCTATGCCAAGAATTTGGGTGTGGATATTGACAACCTGATTGTCTCCCAGCCCGACTACGGGGAGCAGGCCCTGGAGATCGCTGAAGCCCTGGCCCGGTCAGGGGCTGTGGATATTATCGTCATCGACTCCGTGGCCGCCCTGGTACCCAGAGCGGAGATTGACGGGGAGATGGGCGACGCCATGGTTGGACTTCAGGCCCGTCTCATGTCCCAGGCCCTGCGTAAACTGGCTGCTGTCATCAACAAGAGCCGGACCATGGTCATCTTCATCAACCAGTTGCGGGAGAAAATCGGGGTCATGTTCGGCTCTCCTGAAACCACTACGGGTGGCCGGGCCCTCAAGTTTTATGCCAGTGTCAGACTGGACATCCGCCGGATCGGCCGGATCGAGCAGGGAGACCGGATGATCGGTTCCCGGACCCGGGCCAAGGTGGTCAAGAATAAGGTAGCCCCTCCCTTCCATGAGGCCGAGTTTGACATCCTTTATGGCCGGGGGATCTCCCAGACAGGCTGTGTCCTGGACATGGGGGTAGAGGCCAATCTCATCAAGAAGAGTGGCTCCTGGTTCTCCTATGGCGACCAGCGTCTGGGCCAGGGCCGCGACAATGTCAGGGCCTTCCTGGAAGAAGAAGCCAACAAGGAACTCTATGCGGCCATCGAAAAAGAAGTCCGGGATCACTTTTTGAAGGATATAAAAGGAGACGAGCTCAACCAGGACCAGGGTCAGGCAGATGATGACTTGCTTGATGCCGATGTTGACGCCATGCTGGGACTTGATCTGTGATCCTTGACCTGGAATTTGAAAAGGCCCGGGAATTGGCGGTCAATTATATTGGCATTGACCGCTATAAATCCTCGGGCCGGGTCAGGCAAAAACTGCTGGACAAGGGCGTCGATGCCGCCTTGGCTGACCGGGTGGTTGACTATTATAAGGCCCTGGATTACATCGATGATCACAGAGCGGCCCGCCGGGTGGCCGCCCGCTATGAGGGCAGGCGGCTGCGGTCGCAAAGGGCCATGACGGCGGTCTTTATCCAAAATGGCATCGAGGCAGGCCTGGCCCGGGAGGAAGCCCGGGCCCTGGATCCGGACAAGGTGACGGCACGCCAGCTTTGCCAGGCCTATTATGACCGGCCCGGGCCGGAAGATGAAATGGCCATGATGAAACTTTTGGCCAGACGGGGTTACCCTTCCGGTTTGGCCCGCCAGGTTATCCGGGCCTTGATAAAAGAGGATTATGAAAGATAATTATTATTTACTGTCCCTGGGCTGCCCCAAGAATGAGGTGGACTCGGAGACCATGAGCGCCCTTCTCAAGGCAGAAGGTTTTCACTTTACTTCGGATCCCCAGCAGGCCCGTTTTTTGATTGTCAATACCTGTGCCTTTATCCAGCCAGCCGTCGAAGAGGCCATAGAAGCCATCCTGGACCTGGCCCAGGTCAAGGCGGATCATAAGGATAAGTTCCTGGTCGTGGCCGGCTGTCTGGCCCAACGCTACAAGGGTGACATTGTCAGCGAAATCCCTGAAGTGGATGCCATCCTGGGGACCGGGGAATATGGCCAGATCACGGATCTTTTGAAAGACCTGGCGGCAGGCAGGGATATGAGTCAAAAGTGTCCGGGCAGGCCCGGTGATGTGGCCTATCTGGATGTCAAGCGCCGGCCGTCAGCGCCAGCGGGCACCTATGCCTATTTGAAGATTGCCGAGGGCTGCTCCAATGCCTGTGCCTATTGCGCCATTCCCAGGCTGAGAGGTCCCCAGATCTCCAGAAGGCCGGAGGCCATTCTGGAGGAGGCCCGCTATCTGGTCTCCCTGGGGATCAAGGAATTGATCCTGGTGGCCCAGGATAGCAGCCGCTATGGCTGGGACCTGGAAGGGGGACCTAGCCTGGCCAGCCTGATCAGGTCCTTAAGCCGGGAGGTGGAAGGACTGGAGCTCATCCGCTGCCTTTATCTTTATGCCGATGCCATCAGCCCGGAATTGATCCAGGAGATGGCTTCCAACCCCCTGGTGGCCCCCTATATCGATCTTCCCATCCAGCACGCCTCGGACCGGATCCTGGAGAGGATGCGCCGGCATGAGACTATTGACGTCATCAGGGACAAGATCCATGCCATCCGCCAGGCCATGCCCCAGGTCATTCTCAGGTCTACGGTCATGACCGGCTTTCCCGGTGAGACGGAGGCCGATTTTCAGGCCCTTTTGGACTTTGTCAAGGAAATCCGTTTCGACCGCCTGGGCTGCTTTGCCTTTTGGCCTGAGGAAGGGACCCTGGCCGCCGCCATGCCCGATCAGATACCGGCTGCCCTGGCCCAGGAAAGGCGGGGCTTGATTATGGAAGCCCAAAGACCCATTGCCCTGGAAGCCAACCGGAAAAGGCTGGGCCAGGTAACCCGGGTGCTTATAGAGGGCATAGAGCCCCGTGGTATACTCTTTCAAGGGAGAAGCTACGGGGAGGCTCCGGACATTGATCCTTTGATCAATGTGGCCGCATCCAGCCCGGACCTGGGCATTGGAAGCCGGCCGTCCGTCAGGATTCTCGAAGCAGGTCCTTATGAATTGACAGGGGTATCGATCGATGAACATAGCCAATAAACTGACACTTTCCCGGATTGTCATGATCCCTTTTATACTCTTTTTTCTTTTGCCCTTGCCCTACTGCGAGACCTGCGCCTTTTCCGCCTTTATCGTCTCGGCCCCGGGCAGGGTCATTGCCTTTGTCCTTTTTATCATGGCGGCTATGACCGATCTTTTTGACGGTATGCTGGCCCGCAAGCAGGGCCTGGTCTCCAATTTCGGTAAACTGGTGGACCCCATCGCCGACAAGCTCCTGGTCCTGTCTGTCTTTACCGCCTTTGTCCAGCTCAATCGGATTTCCACCTATGTCATCCTCCTGATCGCCGCCCGGGAATTTATCGTGACCGGGATCCGTATGGTCGCGGTGGAGCATGGCCTGGTCATTGCCGCCAGTTGGTTTGGCAAGCTGAAGACGGTCGTTCAGGTCATTACCCTGGGGGCTCTCATGTTCGAGCCCATCATCGTCCAATGGATTGATCCCAGCCTGCCCTTCCTGGGTTATGGGGCGCCCTGGACCATCCCTGTCGATCTTCTGGTAGGATTGACCTTGCTTTTGACCTTGCTGTCGGGCCTGGATTACTGGTTGAAAAACCGGGCACTCCTGTCCGATGCCTTAAAAGTTTGATAAACTTGTTTTTCTGACAAGCAGAATACCATCACTGAAATATTAGGAGGATTAACCATGACAAAACAGGAAATCCTGGCCAGGATACAAGCCATTCTGGCCGATCAACTGAGTATTGAAAAGGAGACAGTCGAACTGTCCTCCAACATCATAGAGGATCTGAACGCCGACTCTTTGGATATCGTTGAGCTGGTCATGTCACTTGAATCAGAATTCGACATGGCTATCATGGACGAAGAAGCCGAGCGCATCCGTACGGTTGGCGACGCGGTTGATTTCGTTTTCGAACGCCTGTAAGTGACCTGCTGCCCCTTCCCTTAAAGAAGGGGCCTTTTCATGAATGCCCGTGTCAAAGGAAGTGTCAAGTCTGGAAAACCGTCTGGGTTATGCTTTCAGGAGTCAAGCCCTGCTTGAAGAGGCCTTGACCCACCCTTCCTACGCCCATGAGCGGGAGGGGACAGATGCGGACAATCAACGCCTGGAGTATCTGGGCGACGCCGTACTCCAACTCATCATCTCCCAGGAACTTTATCAAGCTCTGCCCCAGGCACCGGAAGGGACCATGACCAAGATCCGGGCCAGCCTGGTCTGCGAGCCCAGCCTGACCCTGATTGCCCAGGGACTGGACCTGGGTGCCTATTTGCGGCTGGGACACGGGGAAGCCCTGTCGGGAGGGGCCAGCAACCCTTCCAACCTTTCGGATGCCCTGGAAGCCCTCCTGGGCGCCCTTTATCTGGAAGCGGGCCTTGATCAGGTCCGGCAGATCGTCCGTCAACTCTTTGCCCCCTATTGGGACCAGGCCCTGGCGGGCAAGCTCAGCGCTGACTACAAGAGCCGCCTCTATGAATGGGCCCAGGCCCGGGACGGCCGGGAGATCGAGTTCGTCGTCCTGGATATGGAAGGACCCGAACACGACCGTGACTATACGGTGGGTCTTATGGTCAAAGGCCAGTTGCTGGCCAGAGGCAAGGGCAAGACCAAGAAGGCAGCCGAACAGGACGCCTCCTTTCATTTCTTTCAGATGGAAGGGGACCAGGCCTGACCATGCTGACCTCACTGGAGATCCAAGGATTCAAATCATTCCCCGATTACACGGAGATCAATTTTCACAAGGGTATCACGGCTATTGTCGGCCCCAACGGAGCCGGCAAATCCAATATCACTGACGCCGTCCGCTGGGTCCTGGGTGAGCAGAGCGCCAAGACCCTGAGGGGCCAGCGCATGGAGGATGTCATCTTCAACGGGACGGCCCAAAGGCGGCCGGTCAGTTTTTGCGAGGTGACCCTGACCTTTGACAACTCCAAGGGTATTCTGGCCATTGACTATGAGACTGTGGCCATCACCCGGCGCTACTACCGGTCAGGGGACAGCGAGTACCTGATCAACAAGACCCCCTGCCGGCTCCGGGACATCAATGCCCTCCTCATGGACACAGGCATCGGCCTTGACGGCTATTCCATCATCGGCCAGGGCCGGATCGACGAGATCCTCAGCAACAAGTCCGAGGACCGGCGGGCCATCTTTGAGGAAGCCTCGGGGATCGTCCAGTTTCGAAGCCGCAAGGACGAGGCCCTGCGAAAGTTGAATCGAAGCCAGGATAACCTGGTCCGGGTCGACGACCTCCTCAACGAACTTCACAGCCAGGCCCAGGTCCTGGAAAAGCAGGCCGAGGATGCCCGCTCCCATATTGACCTGGCCGACCGCTACCGCCGTCTGGACACAGCCCTGACCCTGAGACAGATTGAGAATCTGGAAGCCCAGAAGGCTAAAAGGGAAGAAGATGCCGGGCTGATGAAGGCCGACCTGGATCAGGCCCGCCAAGCCCAGGTCCAAAGCCGGACCGCTTATGAGGATTCCCTGGCCCGGGTGAAAAGCCTGGACCAGGAAGTGGAGGCGGACCAGATCCGCTTTAATGACTATTCAGTTGAGGAGACTGAATTGAGGGGTCTGGATGCCCTCTATAAAGAGAAATATGCCTCTTCCAAGAAGGGGGCCGAATCGCTCCTGGAGGAAAAGAATCGCCTGGTCATGCAGGTCATGGCCACGGAAGAGGACCTGGTCGCACGCCAAACCCGTCGTCAGGACCTGCTGGTCCGTCGCCAGGAGGCCCGGGATCAGCTCCTGGCGGCCAAATCTGAACTGGATGAGATCGAATCCAGCTTCCGGGAGACCGGCCAGCAACTTCAGTCCTTGATGACCCGGCGGGGCCAGCTGGCAGAGGCCCTGGCTTCCTCAGGGGCCTCCCTTGAGGCCCAATCAGGCCAGGCCCAGGCTTTAATGGCCAGCCTGGCAAGCCTGGAGGAGCGAAAGGCCCTCTTGGCCGCAGAAGCAGATAAGCAAAGAGAGGAACTGACCCGGCAGGCTATAGAAAAAGAGGCCCTGGAAGCAGTCATTGCCGACCGGGAAGAGGCCCGGATCCAGGCCCGGAAAGAGACAGAAACGGGCCATCAAAATGCTGATCTTTTGGAATCCTCTATCCAGGAAGCCCGCCGGATGGTCAAACAGGCCCTTTATGAAGCCGAGACCCTGGAAAGGCTGGAGGCCGACTATGAAGGCTACAGCCGGTCAGTCCAGGCCATCATGAAGGAAGCGGCCAGGGGTAAGCGGGAAGGCCTTTATGGACCCCTGGGATCCCTTCTGACGGTCGAGGCCCCCTACCAGGAGGCCATCGAAACGGCCCTGGGTGCCTCCACCCACCATCTGGTCTGCGATGGTCCGGAAAAGGCAGAAGAATGGATCGGCTGGTTGAGGCAGAAGAAAGCAGGCAGGGCCACTTTCTTACCCGTTGGGGCCCTGTCAGTCCGGTCCATGGATCAAAGAACCCTGGATCAGGCCCAAAAGGCTGAGGGATGGGTTGGTTTGGCCGCCGATCTGGTCAGCTGCCAGGCCCAGGTCCTGCCAGCCGTCCGCTACAGCCTGGGCAGGACCATGGTGGTCAAAACCCTGGACCAGGCCATCGCCCTGAGTCAGAAGACCGGCCGGGCCTATACTGTGGTCACCTTGGATGGCGACCAGGTCAACCGGGGTGGATCCATGACCGGGGGCTACCGGTCCAGCCAGACCAAGGGTGTTCTGGGCAGGCCGGGCCGGATCCAGGCTGCCCGCCGGGAGGCAGCCGCCAGGGAAGATGAAATCGCCCGATTACAGGAGCGTTTGGAGGCGGCCAAGGAGAGCCTGAGGCAGTTTGCCTCCCGGGAAGAGGCCCTGCTTGAAAGCCTGGCCGATGACAGGCGGACCCTGGTCAGGTTGACGGCTGAAGAGAAGGCAGCCGGCCTGGCCCTGGACCGGCTGGTCCAGGAGCTGGAAAGACATGAAGGGGAGCTGGCCCAAAGCCTTGAGCGAGAGCAGAGGCTCAACCTTGCCTGTCAGACCCTGGAAGCCGAGATCCAGAGGCTGACCGGGGAAAGGGAGGCCCTGTCGGCTGAACTGACAGGCTTGGATGCTCAGCACAGGGAGGGCCAGGCAAACTTTGATCAGGCCAGGGACCTGGTGACCCGCTTGGAGGTATCCTTGACCTCCCTGGAGGAAAGCCTGGCAAGCTTTGATGAGGTCACCCAGGTATCCCAAAAGGAAATTGATTCAGCCAGGAGCCGTCTGGCCTCTGTGGAGCGGGAATGGGCTGACCAGACCCATCGTATGGAAGAGGCCCGTCAGGCCATTGAAGACAATGACCTGGCCCTGGCCCGGGCGGTGGACAAGCGCCAGGCCTGCCAGGAATCCCTGGCCCGGCTTATGGAAGCCCGTGAAGAAGAGGCTTCTGGCCAGCGGTCGCTCTTGACCGCCATGAACACCGCCAATGACAGCCTGGCCTCCCTCCAGGCCGTTTATGAACGCCAGGACGCGGATATCCAGCGCATGACCCAACAGGTTGACGATCAGGTCAACCGCCTCTGGGAGACCCATGGTCTGACCCGCTTTGAAGCCCAGGAAGAGGCGGAGGAGCTGGCCTCAATCAACAAGGCCACCTCTGAGCGGGCAGCTTTGAAGAGGCGGATTGATGACCTGGGTCCCATCAACCACAATGCCATCCGGGACTATGAGGCGCTCAGGGCCCGGATTGACTACACGGAAAGTCAGAGGCAGGATATTGAAAATGCCCAGGCTGACCTGGAAGGCATTATCCGGGACCTGGACCAGTCCATGCGGGAGCAATTCAACCGGACTCTCCATGAGATCAACCAGAATTTCAATCAGGTCTTCTCAGAGCTCTTCTCGGGCGGCCAGGCCCAGATCATCCTGGAAGGGGAGACGGATATCCTGGACGCTGACATCGGTATTGAGGCCCAGCCTCCGGGCAAGAAGTTGCAAAAACTCTCCCTTTTATCGGGCGGTGAGCGCAGCCTGACCGCTATCGCCCTCCTTTTTGCCATCCTCAAGCTCAAGCCCGCCCCCTTCTGCGTCTTCGATGAGGTGGAGTCGGCCCTGGATGATGCCAATGTCAGGCGTTTCACCGATTATGTCAGGCGCTATGCCTGGTCCATGCAGTTTATCCTGGTGACCCACCGCAAGGGCACCATGGAAGCCTCTGACAGACTCTACGGGGTCACCATGCAGGAGCGGGGCATCTCCCGGGTCCTGTCCATGGTCCTGTCTTCGGCCCTGCCCTATGGCAGCTGATCATTATTTGAAGGAGCCTCCATGAGCTTATTTGATACCTTTCGTAAAGGCCTGACCAAGACCCGGGACTTCATGACCTCCAGCTTCAACCGGATGGCCGCCGGCCTGGGCGTCTTTGACGATGACATGCTGGATGAACTGGAGATGATCCTGGTCCAGGCAGACTGTGGCATGACGGCCTCAAGCGAAAGTATCGAGGCCATCCGCCAGCACATCCGGGAGACTGGCGATGCTTCCCGACAAGCGGTTTTGCAGGTACTGAGAGAAAGCCTGGCCGCCATGATCCAGGAAAAGAAACTGGACATCCCCCAGGGGCAGTTGACCATCTATCTCATGGTCGGGGTCAACGGGACCGGCAAGACCACCACGGCAGCCAAGCTGGCCCAAAGGGCCAAGCAGGAGGGACGCCGGGTCATGATGGCCGCCGCTGACACCTTCCGGGCCGCTGCCATAGACCAGCTCAAGGTCTGGGGGGAGCGGACCCAGACAGCCGTCATCGCCCATGAGACGGGCTCGGATCCGGCAGCTGTCGTCTTTGACGCCATCAAGGCCGCCCAGGCCCGTAAGACAGAGCTCCTGATCATCGATACAGCGGGCCGCCTGCACACCAAGCGCAACCTCATGGATGAACTGGCCAAGATCCGCCGGGTCCTGGACCGGGAAGCCCCCGAAGCCCTGGTGGAGACCCTCCTGGTCATTGACGCCACGACGGGTCAAAATGCCATCATTCAGGCCAGGGCCTTCCATGAAGCCACTCATGTCACGGGTCTTGCCATCACCAAGCTGGATGGCAACGCCAAAGGGGGCGTGGCGGTAGCTGTTGCCCGGGAGACCGGACTTCCCCTCTGCCTGGCTGGCCTGGGGGAGGGAGCAGATGACCTGCAGGACTTTGACAGTCAACTCTTCCTGGATGCCCTCCTGCCCCAGGACTAATACCTGTCAACAGAAACACTTGACAGCCTCAACCTGTCTGGCTATACTGGCCTCATGCAAAAAGACCTAGATCCATCGACCCAACCCGGACACACCGATATCTGCCTCTGGCTGGATTATTACGGTGACCTTTTGACGGCCCGCCAAAAGGAAGTGCTGGGTCTTTATTATGATATGGACTGGTCCTTATCCGAGATCGCCGAAGAGACCGGTCTCTCCCGCCAGGGGGTCCATGACCAGATCCGCCGGGGGACAGGCCGTCTGGCCCTGCTGGAGGATATTCTGGGTCTGGCAGACCGCGACCGTCTTTTGCACCAACTCCTGGACCAGGCCCTGGAGGCCCAGGCCCGGGCAGATGACCGGAGTCTGTTGGAGACCCTGGATCGACTGAGGATGGCCATCAAGCTGACGGCCATTGAAGAAGGGGAGGAAAGGGAGACCCATGGCCCTGTTTGAGAATCTGAGTTCACGCCTTAGCCGGATCACCGATGCCATGCGTGGCAAGAGCCGGGTGACGGAAAAAGATATCAAGGACATGATGCGGGAAATCCGCCTGGCCCTCCTGGAGGCCGATGTCAACTACCAGGTGGTCAAGGACCTGGCCGAAGAGATCGGTGAAAAAGCCAAGGGAGCCGAGGTCATGGAGAGCCTGACCCCCGGCCAGCAGGTGGTCAAGATTGTCCACCAGGCCCTGATCAATATCCTGGGCACCGAAGAGAAACTCATTGTCTCGCCCACGGGCTTTACGGTCCTCATGCTCTACGGCCTTCAGGGTACCGGTAAGACCACCACTGCCGCCAAGCTGGCCCTTTACCTGAAAGATCGGGGTAAAAAACCCATTCTGGTCTCCGTGGACGTCCATCGGCCCGCAGCCCAGGAACAGCTGAAAATACTGGCCCAGGAAGTGGGCGTTGAATACTATATCGACCCGGATGAAAAAGATGCCGCCAAGCTGGCCCGGGAGGGCCGGGACCGGGCCCGCTACATGATGTGTGACACCATGATCGTGGACACGGCCGGCCGCATGACCGTGGATGACGAGCTCATGGATGAGCTCAAGGCCATCAACCGGGCGGTGGAGCCCGACGAACGTCTTTTGGTGGTCGATGCCATGATCGGTCAGGAAGCCGTAGGCATCGCCCAGGCCTTTGACAGCCAGATCGGTCTTGACGGTTTTATCATGACCAAGCTGGACGGGGATGCCAGGGGCGGGGCCGCCCTCTCCATCCGCCGCATGACCGGCAAGCCTATCAAGATGATGGGAACAGGCGAGAAGATCGGGGACCTGGAGGTCTTCCATCCGGACCGGCTGGCTTCCCGGATCCTGGGTATGGGCGATGTTTTGACCCTGATCGAGAAGGCCACCGAGTCCTTTGACGAGAAACAGGCCCAAAAGACCATGGAAAGGCTCAAGTCCCAGACCTTTACCATGCAGGATATGCTGGAGCAGCTGGAACAGATCCAGGGTATGGGCTCCATGAAAGAGATGCTCAACATGATCCCTGGCATGGGCCGTAAACTGGGTAATGTTGACATCGATGAGGCCGGCCTGACCAAGACCCGGGCCATTATCCAGTCCATGACCCACAGGGAGCGGGAGAACCCCAAGCTTCTCAATGCTTCCCGGCGCAGGCGGATCGCCAGCGGCAGCGGCCTGGAGGTCCAGGACGTCAACCGGGTGGTCCGTCAGTATGACGATATGCTCAAGATGATGAAACAGATGGGGGTCCTGGGCGGGGGCAAACGCCGCCGGGGCCGCATGCCCTTCGGAGGGCTGGGATTTTAAGAGATTTCGCCGGGCGCCCTGGCGTCCGTGACGATAGATAATTTTTTGGAGGAAACTATGGCAGTAAAAATTCGCCTCAAGCGTGTAGGCAAAAAGAAACAACCCTATTACCGGGTGGTTGTGGCAGATGCCCGTTCACCCCGTGACGGCCGCTTCATCGAAGAGATCGGCACCTACAATCCCCATACCGACCCATCCACCTTCAAGGTCGACGCTGAGAAGGTCAAGGACTGGATGGCCAAGGGGGCCCAGCCGACCGATACCGTCAAGAAGCTTCTCAAATACAACGGTATTTTGGAGTAAGCCATGAAAGATTTGCTTAAGTCAGTTATCGAACCCCTGGTCCAGTACCCGGAAGAACTGGTCATAGGCGAGGAAGCCCGGGGCCGGGAGATTGTTCTCACCGTCAGTGCCCATCCGGAAGATGTCGGTCGGGTGATCGGGCGGGGAGGCCGCAGGGCCCAGGCCGTCCGTGCCATCATGAAAGCCAAGGGCGCTATGGACAACAAGCGCATCTCGGTCGACATCCTTTCATGAAAAGGGACTATCTCCTGATCGGCGTCTGTCAAAGGCCGCATGGGGTCAAGGGGGAAGTGCTGGTCAAAAGTCTGACCGATGATGACCAACGCTTCTTCCAGGGCCTGACCTGCACCCTTTTGGACCATCCTGACGCCCCGGCTGGCAAAAGCCTGACCCTGTCGGCAGCCCGGCCGGTCCCCCAGGGATTGCTCCTGACCTTTGAAGGCATCATGACCCGGGAAGAAGCCCGTCGACTGGGCGGCTCCTATCTGGCCGTCAGACGCCAGGACGCCCTGCCCCTGGAGAGCCCTGACGAGTTTTATACAGGTGACCTGATCGGCATGCGGGTCAAAGATTCCCTCTGGGGTGACCTGGGTTCCGTGGCAGATGTCATGAATGCCGGCAGCGGCGACATCCTGATCGTGGCCAAGGAAGGGGACAAGGAAGTCCTGATTCCTTTTTTGAAAAACCTGGTCCTGTCAGTGGACCTGGACAGCAATTTGATTGAGGTCCAGCTGCCCCAGGGACTGATTGAACTTTACCGACAGACGCCTTCCCCTGACCAAGAGGCCTGACCATGGCCCTTCGATTTTCCATTCTCTCGATTTTCCCTGACCAGGTGCAAGAAGCCCTTAATCACAGCATCACGGGCAGAGCCCTGGAGCAGGGTCTGGTGGAGATCCAGGCAGTCCAGATCCGGGATTTTGCCATCAATGACTATGGCCAGCTGGACGACGCGCCCTACGGGGGCGGCCGGGGCATGGTCATGCTCTGCCAACCCCTATATGATGCCTGGGAATGGGCCCTGGCCCAGAAGGCAGGCAAGGCCAGGAGTCTGGTCCTGTCGCCGGCCGGTAAGCCTTTTGACCAGGCCATGGCCAAGGAATTGGCCCGGGAGGACCACATCCTTTTTATCTGTGGCCACTACGAAGGTATCGATCAGCGCTTTATCGATGAGACCCGGGCCGAGGAGGTCTCCCTGGGTGATTTTATTCTGACGGGCGGTGAATTAGCCGCCGCCGTCATGATGGATGCCATCATCCGCCTGGTCCCCGGTGTCCTCCCCCATGAGGAAGCCTGGCTCCTGGAATCCTTCACAGACGGACTATTGGAATGGCCCCAATATACCCGGCCCCGGCTCTGGCGGGACCGGCCGGTCCCCCCGGTTCTCCTGTCCGGACACCAGGCCAATATCGATCGCTACCGCCGGCTCATGCAGTTGGCCCAAACCCTGAAAAAGCGACCCGACCTCCTGGAAGGCAGGGCCATGGACCCCCAACTTTGGCAGGATCTGGCCCAGGCCCTGGCAGAGGGTCAGCTGTCTTGTGACGACTAGACGATCAAGATCCTGATTCCCTGAGAAACTTTGCCCTATTGTCCAAGTAACGGCGCCGATTGGTCGGCGTCTTATTTATTGGTGGGCAAAAGGCCCGCCTAGATAAGTACAAGGAGTCTATTATGAAAAAAATACTTACCATCCTCTTGATGCTCAGCCTGGTCCTGACGGCTGTCGCCTGTCAGAATGACAAGGATCCCCAGACGCCCCCAGCCGAGGAAGTGGGTGACCTCAAGGAAGCCGTTACAGAAATGCTGGAAAAATCCGACCATAAGGACATGCTAGGCGACAGCTTCATGTTTGAGCCCCTGAGCCAGGAAGAAGCGGCCTACCTGATCGGGGCCGAATCCCTGGAAGCTTCTTTTGAAGAAGCCCTGGGCCTCCAGCCCATGATCAATGTCCATCCCTTTGCCCTGGGTATCTTCCGCCTGGACAAGGACCAGGACGCCCAGGCCTTTGCCCGTGAACTCAAGGACAAGGCTGACCTGAGAAAGTGGATCTGTGTGGCTGCCGATGACGTGGTCACAGCCACCAAGGGCCAGACCGTCCTCTTCATCATGGGGAGCGCGGACGAAGTCAACAGCATCGCCCAGGCCTCCGGCTTCACTGCCGTCCAGTAAGAAGGAGGGAGGTCTTGCTTTTTTCAAGCATCAGCTTCCTATACTATTTCCTGCCGGCCCTCCTGCTTGCCTATTTTGTCCTGCCCCGCAAGTGGAGGAATGCGGTTCTCCTTCTGGCCAGTCTTGTCTTTTATGCCTGGGGAGAGCCGCGTTTTGCAATCATCATGGTCTCCACCGCCCTGACCGGCTACCTGGCCGGCCTCCTGATCGACCGTCTGACCGGGCCCAGACTAAGGCGCCTGGTCATGCTGGCCGGGGTCGGTCTGACCCTCCTGCCCCTCTTGATCTTCAAATACGGGGACTTCTTCATTGACAATCTCAACCGCTTGTCACCCGGCCTTTTGGCCCCCCTCAAGCTGGCCCTGCCCATCGGGGTCAGCTTCTATACCTTTCAGATTCTTTCCTATGTCCTGGATGTTTACAAGGGTCAGGTCAAGACAGAGAAAAATCCATTCTACTTTCTCATGTATGTGGCCTTCTTCCCCCAACTGATTGCGGGCCCCATCGTCCGCTTCCAGACCATTCAGGATCAGATCCGGGACAGGCGTGTCAGCTTGGATGATTTTGCCTATGGGGTCGGCCGCTTCAGCCTGGGCCTGGGCAAGAAGGTGCTTTTGGCCAACAATCTGGCTGAGATAGGGCTCAAGCTCTCCCAGGCCGGCAGCCGGACCGTCCTCTCCTTATGGCTGACGGCCCTGGCCTTCACCTTACAGATCTACTTTGATTTCTCGGGTTACTCGGATATGGCCATCGGCCTGGGCCGTCTCTTCGGCTTCCACTTCCTGGAGAACTTCAACTACCCCTATCTATCCCGGAGCGTCAGCGATTTCTGGCGGCGTTGGCATATGTCTTTGGGCTCCTGGTTCCGCGACTATGTCTACATCCCCCTGGGCGGCAGCCGTAGGGGAACTCTTCGGACCTTTGGCAATCTTCTGATCGTCTGGCTTTTGACAGGCTTCTGGCACGGGGCTGCCTGGAATTTCCTGGTCTGGGGCCTCTTCTATTTTGCCCTTCTGGCCCTGGAAAGGGCGGGGCTGGGTCAGCGCCTGGCCAAATGGCCGCCTGTCCTCTCCACCCTTTATACTTTCATCCTGGTACTCTTGGGTTTTGTCATCTTCAATGCTGACTCCATGACAGCCGCCTGGCAAAATCTTGCCGGCATGTTTGGGGCCGCCTCCCTGCCAGCCGCTGATTCCATGGCTCTTTACTATGCCAGGTCTTATGCGCCCACTCTGCTCCTGGCCATCCTGGGGGCCACACCTTTGCCCAAGTACTTGTTTGAGAAGCTGAAAGGGGAGAGGGGGGACTTCCTTTATGACCTGGTCAGCCTTATGGGCATGGTGGCCATCCTGGTCCTGTCAACCGGATCCCTGATTGATGGGTCCTTCAATCCCTTCCTCTATTTCAGGTTTTAGGAGAATCGTCTGTGAAACACCGTTCCCTGCTCTTTACTTTGATTTTTGCCCTGATTCTAACCCTGGTTCCTGTCAGCGCCCTGGCCTTGCCTGACCGTCAGCTTTCCATGACAGAAAGAAGGCCCCTGGCCCAGAAGCTGACTTATGAAGACTATCTGGCCAGTCATTTCGGCGCTGATATGACCGCCTATCTGGCCTATCTGGAGGACTATCTCCTGGACCAGTTCCCCCTCCGTGACCAACTAAGGCTGCTGACCGGCCTGGCCCGGGTCTATGGCCTGGGACAAAAAGACAACAAGCTTTATTACAAACTGGAGGGTCACCTGTCCAAGCTGGACCCCCGGCTGCAAGAAAAGGCCGTCCAAAATGCCCTGGATCTTTTCCAAAGGATTTTGCAGGATTATTTTGAAGCAGACAGCCGGTCCCTCTTTGCTCTCATTCCCGATAAGAATGCCTTCATGGCCCCTTTGGGACACTACCCCCATTACCCCTATGAGGAGCTGGAGAAGCTGATTGAAGAGTATCAGGGAGCCAGCTGGACCTTCAAGTCCCTTGTGGACCGCCTGACCCTGGATGATTACTACCGGACAGATCCCCACTGGGACCAGACCCGCCTCCTGCCGCTGGCCCAATATCTTCTGACCACCCTGGGCCGGGACCTGGACCTCCAATACCATGACTTTGACTTTTCAACCACTTATCCCTATCTGGGCAGTCTGGGCGGGCAGGCAGCCCTGCCGGTGGAAAAAGACCTCCTGGCCTGGCTGACCTCGGATCTTCTGGAGCAGATGACTCTCCATGACCCCCTGACAGGGGAGAGGGGGCCCATCTACCATCTTGACAAGCTCCAGGGCATGGATGCCTACGATGTCTTCCTGGGCGGTGCCAAGGCCCTTTTGCGCCTGGAAAATCCGGCAGGGAAGGCCGGCAGCCGTCTGGTGGTCTTTCGGGATTCTTATGGTTCCAGCCTGACCCCTCTCCTGGCCCTGGGCTATGAGGAAACCCTGGTCATCGATCTGCGCTACATGACCATGGACAAGGCAAGTCAATTGGTCTCCATAGACCGGAATGCGGATATTCTCTTCCTATTCTCTTCATCTGTTCTCAATTCGCCCGGGGCCTTCCTCAAATAGGGCCTGTATACTCCAAGCAAGAGGCTCAAATCCCACTGTCCCATCAGTCAAAGAAGTGCAATTCAGGCCCTATGATAATATGAACAGGACTAGATAGGGTTAGGCTCAAAGCATTGCAAAGAAGGCCTTTTAAGAGGAATCTCGAGTAGATTCACATTCAGTTTGAAAACAAGAAAACAAGTAAGGAAAGAATGGTTGTAAATCAGAGTCAGTAAAGGAGAATTGTGATGAAAAGAATAGTCTTTATCTTTTGCCTTCTTTTAGTCTTTACCCTAAGCGCATGTAGTGGCAAAGCTATGCCGAAAGATCCAGATACCAATAAAGCCGACGGCCCCTCGATTGCTGAATCTGAAGCTCAAGTTCCAAGGACCTCCAGCCCTCCAGCTACCAGTCCAGAAAACCTTGACGATGAAGATCAACCGGAAAGAGCTTTGCCAGAAGGTTTACCGGTTTATCCAGGTGCGATTTTTGCCTTTGACACACAAGTATGGTCGGGGTCGGATGACGAGACAGCTTGGATGTGGATGTATGCTGAAGCGGGGAGTGCGGTGGAGATTCTTGAATTTTTCAAAACGGAACTTGAGAAGTTGGGATTTGAATTTGAGGCGGCCTTTGCGGACGACTACGAAGTTTTTCTTCATGACACGACGGGGGCAGTGAGTATCGGATATTCGGCTGACGAAAATGAGGACCTGAGCCAGCTTGGTTATATGGTTACAGTCAACCTTGACAAGTGGGACAATAGGTAATCCACAAAGACAAAGAAAGGAAAGCCTTTCATAGAGAGCCTGGCACAAAAAGCTTGGCAGCTCTTGTGGTATCAGGCAATAGGGCAAAGGCGCTTGCCAGGCCCCTTTTCATCTGCTATGATGCTTTAGGTTTACACGGGTGGTCCGCTGCAATTGCGTGCAAGAACATCCGATGATGGATAAAGGAGGAACGCAATATGGACTATATCAAAGCGGTTGAAGCACCCTTCCTGCGTGATCAGTACGACAATGTGGAGATCGGTGACCGCGTCAACGTTCATCTCAGGATCACGGAAGGAACGCGGGAGCGTATCCAGGTCTTTGAAGGCACCGTGATCGGGCGTAAAGGCAGCGGACTTAACGAGACGGTTACACTGAGACGGGTCGCCTATGGCGTCGGCGTCGAACGTGTCATCCCGCTACATTCGCCCAAAGTCGCCAAGATTGAGATCATTCGCAAAGGCCGTGTGCGCCGCGCTAAGCTCTTCTATCTGCGCGACCGCGTCGGAAAAGCCGCCCGCGTACGCGAGAAGCTCCCGACCCGCAAATAAGGTCAGAAGACAAAACAAGGACGAGACGGCAGCACTGCCGTCTTTTTCTTATGGGCCCCTTTCCCGTGCTATCCTATAGCTGTCATTTATGAGAAAAGGGGGAGGGGAGATGACTGAGAAAAAAGGCCAAAGAGGCAAGCAGATCCACTGGTATCCGGGCCACATGGCCTCTGCCAGCCGGGAGTTGAAATCGGCCTGGCGCCATATCGATGCCGTCGTGGAGATCGCCGATGCCCGGATTCCGGCTGCCAGCCGCAACCCCCTCTTCTCGGATTTTCAACCCCAAAAGCCCCACCTCCTTCTCTTGTCCCATGCTGACCTGGCCGACCTGGAGGTCAATAAGGCCTGGCTCTCCTATTACCTGGACCAGGACCTGACAGCCATCTTTTGTGACCTGCGAAATGCAGCCGACATCCGTTTCATCCGCCGAAGGCTCCTCCTCTTTCACGCCCCCCTCCTGGAAAAGGCCAAAAGCCAGGGCCGCCTGGTCCGGCCCCTGCGGGTTTTGGTCACCGGTATCCCCAATACAGGTAAATCCACCTTTATCAATCAGTTTGTAGGAAAAAGATCCGCCAAGGTAGAATCCCGGCCCGGAGTCACCCGTCAGCAGAGCTGGCTGAGGTCGGGCAGCGAGCTTCATTTCCTGGACACCCCGGGCATATTACCCCCCAAACTTGACGACCGGGAGGCCTCCATGGGCCTGGCCGCCACGGGGGCCATCCGGGACAGTATCCTGCCCCTGGAAGAGGTGGCCCGCTGGCTCTTCAAGCGGCTGACCAAGCTATATCCTCAAGCCTTGACTGCCCGCTATGGCAGCCAGGAGGGCCTGAGCCAGGATCAGGCCTTTGAGGCGGCTGCCCTGACCATGGGCTGTCAACTGGCCGGGGGCCTGCCTGACCTCATCCGTTTTTCCACCATGCTCCTGGACGATTTTCGCGGTAAACGGATTGACCGGATCAGCCTGGAAAGACCGGCCGGGGATGAAGAGACCCATGACTGAGGCCAAAAGAACCAGCATCCGGATCAGCCAGCGGGACCGGGACCGCTACCAGGCCATGGCCGCCTTTGAAAGCGAGCTGGCAGAAAGAGGCTACCAGGCTATCGCCGGCGTCGACGAGGCGGGCAGGGGACCCCTGGCCGGCCCCGTCCTGGCCGCCGCCTGTATCCTGCCCCCAGAGGCCAAGCTCTATGGCCTCAATGACTCCAAGAAGATGACCCCGAAAAGGCGGGAGGTCCTCTATGACCAGATCCGTCAGGAGGCCCTGGCCTGGTCCATCGCCATGGTTGACCAGGAGGAGATCGACCGGACCGATATCCTATCAGCTACCAAGGAAGCCATGAGACGGGCCCTTCATGAATTACCGGTCAAACCTGACCTGGCCCTGATCGATGCGGTGGCCTTGGAAGGCCTGGACTTCCCCGTCCTGGCCAAGACCCAGGGAGACGCCAAGCACAATGTCATTGCCGCGGCCTCAGTTTTAGCCAAGGTGGCCCGGGACCGGCTCATGGTCAACTGGGACAAGGTCTACCCCCACTATGGTTTTGCTGCCCACAAGGGCTATGGGACCCAGGCCCACAAGGAGGCCCTGGACCGTTACGGGCCCTGCCCCCTCCATCGCAAGTCCTTTCTTTCCTCCTTTGATTTTAAGAAGGCCAAGGGACCGACAGCCCATGACAAGGGTTGGCAGACCGAATGGGCAGTGGCCCGGGACCTGATCGGCCGGGG
>CAZKLG010000014.1:0-42176 GCA_964553675.1 uncultured Mageeibacillus sp. | reverse complement strand
CCTTGAGTGACGGTTCGGTCATTGCCAGCGACATGACCCTCCTTTGCATCGGGGTCCGGCCCAACAATGCCCTGGCCCTTGACGCTGGCCTGGACCTTGGCCCCAGGGGCCATATTGCCGTCAATGAGGCCATGCAGACCACAGACCCGGATATCTACGCCGTGGGCGATGTGGTGGAGGTGGATGAACCCATCTTCGGCGGCCGGACCGCCATTCCCCTGGCCGGGCCAGCCAACCGCCAGGGACGTTTTGTCTGTGCCAACATCCTGGCGGGGGAGACAGTGGAGCCTTATCGTGGCACCATCGGCACCAGCGTCGCCAAGGTCTTTGACATGACGGCCGCCTCAGTGGGCATGAATGAAAAGCAGCTGGCCCGTCAGGGCCTGGTCTACGGCCGGGACTACTATTACACCATCATCCACCCCATGAACCATGTCACCTATTATCCGGGTGCCCTGCCCATGGTGGTCAAGCTTATTTTTGACAAGGAGGGCCTGATCCTGGGAGCCCAGATTGTGGGCTATGCCGGCGTGGACAAACGGATTGATGTCATCGCCACAGCCATGCACTTCAAAGGCAGGGTCCGGGATCTGGCAGAGCTGGAGCTGGCCTATGCGCCTCCCTATGGAGCCGCCAAGGATGCGGTCAACTTCGCAGGCTTTGTGGCAGAAAATATCCTGGCCGGCCTCTCTGATCCGGTCACTGTCCAGGAATACCTGGATAATCCTGACCCCTATACCCTCCTGGATATCCGGGAAGATGCCGAGGTGGAGCTGGGCACCATCCCCGGTTCCCTGACCATTCCGCTCAGTGAACTTCGGGGCCGCCTGGATGAGCTGGACAAGGAAAAAACCTATCTGACCTTTTGTGCGGTTGGCCTCAGGGGCTATGTGGCTGAGAGGATGCTCAAGCAATCCGGCTTCAAGGTCTATAACCTCATGGGCGGTATCCGGACTTACACGGCACTTGTGGAGGCACCGACCGGCCAGGGGGCGGACATGTCAGCCTCCCAGCCAGCCGCTCAGCCCCCCCTTGATTCGCCTCCGCCCCTGGAACTTCTTGACGTCTGCGGCATGAGTTGTCCCGGCCCTATCGTGGAGGTAGGCAAGGCCGTCAAGGAACTGGAAGAGGGCCAGGTTATCCAGGTCAGGGCCACGGACCCGGGTTTTCTCAAGGACATTGAAAGCTGGGCCGAAAACACAGGCAACACCCTGCTCAACAAGGGCCAGGGAGGTGGCTATTTCATGGCCAGCATCCAGAAAGGGACCGCAAAGATGCAAGAAGGCAGAAAGGGGCCGGAACCGGCCGATCTGAAAGAATCGACAATCTACAAGCTTGACGTGTCAGGCATGAGTTGTCCCGGCCCTATCGTGGAGGTGGGCAAGTATATCAGGGAGATGGAAGAAGGGGAAGTGGTGGAGATCACCGCCACCGATCCGGGTTTTACCCGGGACATCGGAAGCTGGGCTGAAAAGACAGGCAACCAGGTCCTGGAGACCTCTGAAGCGGCCGGCTCCTACCGGGCCACCGTCCGTAAAGGCGGGGAGAGGCAGCTGGAAGTCCCCCGGGAAGCGGGCTTTGTTGCCAGCGGTGATCCCAAGGGCAAGGACAAGACCATCATTGTTTTCTCAGGCAGCTTTGACAAGGTCATGGCCGCCTTCATCATCGCCCTGGGGGCTGTCGCCATGGGTGACAAGGTCCATATGTTCTTCACCTTCTGGGGACTTTCCACCCTGAGAAAAGACTTCAAGGTCCCGGTCAAGAAGAGCTTCATGGACAAGATGTTCACCGGCATGATCCCGCGTGGCACCAAGGGCATGACCCTGTCCCAGATGAATATGATGGGCATGGCTCCCAAGATGATGCGCAAGGTCATGAAGGACAAGGGGATTACCTCCCTGGAAGCCCTGGTCAAGGAAGCAGCCGCCAATCCCGATATCGAGCTGACCGCCTGCCAGATGACCATGGATGTCATGGGCCTCAAGCAGGAAGAGTTGATCGAGGGGGTTCACATCGGAGGTGTCGCTTCCATGCTGAACGACGCGGACAAATCCCAGTTCACCCTCTTTATCAGCTAGGGGAGATACTAAGACAAGAAAGGGTAGAAAATAGAGATCTGTTCATTCCATGCCAGGCGAAAGCCTGGCATTTTTTTTGCGATTATAGCATCTGTCCAATCGATGAAGTGAAGACAGAATTTCGGAGCCTCTTGAACAAGGGATAACCCAAGCTCAGTTAGCGGAAAGGATCGGAACCAAAAATCAAACATACCCCGACTGGAAAGTGGGAGTATAATCCTTCACTGGATTTCCTGATTAAAGTCGCAGAGGGCCTTGGCAAAAAATTGACGCTTTACATCCATTAAAAATCCATACGTTTTGCCGTCATCCATTCGTAGATTGGTCAGAAATATAATATAATAATTCTGACTAGGTGATGACATGAGCAGACAAAACTATATGAAACAGATCGAAAATCGGATTAGACAGGCGCCGGTTAACCAGGTATTTATTACAGCGGACTTTTTGGATATTGCAGGGGCGCCCGCGGTCAATAAAGCGCTGTCAAGATTGGCCCAAGATGATAAGATTCGCCGTATCATTCAGGGGGTATATGATCTGCCTCAATATAGTAGCTTCCTTGATGAAGAGCTGGCACCTAGGATGGAGTACATTGCAGAAGCCATTGCCAGAAATTTCGGATGGACCATTGTCCCTGGTGGCGATACGGCTTTGAATGCATTAGGTTTGTCTGCGCAAGTGCCCGGCCTCTGGCAGTATGCAAGCGATGGGCCCTATCGTGAATATGAGATAGGTCACAGAAAGCTTAGATTCAAACACACAAGTAATAAGAACATCACAGGGATTTCCTACCAGTCGGCGCTCGTAATTCAGGCGCTCCGGGCACTGGGGCAGGACAATATCAATGATAATACGATTGACAAATTAGGACGTATATTGACGGAGAAAGAGAAACTTTTCCTGCTTCAGGAGACTCAATATGGGACAAGATGGATTTATGAGATTGCAAAGACCATCTGTCAGGAGGAAACTGGAAGTTGAACGAAGTGGCTAGGCTGCCGTCAAAGGATCGAGAAATATTGATCGTCAATACAGCAGCGAAAAAGGGCGTGACTGAGGCGGTCATTGAGAAGGATCTGTGGGTATCTTGGATCTTGAATTATCTCTTTGATATTTCTTCTTTGGGCAAGCATTTGGCTTTTAAAGGTGGGACCAGTCTTTCAAATGCTATAGCCTGATTCAGCGTTTCTCTGAAGACATTGACATTATTTTGGACTGGCAGTTGCTTGGTTACGAGAAGGACGAACCCTGGGCCGAGCGAAGCCGCAACAAGCAAGATAAGTTCAACAAGGAGGCTAATGCCAGGACCGGGCGATTTATCCGTGATCAAGTTTTGCCTGTGCTGGAAGAAGATTTCGCCAACCTATTGGATCAGGGATTTTCCTTGTTTATTGACGAAAGCGACCCCAACACTGTCTGTTTTGCTTATCCTCGTACCTTTAGTGACATTTCGATTCTACCAGTGGTCCGCATCGAAATCGGAGCGCTGGCTTCATGGACTGAGATAGAGGAATCTTCTATTTCACCTTATGCCGCCCAAGAATACCCTTTGGTTTTCGAAAAGCCATCAACCCGCGTATTAGCGGTTACTCCAGAGCGGACTTTCTGGGAGAAAGTGACGATTTTACATA
Source organism: uncultured Mageeibacillus sp. (assembly GCA_964553675.1). GTDB lineage: Bacteria > Bacillota > Clostridia > Saccharofermentanales > DTU023 > UBA4923. The sequence goes on along the minus strand of CAZKLG010000014.1, from coordinate 38,464 downwards.
AAGAGTCTTTTCGTGCTGATGGCAAGATACCAGCCCGCTATTCCAGGCATTACTATGATGTCTATTGCATATGTATGTCACCGGTCGGGGTATCAGCCTTGGCCAAACTCGACTTGTTAAAGCAAGTCGTCAGCTTCAAAGATCGCTTCTATCCTTCTGCTTCCGCGCATTACAAGTTGGCTAAGCCGGGTAGCGTGCGATTGATTCCTTCAACACTTGGTATGGCTACACTTCGAAGGGATTACGAACATATGAAGAATATGTTATTCGGAGAGTATCCTTCCTTCGAGCTATTGATGGATCGTATGAAGGAGCTGGAAAAAGAAATTAACGCCATAGGATTGCTTTGAGTCTGGCTACCAAGGCATACTCTGGATTCTTTCTTTAGCAAACCAAATTCTGCCTGCTAGCGAAGCTTGATGAAGGGAGCCTCTCTTTGTAGAAATTACTTCAAGAAGGCTCTCATAAGGGCCAAATAACCCTTGTAGGCCGCCATGAGTTGCTCAATTTCGATGTACTCATCGATGGTATGGGCCAGGGATTCCAGGGAAGGACCAAAGCCCAGGGTGGGGATGCCGGCTTCACCTGCATAATGGCTGCCATTGGTGCAAAAGTTGTAATGGGAGAGGGGGGCCGAAAGTCCGGCCTGCTGGAGTCCCTCCTGGGCCTGGGTGACAAACCATTGGTCCTGGTCGAAGCGCCAGCCGGGGAAGAAACGCTGGGCTTCCATGACCTGGCCGGTATAGCAGGTCTCCTTGCCCAGGGCAAAGGAGGCTTGGAGGGAGGCCCGGGGGTCGGGAAGATCAACATTTTCCAGGGCTTGGCATAGGGCTTCCATGACTGAGACCTCTGTCTCCTCCGGCAGGAGTCGCCGGTCGTAGGTGACCAGGCAATGGGAGGGGACAACCGAGGCTCCCGGATAGGGGCTGGACTTGATGTCGGTCAATTCCAGGATGCCCGGTCCCAGATAAGGGTCCTGGGGCGGCTTGATTTTGGCCATCTCTTTAATCACATCGGTCATCAAATAGACGGCATTGACACCTTTTTCGGGATTGGCCGAGTGGGCGGGGACCCCAAAGGTCTCCAGCTTGATTTCGGCCCTGCCCCGCTGGCCGATATTGAGATTGAGCTCAGTTGCTTCACCGATGATGACCAGGTCGGGTTGGCAGGCCTCGGAAATGGAGCGGGCGGCCACCCCCTCGAAGACTTCTTCCTGGACCACCCCGGCGATGATCAGGGTGCCTGCAAAATCCCCTTCGGTTTCCTGGAGAAAATGAGCTGCCGCCACCGCCATGGCGCTGACGGCTCCCTTCATATCGGAGGCACCCCGCCCATAAAGACGGCCCTGGTCTATCTGACCTTCAAAAGGGGGTCGGGTCCAGGCTTGGGGGTCGGGGACAGGCACCGTGTCCACATGGCCATCAAAGAGAAGGGTGGGACCGGGCCGCTTGCCGGGGATCCGGGCCATCAGGCTGCCGTAGCCGTCCACGGTAAGATGCTCTATGCCCTTGCTGGAGAAGAAGGCCGCCAAACGATCAATGACTTGCTTTTCCTGGCCCGACAGGCTTTGAGCCTGGATCAATTGCTGGCAAAGCTGGATGACTTCTCCCTGATTGGCTTCTTGATGCATGAAAACCTCCCCTTAGCAGGTCCCGGGGACCCTCCTGATGATAACATGAGGCTTGGGCCTGTCGCTGAAAGGAGTCTGTCATGGAAAGTTATCAACCCGCCTTCGAGGGGCATTATGTCGGCCAGAGGGGCTTGATCTCCCCCTTTAAAATCCGGGATCAGCTGGAGCGCTTGGTAGCCTGCCAAAGTATCTTTGGCCATGAGTATGAATGCGGTTTACTCCTGGCAGACATGGCCAGGGAAGAGGGCTTGACGGTGGATATCCAGCCGGTGGCTGACCGGCGGGAGAATATCCTGATCAGCTGGGGGACTGATTCCTATCTGTCCGGCAAACACGGTCTCCTCCTTCATGGCCACTACGATACCGTTCCCGCCCTGGATATGCCCCAGGCCTTCGATGTCAAGATCCGGGATGGCCTGCTTTGGGGCCGGGGCTCGGTGGATCAAAAGGGAGGCCTGGTGGCCGCCCTGGCCGCTCTCATGGCCATGAAGAGGCTGGGCCGCCCCATGAAACGTTCCCTTTGCCTGGCCGCTGTCGTCGATGAAGAGTCCGAGCATCGGGGTTCTTATGCCCTGGTTGAAAGCGGCATCCAGGCTGATTACGCTATTGTGACTGAGCCGACCCATCTCCACAAGGTGGAATTCGGCTGCCGGGGCAGCATTCCCTTGCGCATCCGGGTGGAAGGCAAGACGGCCCATGCCGGCTCCGCTTCCCAGGGTGTCAATGCCATCCAAAAGGCCCTGCCCATCCTGGAAGGTCTTTTTGCCCTCGACTACCAACCCCTGGATTTGGGAGACCTGGGCCAGGTGACCGCTTCCTTGTGTGTCAGCATCATGGAAGCGGGGACCGGCTACAATAATGTCCCCCACCAGGCCCTGATCTGGATGGACCGGCGGACGGTGCCGGGTGAAGACAAGGCACTTGTCATCCAGGAAATTGAGGCCGTCCTGGATCAGGCCCGCCTGACTGATCCCGGCCTTAAGGCCCATTTGGAAGTTGCCCGGCCCGACTGGTCCTGGCCCCCCATCATTGAACGGGGCCTCAATCCCACCCTGACGCCTGCGGACAGTCCCCTCTTTGCTCTGCTTGAAGCGGCGGCAGCCAAAAGCGGACTGGATAAACTGGACAAGGCCTTTGCCTCCTGTTACTACGACATGGATTTTCTGGTCAACGATCTGGGGATTCCCAGCCTGGTCTACGGTCCGGGGGATGGCCGGCTCAATCATTCAGCCGCAGAGTCAGTCTCCCTTGATCATGTCTGCCAGGCGGCTGACATCTTCTGTCATCTGGCGGAAGCCCTCTGTCTTTAAAGCCGGCCTGCCAAAAGTGTTTCGACCAGGCCGCCGACCAGGCCGATGCCGGCGCCTGCCAGAATCAGCTTGAGGAGGTCGACCTTCTTGAGGCGGAGGAGAAAAACAGCCAGGAAGGCCGAGATGGCCAGGGGGTCCAGGACCAGGGGTGAGGTGGAGACAAAGAGGGAGGACATGAACATGGACAGGGCAGCCAGGGCGATCAGGCCTGATACACCCGGACGGAGTCCCTTTAAAGCCCGGTTGAAGAGGGTAATCCTGCCCCCGTAAAAGAGGAACCAGCCCAAGAAGAGTAAAAAGACAGTCTGGGGGAGGACAGCAGCCAGGGTGGCGACAATGGCGCCGGGCACCCCTGCCACCCGGGTGCCGACAAAGGTGGCCGCGTTGAGGGCGATGGGTCCGGGGGTTACCTGGGAAATGGCAATGATGTCGGTCATTTCCTTCAAAGTCATCCACTGATAACGGTTGACGACCACTCCCTCGATCAGGGGCAGGGCTGCATAGCCCCCACCAAAAGCCAGGGCACCCACCTCCAGAAAAGCCAGGAAAAGTTTCCAGAATATCATGGAATTTTCTCCTCAGGTATGAAGGTAAAGGCCAGGATGCCCACCAGGCCCAGGGCCAGAATGATCAGGCCTACATTGATGGAGGTGACAAGGCCGGTGATGAAGGTCAGGATCATGAGGCCCAGGGAGAAAAATTTGTGTTTGTAGAGGCAGGCCCGGGCCAGTTCATAGACAGCCAGGATCATGACGGCAGAGATGGCCCCGCTCATACCGCGCAGGACGGCCCTGACCCAGACATTAGCGGCGAAAGCCTCGTAAAAATAAAAAAGCAGGGAAATAATCAGTAAGGGCGGCAGGATGGCGGCCAGGACACCGATAATAGCCCCCGTCCGGCCCTTGAGTTTGTAGCCGGTCAAGAGGGCCGTGCTGACGGTGATGGGGCCCGGAGCGGATTGCGAGAGGGCGATCAGGTCCAGCATTTCTTCATCTGACAAGAGACAACGTTTACAGACAAACTCATCACGGATGACGGGGACAATGGTGTAGCCGCCCCCGAAAGTGATGCTGGAGATCTTGAAAATCGTCAGGAAAAAAGTCCATAAACTCATGGAGTCATTTTAGCACAGGGCAAATCAGGCCCGGCTTTTGATCCGGCCGGCAGGATGGTAGAATCAGCTCTAGAGCTAAGGAGGTATTGACCATGAAAACGATTTTGGAGCGGATTGAATCGGCCACTGACTATATTAAAAGCAGGATAGAGGGGACCCCTTCCATGGGCCTGATTCTGGGCAGTGGCCTGGGTGACTTTGCCCACAGCCTGGACGAGAAAATTGTCATCCCCTTCGGGGAGATTCCGGGTTTTCCCCTGCCCACCGTGGAGGGTCATGCCGGGTCCCTGGTCGTGGGCCGCCACCAGGGTCGCTTGCTGGTCGCCCTGAGCGGGCGGGTCCACTATTATGAAGGTCAATCCCAGCAGGTCATTACCATACCGGTCCGGGTCATGGCCCGGCTGGGGGTCAAGACCATTCTCCTGACCAATGCGGCCGGCGGGGTCAACCTCAACTTCTCCCAGGGCGCTCTCATGCTGATCTCTGACCACATCAACTACTCGGGCCAAAACCCCTTGATTGGATCCAACCTGGAAAGCTTTGGCCCCCGTTTTCCGGACATGAGTGATATCTACAGCCGGACCATGAGGGACAAGCTGAAAGAGGAGGCCCGGCGGGAGGGAATTGACCTGGAGGAAGGAGTCTACGTCATGTACTCAGGGCCCAACTATGAGACCCCGGCGGAGATCCGGATGATGCGGGGATTCGGGGCCGATGCCGTGGGCATGTCCACGGTGCCGGAAGCCCTGGTGGCCTGCCACGCGGGCCTCAATGTCCTGGGGATTTCCTGCATTACCAACATGGCCGCCGGCGTCCTGGACCAGCCCCTGGACCATGCGGAAGTGGTGGCGACAGCAGCCCGGGTCAAGGACCGCTTCATCCGCCTGCTCTCCCTGGCTATCCGCTTGTTTGCAGACCAGGATGATCCTGCTATTTCTGGTTAATAAGCACTAAGGGGCTCATGTCCTCCGCCCGCTTCCTGTATACTAAGCGAGGAAGTTGTGAAAGACGCTTGTCTGATCGATGTTTCTGGCGTCTCTTCCTGTTTCCTTGATGGTTAGGAGGTTATGCGATGTCTAAGAAAGCTTATCTGGTCAAGGGAGACTTTATTTCAAGCCCCAAGCCTGATCAATTGGTCCTTCATGAGGATGCCACGATCCTGGTGGAGGATGGGCGTATCAGTGAAATCTATGAGGATGCTCCCAAGGGGGCGTCTGATCTGGAGGTATTGGATCATAGGGGGAAATTGATCATCCCCGGCTTTGCCGATGTCCACCTGCACGCGGTCCAGTATGTGACCCGGGGCCTGGGCTATGACAAGGAATTGCTGCCCTGGCTCAATGATTACACCTTCCCCGAGGAGTCCCGTTTCAAGGACCCTGCCTATGGCGAAGTGGTTTTCAAGGATGTGGCCCGGGACCTGTGGGCCGCCGGCACCCTGCACTGTGCCATTTATTCCAGCCTGCATACGGATGCCAGCCTCCAACTCATGGATAAACTGGCCCAGGCCGGCCTGTCAGCCTATGTGGGCAAGGTCAATATGGACCGCAACAGTGTTGAAGCCCTGGAGGAGACGACAGAGGAATCCATGGAAGAGACTTTGCGCTTCCTGGAGGAGGCCAAAGCCTATGCCGACAAGGATGTCCTGCCCATCTTGACCCCCCGCTTTGCCCCCTCTTGCAGTGATGAGCTCATGAGCTGGCTGGGGCAAAAGTGCCAGGAACTGGATCTGCCGGTCCAGTCCCATGTCAATGAAAACTTTGGGGAGATTGCCTGGGTCAAAGAGCTCTTCCCCCAATCCCGTGACTACCTGTCTGTCTATGAAGACTTTAATCTCCTGCCCCAGGGGCGGACCATCATGGCCCACTGTATCCACAATACAGAAGAAGAGATGAAGATGTTCGCAGATAAAGACGTCATGATCGCTCATTGCCCCGATTCCAATGCCAACCTGGCCTCAGGTATCATGCCGGCCGGTGAAATGCTGGATGCCGGCCTCCGTGTCGGCCTGGGATCGGACATCGGAGGTGGCAACCGCCTCTTTATCGGCCACGCCATCGAGTCCGCCATGCGCTTGTCCCGTCTCCTTTGGTTCCAGACCGACCACGCCTACCGGACCATCAGTTTTGCCGAGGCCTTCCATATGGCCACAGCCGGGGGCGGCGCCTTCTTCGGGAAAACAGGGGCCTTCCTGCCCGGCTATTCCTTCGATGCCCTGGTCATCGACGACAGCGCTTTCACCCGCTATCGGCCCTTGTCACTTTTCGAACGCCTGCAAAAATTTATCTTTGCTGGCGACGACCGGCAGATCGCGGTCCGCTATCGCAAGGGTCAGGCCCTGGCCAAACCACTTTTTGACTGATAGCCTGGGGACCGGCAGCCAGGCTGCCGGTCCTGTTTCCTAATTTAAAGAAAGAGAGCGTCCTGTCCGCTTATTTCCTGATTGGAAGGGCAGACGCCGGATGGTTGTATGAAAATTATCTCTGTTTCAAATGAAAGAGAAATGAGTCTTGAAGCGGCCCGGATCATAGCAGCCCTGGTCAGGATCAACCCCCGGGCCATTCTGGGCCTGGCCTCCGGTTCCACCCCCCTTGGCGCCTATAAAGAGCTGGCCCGTATGTGGGCAGAGGAAGGCCTGGACTTTTCAGGGGTGGAAACAGTCAATCCCGATGAGTACATCGGCCTGGAGGAAACCCACCCTCAAAGCTACCGCATGTACATGAGAAGGCATTTCACTGATCTGGTGGCCATTCCCCCTCATAAGGTTCACCTGCCCAACGGCATGGCGGCCGATATCGGGCAGGAATGCCAGGACTACGATAAACTCTTTGAGTCACTGGGTTTTCCCGATCTGCAAGTCCTGGGCATCGGGACCAATGGCCATATCGCCTTCAATGAACCGGCCGATTTCTTTACGGCCCAAACCCACCGGGTGACCCTGACCGAGGACACCATTAATTCCAATCAGCGCTTCTTTGACAACCGTCAGGAGGTGCCCACGGAAGCCATTACCGTCGGTATGCGGGGGATCATGAGTTCCAAGCGGATTCTGCTCCTGGCCTGCGGCAAGGCCAAGGCCAGGGCCATCGCCCAGACCTGCAGGGGGCCGGTCACACCCCGCCTGCCTGCTTCCATACTTCAACTGCATCCAGAAGCGACCCTGATCGCCGATAGGGAAGCCTTGTCGGAGCTTGACCTCTGATCAGACTTCCAAGACTGAGGAGAATAAAGATGAGCATGCGAATACTTGTCGTTGATGATGAACCCAATATCGTCAATGTGCTGCGTTCCAATCTGGAGCGCGAAGGCTATAAGGTCCTGGCCGCCTACGATGGCGAGGAGGCCCTGCGGGTTACTTTGAGCCGGAAACCTGACCTTATTCTCCTGGATTGCATGCTGCCCGGTCTGGATGGATTTGATGTCTGTAAAAGGATCCGCCAGGAATCGACCGTTCCCATCATCATGCTGACCGCCAAGAGTGAGGAGATCGACAAGGTCCTGGGCCTGGAGCTGGGGGCCGATGATTACATCACCAAACCCTTCAGCGTCAGAGAGGTCCTGGCCCGTGTCAAAGCCCAGCTGCGCCGGGTCAGCATCCAGGAAGAGCGCTTGGGCCAACCCCAGGCCATTATCCGTATCGGGGGTATTGTGATTGACCAGAATGCCTACCAGGTGACCCTGGATGGTCAGGCGGTGGATTTGACACTGAGGGAATACGAATTGGTCCGTTTCCTGGCCAGCCATGCCGGTCAGGTCTTCACCCGTGAGGAACTTTTGGAAAATGTCTGGGATTATGAATACTACGGGGATGTCCGGACGGTGGATGTGACTGTCCGCCGGGCCCGGGAAAAGATCGAACCCGATCCCGAACGATTCCGTTATATCCTGACCAAAAGAGGCGTCGGTTACTATTTCAGCCGCGACCAAGGGGACGCAAAAACGGAAAATATTGGATGACAAACTTTCAATGGGTCATGCTCTCTTCGGCCTTAACGGCCCTGATCATTATCCCTGCCATGTTTTGGAACAATCGGCGGGGTCGCCGCCGCGAGAACCAGGATATGATGCGGACCATGCGGCGGATTGCCAACGAGCGGTCGGAATCCCAGGCCATCCTGGCCTCCCTTGATGTGGGGATCGTGGCCTATGGCAGTGATGACCGACTGATTGCCACCAATCCGGTAGCCGAAGAACTCTTTGGCCTGATTCCCGACCGTCTGACCGATTTTCTTGACCGCTTCGGAACGGAGAACGGCATGCGGGCTGCCTATCACCTGGGAGGCGACGAGATCTCAGGGGACATCAACCTGTCCGGCCGCCATCTCCGCCTGGTCTGCCAGCATCATGCCCTGAGCGGAGAGGGAAGCCGTTTCGGAGGCCACGTCATCACCGCCCAGGATTTTACAGGGATCATGCGTCAGGAGGAAAGGCGCAAGGCCTTTGTCGCCAATGTATCCCATGAGCTGAAGACCCCCCTGACTACCATGAAATCCTATTCAGAGACCCTGCTTGACTGGGGACTGGATGAAAAGGACCGGGGGGCAATCCGGACGGATATCCAAAGGATCTACGATGACTCGGTCAGGATGGAGGAGCTGATCGCCGACCTCCTCCTTTTATCCAGCCTGGACAGCTCCGGCATCCATCTTCGGGCCTTTGTCTTTGACCTGGCCAAGTGTGCCCGCCAGATGAGCGATCGCCTGGCTGAACACGCATCGGCCCGGGACGTCAGGATCGAGTTTTATTCCCTGACCCGGGAACCAGCTCTTTTTGCTGACCGGACTTCGGTTGAACGCATTCTCTCCAATCTCATTGTCAATGCCATCCGCTATAGCGATCTGGGCGGACGGGTGGAGATCTACGTCGGCTCAGTGGTCGACGATGTCTATGTCAAGGTCAAGGACAATGGCATAGGGATTTCACAAAATGAACTGGACAATATCTTCCAACGCTTCTACCGGGTTGACAAGACCGGATCCCGGCAATTCGGAGGGACCGGCCTTGGCTTGCCCATAGCCCTGGAGTTGGCCCGGATGCACCAGGGCCGGATCGAAGCCGAGAGCGAATTGGGCAAGGGCAGCCAGTTTACGGTCTTCTTCCCCAGTGCGGCCCGCCTCCTGCGCGCCACCCTCCTGGACCTGTCCCGCAAGGAAAAACCCAAGGAAGCCATCCGTTTGGCGGCGGCTGCCACTCTCCGTGACTGGGCAGGCGGAGAGGGGGGAAGTGACGGTCTCTTTGACCTGAGGACACTCCTTGAAATAATCGACGAAAAAGTTAACAATAGTATGGATATCACACCGGCAAACTGAAAAGAGGTTCACTTGGGCAGTTATATTATTAAGGGTGGAAAAGCCCTGAAGGGAAAAGTTAAAATCGGGGGTTCAAAGAACGCCTCCCTGGCGGTTCTGGCTGCCGCCATGGTCATTGACGGCCCCTGCATCATTGACAACCTGCCTGCTATCAGCGATATAGATGTCCTGCTTCAAATATTCAGCGATATCGGCGCTACCGTCGAATACCTGGAGCCGGGAAAAGTCCGCCTGGACGCCCGGACCATCAATACCCATGAAGTCCTCCATGACCGGGTGACCCAACTGAGGGGTTCCTATTATCTCCTGGGTGCCCTCCTGGGCCGTTTTGGCAAGGTAGCCCTTCGCATGCCCGGCGGCTGTGACTTCGGTTCAAGGCCCATTGATCTGCATCTTAAGGGTTTCCAGGCCCTGGGGGCCAAGACTGAGCTGGGGCACGGCATCGTCTCCTGCCAGGCAGAGGCTCTGACCGGGGGCGGTATCTTCCTGGATACTGTCAGCGTGGGTGCCACCGTCAACATCATGTTGGCAGCCGTCAAGGCCAGGGGAAAAACGGTGATTGACAATGCGGCCAGAGAGCCCCATATCGTCGATGTGGCCAACTTCCTCAACGCCATGGGGGCAGATGTCAGGGGAGCCGGTACCGATGTCATCCGGATCAACGGTCGGCCCACCCTGCCGGCCAACCAGGAATATACGGTCATCCCCGACCAGATCGAGGCGGGCACCTACATGATCCTGGCCCCCTTGACCAGGGGGGACATCACGGTACAGGGAGTTATCCCCAAGCATATGGAACCCTTGACGGCCAAGCTGATTGAGATGGGCGTGACCGTGGAAGAGGGTGAAGACAGTATCCGTTGTCTCATGAAAGAGTCGGACAGCCTGCAGGCTGCCAGTTTCAAGACCATGCCCTATCCGGGCTTTCCCACTGACCTCCAACCTCAGGCCACCGTCCTCCTTTGTGCGGCTGAAGGCACGGGCCGGATGATTGAGAATGTCTGGGAAAACCGTTTTCAGTATGTGGATGCCCTCCGCATGATGGGAGCCAATATCATTACCTCAGGTAGATTGGCTGTTGTCCAGGGCAACTCCCAACTGACCGGATCCCGGGTGACTGCCCGCGACCTGAGAGCCGGCGCCGCCTTGGTCATGGCGGGTTTGGCCGCCCAGGGGACGACCGAGGTCCTGGATATCGACCGGATTGAGCGTGGCTATGAGCACTTTGTGGACAAGCTGACCAGACTAGGGGCCAATATCCAACGCGCAGAGTCCTGAAGCCATGAACACTTTTTCAGTTTCCTTGCGATCGGGTTCCTCGGGGAATTCGACTTTTGTCAGGACAGAGTCAGCCGGCATTGCGGTTGACTGTGGTATGTCCGGACGCCAGTTTGCCCTGGCCCTGGAAGCCATCGGCCAATCGCCCTGCCAGGTGGACGCCCTTTTGCTGACCCATGAGCATATTGATCACTGTTCAGGTATTGGCGTGGTCATGCGCCGCCACAAGATTCCCCTCTATCTGACCCGGAAGACCTTTGAAGCCCTGGGCCCTGCCCTGGGACCCCTGCCCGATTCCTTGATTCATTTGATCGAAGCAGGAAAGCCTTTCCATGTCAAGGATACAGAGATTGAGGCCTTTTCCATCCCCCATGACGCCCATGATCCGGTCGGCTTCCGCATCCGGACGGGGGAGGGCGACATTGGGATCGCGACCGACCTGGGTTATTTTTCCCAGGAGGTCAGGGAGGCCTTGACCGGCTGTCGCCTGGTCCATCTGGAGTCCAATTTTGACCCCCAGATGCTGGAGAATGGCAGTTACCCCCGCCATCTCAAGGACAGGATTTCCAGCGCCAGGGGGCATTTATCCAATGAAGAAGCCGGCATGGCAGCAGCCTGGCTGATCCGCCAGGGGACCAAGGCCCTGGCCCTCTCCCACCTGTCCCAGGAAAATAATCTGCCCCAAATCGCCCACCGGGTGGTGTCGGGTTATCTGCAAAGCCTTGGCGCCTCTGCCGACCAGGATTATTGCCTGACTGTATCCGCCCGTTACCAGGTATCCCGGCCCCTTTATTGCAAGGATCCCCTCAACCGGGACAGGGACCTGATGGCGGACAGAAGTGGCCGGCAGCTGACGCTTTTTGCCGGGGAGGAGGCCCTGGATGGCTAGGGATTCATGGCTGGTAGTCGGCTTGGGCAATCCGGGCAAGACCTACGACAGGACCTGGCACAATGTGGGCCGGATGGCGGTTGACCGCCTGGCCCAAAGCCATGGCATCTCTGTCAAAAGACGGCGTTTTCGGGGCCTGACCGGGGACGGTCTGATCCAGGGCACAAGGGTCAGGCTTTTACAGCCCAACACCTATATGAACCTGTCAGGCGAGAGCCTGGTCCGGGCCATGGCCTTTGAAAAGATACCTGTCAGCCGCATCATCATTCTCTATGATGATTTTGATCTGCCTCTGGGGCGGATCCGGATCCGGGACCAGGGGAGCGGAGGCAGCCACAAGGGGATGAAGTCCATCCTCAATCATTTGAAAAATGACCGTTTTCTTCGCATCCGCATCGGAATTGGCCCCCCGCCCCCGGGTGATATTATCGATTTTGTCCTGTCAAAAATTCCCAGCCAGGCGACAGCTCAACTGGATCTGGCCATAGAAGATGCCTGCCAGGCGGTGGAATTGATTATCAGCGGGCAGCTTCAAGCCGCCCAGGAAGCCTATAACAAAAAAGGATAATGGCCTTGCTTTTGGCGACTGACCAAGACAATCGACCTGGCGGCATCCTGGGAGAGGCCGCCCGTAAACTTCTTGACTCAAGGACCGGTAAGGCGCTGTTGAGCCGGATTGAAGAGGGGGGCCAGGCCAATCTGACCGGACTACCCGATCCGGCCAAGTCCTTCCTCATCGCCAGCCTCCTGGAAGTGACCGGCCGACCTGGGGTGGTTCTGGTGCCCGACGAAGCCAGGGCAAGGGCCCTGGCCCAGGAGTTGTCAGCCTTCATGGAGGAAGAGGGCCTTTTGACCTTCCACGGCCGTGAGCTTTCCCTGACCGACGTGCGGGCTGTCAACCGCCAGCTGGAACTGGAAAGAGCGGCGGTTATGGCCAGGCTCCTGGCCGGGGACTATCAGGTCCTGATCCTGCCAGCGGATGCCGCCTTGCAGCGATTGAGGCTGCCGGGCATTTTCGGATCTTTTTCCATCCACCTGGCCCGGGGGCAGGAGCTGGATCCCCAGCTTCTGGAAAGAAAACTCCTGGCCTCCGGCTATGAGCGTGTTCCCCAGGTGGACAGTCCCGGCCAGTACGCCCGGCGGGGCGATATCCTGGACGTCTGGGCAGCCGGTCAACTGGAGGGTAAGCCCCGGGCTGTCCGCCTGTCTTTCTTTGATATCCAAGTGGATGAACTGAAAATCCTGGACCCCGACAGCCAGCGCTCTTCGGCCGTCTTGGAGGCAGTTGACCTGCCCCCCGCCCGCGAGCTCCCCCTTCTGGAAGCCGAGTGGGAAGAGACGGCCCTGCGGATCCAAGCCCTCCTGGATCAGGAACTGGACCAGCTGACCCCTGGCTTGGGACATCGGGAGCGGACCCATTTGAAAGGATCCTTGGAGGGGGACCGGGAAAGATTGGACCAGCGGATTTTCTTTCCGGCCCTGGACCGCTGGCTGCCTCTTTTCGAGTCCTCCCAAACGACCATCCTGGATTACCTGCCTGGAGGGCAGACCCTTTATTTCCTGGATGAACCCCTGACCTTCTCCCGGCGGATGGATGCGGCCCATGCCGGCTTTGCCAATCGTCTGACCGGCTATCTGGAAAGGGGGGAGGCCCTGCCCCTTTCCATGGACTGCCAGCTGACACCGGCTGACCTTTTCCGTTTGATTGATCAGAAGCAATCTTTCCTGGCCCTGGTGGACCTGCCCCATTCAGGCAATGGTCTGCCCTCGGCCTTACCCCTTGCCTTCCGGGCCCGTCTTTCGGATAGTTACAAAAATAAGCCGGACAGACTGGCTGACCAGATGCTCAAGATCCAGGACAAGCAAGGGGCCGCTCTCCTCTATACCGGTTCGGATGAAAGGGCCCAGTCCCTGTCAGCCTTCCTGGCCGAGCGGGATATCTTCACCCCCTATGTAATGACCCGGGACTTGAGTCGGGGCTTTATCTTCCCGGATGAGTCCATCCTGGTGGCGGGCAGCGGTGACCTTTTTGGCATCAGCCGGCTCAAGCGGCAGACCAGGCGGCGGTCAAAGCGGGAGGTCTTCTTCAAGGACCTGACGCCCGGTTCCCTGGTCGTCCACGAGGACTATGGGGTCGGTGAATACCTGGGGACAGAAATGATCGCCACCAGTGACGGGGAACGGGACTACCTGACCGTCTCCTACCGGGACGGTCTCCTCCACCTGCCGGTCGACCGGGTGGACCTTTTGACCCCCTATATTCCGGTCGGGGACAAGGCGCCCAAGCTGTCCAAGCTGGGTGGGGTGGAGTGGCAGCGGCAAAAGGAAAGGGCCCGGGCCTCCATTAAAAAACTGGTGACTGATATCACCAGCCTTTATGCCGAGCGCCGGGCCATCAAGGGCCATGTCTACGCCGCCGATACACCCTGGCAGGCCGAATTCGAAGCCGCCTTCCCCTATGAGGAGACCGAGGACCAGGTCCGGGTCCTCCAGGAGATCAAGGCCGACATGGAAAGCGACAAGGTCATGGACCGCCTCCTTTGCGGCGACGTGGGTTTTGGAAAAACCGAGCTTTGTTTCCGGGCCATGTTCAAGTGCGTCATGGAAGGTAAACAGGCGGCCCTTCTGGCTCCCACCACCGTCCTGGTCCGCCAGCACTACAATAACCTCTTGGAAAGATTGGAAGGATTCCCGGTCAAGGCCAGGCAGCTGTCACGCTTTGTGTCCGATGAGGCACAAAAGGAGACCATCAAGGGGCTGGCCAGGGGCGAGATTGATATGGTGGTTGCCACCCACCGTCTCCTGTCCAAGGATGTCCACTTTCGTGACCTGGGGCTCCTGGTCATTGATGAGGAACAGCGTTTCGGTGTTGACCACAAGGAGATGATCAAGGCCCTGTCGCCCTCGGTGGAAGTCCTCTCCTTATCGGCCACGCCCATTCCCAGGACCCTGCACTTTTCCCTGTCAGGGATCCGGGATATTTCCCTTTTGGAGGAAGGACCCGAGGACAGGCTGCCCGTCCACACCTCGGTCATGGAATATTCAGAGGACCTGGTCCTGGATGCCATCCTCAGGGAACAGGCCCGGCATGGCCAGGTTTTCTACCTTTACAACAATACCCATAAGATCGACCGCCGGGCCCATGAGCTGGCAGAAAAACTGCCCGGTGTCCGTTTTGCCGTTGCCCATGCCAAGCTGTCGGAAAGGCGGCTGGAGGAGGTCATTGAGGCCTTTGTCGCCGGTGACTACGATGTCCTGGTCTGCACCACCATCATCGAATCGGGCATCGATATGCCCCATGTCAACACCCTGATCGTGGAGGACGCAGACCGCCTGGGCCTGGCCCAGCTTTACCAGCTCAGAGGCCGGGTGGGCCGGTCGGACAGGCAGGCCTATGCCCTGATCACCTACAATCCCGACCGGGTCATCGGGGAAGCCGCCCAAAAGCGACTGGCGGCCATCCGGGACTTTACTGAGTTGGGTTCGGGCTTTCAGATTGCCCTCCGGGATCTGGAGGTCCGGGGAGCAGGCAGCCTTCTGGGTGCCGAACAAAGTGGTCACCTGGAAGCCATCGGTTACGACCTTTATTCCAAGATGCTGGAAGAAGCGGTTATCGAGGAGCGAGGAGAAAAGCTGCCCGAGAAGAAGGCGGCAACCCTGGTCGACCTGACCACAGACGCTGTCCTGCCTCCCCTTTATGTCAAGGAAAGCGCCGAGCGTCTGGAGGTCTACCGTCGGATTGCCTCCATCCGCCATATCGGCGATTACCGGGATGTCTATGACGAGCTCCTGGACCGCTATGGGGATCCCCCGGCGGAGGCCCTGGCCCTCTTGGATATCTCTTATATCCGCGCCTTTGGGGAAAGGGCAGGCTTTTCCCGGATCCGGGCCAGGGCAGATGACCTGGAGCTGCTCCTGTCCCAGGATGCCTCGGAAGGCATGGACCTGATCGCCCGTCTCATGGCCTCGGCGGGAGAGGATTATCCGCTTTCTTTCAAGGCCGGTTACCGGCCCCTGATCCGGATGTCAGGCGGGGCCCGCAAGCCATCGGCCAGCCCGGCCCTCCTGCGGGAGCTTTTTGCAGGGGCTGATTCCTATTCTTGAAGTTTGAACCGGTCTGGTCTAAAATGACCTAGCGGGTCCCAGTGGCCTAATGGATAAGGCAGTAGCCTCCGGAGCTACGGATGCGGGTTCAATTCCTGCCTGGGACGCCAAATAGCCTTGTAGTGGTCTTTGTGCCTCTGCAAGGCTTTTTCACGGAAAGGACATAAACCCATGAATTGCCCCCTCTGCCAGACGCCAATGATTCCAGGCAGAATCGCCTTCAAGACGCCCTGGCCGGGCAGCTTCTTTCCTGAAAAAAAACAGGCTTCAGAAAGTCAATCTTTTTTACAAAGATTGAGAAAAGACAAGTCCGCCATTCCCTTTTCACAGGCGGACCAGGCCTGGTATTGTGGGGAATGTAAGAAGGTCCTGGCCCTTCTGTCCACCCAAGCGACAGCTTGGTTCCAAGGTTGAACCCTGCGCCCATAAACTGGATTGAGACCTGTGGCACAGCCTTATTTCTCTCCTGCTATTAGAATAAACTTATAAATAGCCCTTTCTTAATAAGGACATCAAATGATAAGGAGACCAAGTATATGAATATAGTAGTCGTGACCGGAAGCATCAGCCAACAATCCAATAATAAGAAGATTGCCCGCTGGTTTGACAATAATTATAAAGACGAGGTTAATCTGATCCACTTCCCCCTGGAAACCATCCCCATGTATAACATGGACATCGAGAATGACCCGCCTGCCGAGATCCAGGAGATGAGAAGACTCTTCAATGAGGCGGATGGGGTGGTCATGATTACGCCCGAGTACAACTACTCCATCCCCGGCGTACTCAAGAACATGCTGGACTGGGCCTCCCGGGGCGAATTGGTGCTCAAGGATAAATGGGTTTTCATGCTGGGCGGCAGCACGGGACGCTTTGGCACCCTCAGGGCCCAGATGGTCCTCAAACAAGTGCTTACCTCCGCAGGTGTCCAGGCCAAGGTCTTTGGCCGGGAGATCCAGGTGGATATGGTCCACAAGAAATTTGAAGATGATGGTAACTGCCTGGATGAGCGGACCGAAAAATATCTCAAGCGGGGCATGGACGAATTTATCGAGTCACTGAAATAAGACAAAGCCAAGGGAAGCGGGCAGGCTTTCCCTGCCCGCTTCTCAGGATTCCTCTTGCCGTGATAGAATAGAGGCCGGCGTTTTCGCACAATTTCTGGAGGCAAAAGGATTGGAACATAAATTGCAACTCTATGGTTTTAACAACCTGACCAAATCCCTTAGTTTCAACATCTATGATGTCAATTACGCCCGTACCGAAGAGGAAAAGGCGCAATATATCGAGTACATCGACGAGCAATATAACTCGGAACGTCTGACGGGGATTCTGAGAAATCTGACCGATATCATCGGGGCCCATATTCTCAATCTTTCCAAACAGGACTACGATCCCCAGGGGGCTTCGGTCAATATTCTGATCGCAGACGCCCCCCTTTTGGAGACCGAGATCGATCCGACCAATAACCGGGGCATCCTCGAAGCGGGTTCCTCGCAGATTCATGCCCACCTGGATACCAGCCATGTCTCGGTGCATACCTATCCTGAATCCCATCCCAGCCGTTCGATTTCAACTTTCCGGGTCGATATCGACGTGTCGACCTGCGGCCGGGTGACCCCTCTGGCTGCCCTGGATTATCTGATCGGTAGCTTTGATTCCGACATCATTTCGGTTGACTACAGGGTCCGGGGCTTTACCCGGGATACAGCAGGCCGCAAGTTTTTCCTGGACTATCCGGTCCGCTCCATCCAGGATTTCATCGATCCTGAGACCCTGGCCCGTTATAATGCCATGGATGTCAATGTCTATCACTCCAATCTCTTTCATACCCGCATGATGGTCCGGGATATCGACCTTGATGATTATGTCTTCAATTTTGAGCTGGACCAGTTGACCGACGGTGAACGCCGGGAGATCCAGCACGCCCTGGAAAGGGAAATGCTGGAGATCTATAACGGGAGCAATATCTTTGAATAAGACGGCAAGCCGAGTCTACCAACTGGACCAGACCCGGGCGCCCATTTACGAGGCCTTGGCGGAATTCAAACGCCGCCGGATCGTCTCCTTTGATGTGCCCGGCCACAAGCAGGGGCGGGGCAATGAGGAATTGACGGCCTTCCTGGGCAAGTCCTGCCTGTCAGTCGATGTCAACTCCATGAAAATGCTGGATTCTCTGATCCATCCGACCGGGGTCATTGATGAGGCGCAAAAACTGGCGGCCGACGCCTTTGGGGCTGACAGTTCCTTTTTTATGGTCAACGGAACCACGTCGGCGGTCCAGGCCATGATCCTTTCCAATTGCGCCCCCGGCGACAAAATCATCATGCCCCGAAATGTCCATCGAAGTGCCATCAATGCCCTGATCCTGTCACGGGCCATTCCGGTCTATGTCAATCCATCGGTCAATCAGGAAATCGGAATCCCCCTGGGCATGGCCCTGGAAGATGTCAAGGCGGCCATCCGTCAACATCCGGATGCCAAGGCCATCCTGGTCAATAATCCCACCTATTACGGTGTCTGTACCGACCTTGTCGGCCTGGTGGCCATAGCCCACGAGGCCGGTATGCGGGTTCTGGTCGATGAGGCCCATGGGACCCACTTTTATTTCTCCGACCAACTGCCCGTCCCGGCCATGGAGGCGGGGGCAGATATGAGTGCGGTCTCCCTCCACAAGACAGGAGGGTCCCTGACCCAAAGCTCCCTGCTCCTTCTGGGCCCTCATATGCGGGAGGATTATGGCTATGTCAGGCAGATCATCAACCTGACCCAGACCACCAGTGCTTCCTATCTCCTCCTTTCTTCTTTGGATATAACCCGTCGCAATCTGGTCATGAGTGGTCAGGCTACCTATCAGCGGGTCATTGACTTTGCCAATTACGCCCGCCGGGAGATCAATCTTATCGGCGGCTATGATGCCTTTGGCCTGGAAAAACGTGACGGGGCCGCCTTTTACGACTTTGATCTTTGCAAATTGCCTGTACATACCAGGGCCATAGGCCTGTCCGGGGTGGAGGTCTATGATCTCCTGCGGGACGATTACGATATACAGATCGAGTTCGGGGATCTTCATAATTTCCTGGCCATCCTGTCGGTGGGTGACCGCCAGGTAGGGATCGAGCGGCTGATCGCCGCCCTGCACGACATCGTACACAGCTATGGCTGTGAACCGGCTCAGGACCTGGTCAATGAATACATCAGTCCTTCGGTAGCCATGTCGCCGGCTGAGGCTTTTTATGCACCGGCCGAGGTCTTGCCCCTGGAGGATTGTCTGGGCAGAATCGCGGCTGAATCGGTCATGTGCTATCCTCCCGGTATTCCCATCCTGGCCCCGGGAGAAAGGGTGACGGCGGAAGCCTTGGAATACATCCGCTATGCTAAGGAAAAGGGAAGCAAGATGACCGGGACGGACGATCCGGAGGTCGAGAAACTATACGTCATTTTGGAATAGGGCCAAGGGGAGGTTGTTATGGAATTATGGTTTAACGAGTATCATTCTGAGAATAGCAAGTTTAGCCTGCGGGTCAGGCGGCAGCTCTTTTCCTGTCAATCGGACTTTCAGCAGATCCAGGTCCTGGACAGTTATGAATTCGGTCGGATCCTGGTCATGGATGGCTTTATCATGCTGACCGAAAAAGACGAATTCATCTACCACGAAATGGTGACCCATGTCCCCATGGCGGTCCATCCCCAAGTCAAAAGAGCCCTGATTATCGGGGGCGGAGACGGGGGGACCCTGCGTGAACTCAGCCGCTATCCCCAGATTGAGGAAATTGTCATGGTAGAGATTGATCCCATGGCCGTGGAAGTGGCCAAAAAGTTCCTGCCTACCACCTCGGTCGCCTTTGACGACCCCCGCCTGACCCTCCTTCACGAGGACGGCCTCCGCTATGTCCGCCGCTGTCATGATGCCTTTGATCTGATTATTGTTGACTCGACCGACCCCTTCGGGCCGGGCGAAAGCCTCTTTACCCGGGAGTTTTACAGCAACTGTTCCCATGCCTTGAAGGCAGACGGGATCCTGGTCAATCAGCATGAGGGCCCCTACTTCCGCCAGGATGCCGAAGAAGCGGCCGCCATCTACCGAAAGACTTCGGCCATCTTCCCCATTGCCATGGTCTACCAGGCCCATATCCCCACCTATCCGGCCGGCCACTGGCTCTTTGGCTTCATGTCCAAGCGCTATCATCCCCTGGGTGACCTGGACCCCCTGGCCTGGCAGGCACGGGGACTTGACACCCGTTACTACAATACAGACCTGCACGCCGGTGCCTTTGCCCTGCCCAATTACGTCAATAGACTCCTGGAGCAAGGGGAGATCCTGGATGATGTCTTCCAGCGGTCCCGGGAGGCCAAAAGCAGGTCCTGCCAGGAGGAGCTAAGGGATGCCAGGGTCTGAGTTCTCAGAGATTCCAAGGGAAGCCAATCACTTCTGTGGTTGTGATTGCCCCTTTGACCAGAGCCGCCTGGTGCTCTTTGGGGCCCCCTATGACGCCTCTGCCTCCTTTCGGCCCGGTGCCCGTTTCGGCCCCTGGGCCATGAGGCGGGATTCCTGGGGCCTGGAGACATACAGTCCCCTCCTGGACAAGGATCTGGAGGATGCCTGCGTGTCTGACCTGGGTGATCTGGAGCTTCCCCAGGGACCCGCCTCCAAGGTCCTGGACCAGGTCCAGGCCATGGCAGGCGCCATTATCCGATCGGGGAAGATACCGGTCATGATCGGGGGCGACCATTCATTGACCCTGGGAGCAGTCAGGGCGGCCCTGGAGGCCTACCCCCAGCTCCACATCGTCCACCTGGATGCCCATACTGACCTTCGGGAGGATTATCTGGGCCATGCCTACTCCCATGCCTCAGTCATCCGCCGTTGCCATGACCTGGTCGGAGATGGCCGTATCCATGCCTATGGCATCCGTTCGGGTTTGAAGGCGGAATTTGACTTTGCCAGACAGCATCTGGATTTTCATCCCTTTTCCCTGGAGGCCCTGGCAGATCTGGCCTCAACCCTGAAGGATCAACCGGTCTATATCACCCTGGATCTGGACATCCTGGATCCTTCCATACTGCCGGGCACCGGTACCCCGGAACCGGGCGGGATCGGCTTTCATGAGCTCTTGTCAGCCCTGGCCCTGACGGCCCCTCTTAGGGTGGTTGGCGCTGATCTGATGGAGTTGTCACCCCCCCTGGACCCCTCCGGAGCCTCGACTGCCGTGGCCTGTAAAATCCTCAGGGAATGGCTGCTTCTCATGGCCTTTCCAAGCTAGTTTGCTTGGTCTTATCTGATATAGTGAAGTTGAAAATCAGGCGGCCTTATCCTTTTAAGGCCTGTCTTTTTGTGTCAAAAAGGAGGAATTGGCATCATGGCAAAAGCGATGATTATCGGAGCGGGGGGCGTGGCCCAGGTGGCTGCCCATAAGTGTGTTGAGAACAGGGACGTTTTTACAGAACTTTGCATTGCCAGCCGGACCTTGTCCCGCTGTGACGCGCTTAAGGAAAAACTGGATGGCAGGGGCGTTCCCATCAGGACAGCCCAGGTTGACGCTGACAATGTGGCAGAACTGGTGGCCCTGATCCGCCGGGAGAAGCCGGATATCGTCATGAATCTGGCCCTGCCTTATCAGGATCTGACCATCATGGATGCCTGCCTGGAGACAGGGGTGGATTACCTGGACACGGCCAACTATGAACCGGAAGACACCGCCAAGTTTGAATATAAATGGCAATGGGCCTATCAGGACCGCTTCCGTGAAAAGGGCCTGACAGCTATCCTGGGTTCAGGCTTTGACCCCGGCGTCACGGGAGTCTTTTCTGCCTATGCCCTCAAACATGAGTTTGACCAGATTGATGAGATCGACATCCTGGACTGCAATGGTGGCGATCACGGTTACCCTTTTGCCACCAACTTCAATCCCGAGATCAATATCCGGGAAGTGACTGCCAATGGCCGGTATTTCGAAGACGGCCGCTTCATCGAAACCCAACCCATGGAGATCAAGCGCCAGTACGATTTTGAGGGAGTGGGCGTCCGGGACATGTATCTTCTCTACCACGAAGAACTGGAGTCCCTGGCCCGCCATATCCCCGGCGTCCGCCGCATCCGCTTCTTCATGACCTTCGGGGAAAGCTATCTCAGCCATCTGACCTGCCTGCAGAATGTGGGCATGACCTCCATTGAACCCATTCGCTTTGAAGACCAGGAGATCATCCCCCTCCAATTCCTCAAGGCTGTCCTGCCTGATCCGGCCTCCCTGGGCCCCCGGACCGTGGGCAAGACCAATATCGGCTGTATCTTCAAGGGAAAGAAGGACGGTCAGGACAAGGTCTACCGGCTCTTTAATGTCAGTGACCACCAGGAGGCCTACCGGGAAGTCGGCTCCCAGGCCGTTTCCTATACCACAGGGGTTCCTGCCATGATCGGGGCCTCCCTGGTCTTGAAGGGTGCCTGGAAAAAGCCGGGCGTCTGGAATGTGGAGCAGCTGGATCCCGATCCCTTCATGGAAGGGCTCAACCGCTTCGGCCTGCCCTGGCAGGTTGACCGGACACCCGTCCTGGTACCTTGAGTGATCAAAAATCTGCAAAGGGAGGATTGAGTCATGACCCTGCCTGCTGACCTGGCCTATTTTGAACTTCCAACCCCGCTCTACCTGGTTGACCAGGCCTCCCTTCTGGCCAATGCCCGCATCCTGGACCAGGTCAGGCAGGCCTCGGGCTGCAAAATCCTCCTGGCCCAAAAAGCCTTTGCCTGCCACCCCCTCTATCCACTCCTGACCCCCTATCTGGACGGGGCGGCCAGCTCAGGCCTCTATGAAGCCAGACTGGCCCGGGAAGCCATGGGGGAGAAGGCCCAGGTCCACGTCTATGCGCCGGCCTATAAGGATGAGGAATTTGACCAGCTTCTGGGTATGGCAGATACCCTGGTCTTCAATTCCTTTGACCAATGGGACAAGTACAGGCCCAAGGTCCTGGAGCACAATTTGACCGGTGACCGGCAGATTTCACCGGGGCTCCGCATCAATCCGGGCTATTCGGAAGTCAAGGTAGCCCTCTATAATCCTGCCGGCCCCCATTCCCGTATGGGAGAGCCTGCCCAGGCCTTCAAGGAAGGGCTGGCCCGTGGCCGTTTTCAGGGTTTGGCGGGCCTTCATTTTCATTCCCTTTGCCAGGAAGATGCCGGTGCCCTGGCCCGGACCCTGGAGGCTATCCGGGCCGCCTTCGGTGACTGGCCCCGGGGACTTTCCTGGATCAATTTTGGCGGCGGCCATCACATCACCCGGCCGGGCTACGACCTGGACCGCCTGGTGACCCTGATCAAGGAGACCCAGGAGGAGACCGGGGCCCAGGTCTACCTGGAACCAGGTGAGGCGGTTGCCCTCAATGCCGGCTGGCTCCTGTCCCAGGTATTGGATGTCTTCAGGCCCCAGGAAGGCATTGTTGCTATTTTGGACAGCTCAGCCGCCTGTCATATGCCCGATGTCCTGGAGATGCCCTACCGGCCTGAGGCCTATCTCCTGCCCGCCCCCCAAAGGGCCGGCAAGGCATCCAGCTGCTATCCCGGCAGGCTGCCGGGCCAGGAACCCTATCAGGTGACCCTGGCAGGTCCCAGCTGCCTGGCCGGTGACCAGATTGGCAGCTATGCTTTTGCCAGTCCCCCCCTGCCCGGTGACCGTATCGTCTTCAGCGACATGGCCATCTATACCATGGTCAAGAATAATCACTTCAACGGCATACCGCTCCCTGCCATCGCTGTCCGCGACGGTCAGGGCCATGTCAGGATCCTCAAATCTTTTGGCTACGAGGATTTCAAGTCCAGATTGGGTTGACAAGTATTAACTTGACATAGGGGACCGAAGGGAAGACGGATTCATGAGGATTCGCAACATCAACTTAAGCCAGGGGACCATCTGGAAGCAAATCCTCCTCTTCGCCCTGCCCCTCTTTGTGACCAATTTCATGCAACAGCTCTACAGCATTGCCGACCTGATGATTGTGGGCAACTTCAGCGGGGTGGATGCCATGGCGGGTATCGGCGCCACCACCTCCCTGATCAATATGCTGATCGGCCTGGCCCTGGGCCTGGCAACCGGTGTCTCGGTCGTCACGGTCCAGGTCAACAGCTCAGAAGACCTGGACGGCCTCTATAAGGTAGTCCACTCCTCCTATGCCCTGGCCTTTGCCAGCGGCATCCTCCTGACCTTGGTCGGCACCCTCCTAGCACCCGGCCTGCTCCGGCTCATGAATACGCCCGAGGAGATCTTTCCCTATGCCAGCAGCTACCTGCGCATCTATTTTCTGTCCGCCCTGCCTGTGACCACCTACAATATCGGCGCCGGTATCCTGCGGGGGGTAGGGGACACCCGGCACCCCTTTATTTTCCTCTCCCTGGGTGTCATCCTCAACATCGGCCTGGACTTCCTCTTTGTCGGCCTCTTTGCCTGGGGGGTGACAGGGGCGGCCTGGGCCTATGTGATCGCCCAGCTGATCACGGCCCTCCTGGTCACCTCCAGCCTGGCGACCAGCATGACCCCCTTCCGCCTCTTCCTGCGGGATATTGCCTTTCATCCCGGCATTCTCTTCCGCTCGCTCAAGGTGGGCCTGCCTGCCGGGCTCCAATCCCTTATCGTGGCCTTGTCGGGCGTCTTCATCCAGACTTTTATCAACCGCTTTGGCAAACATGCCGTGGCTGGTTTTTCTGCCTCAGCCAGGAGCGACAGCCTGGTCTTTGTCCTGGTCAGCGGCCTCTCCCTCTCGGTCATGACCTTTGTCGGTGCCAATATGGCAGCTGGCCGCCAGGACCGCCTGAGGAAGGGCTTCAGGCAGAGCCTGATCCTGACCATGATCCTGGTCACCTTCCTGTCCGGTCTTCTCATCCTTTTGCGTCGCCCCATCGCCCTGGCCTTCAATCCGGATCCGGAGGTGACAGCCTACACCGTCCGGATCATCACGGTCATTTTGGCCTTTTACTGGATCTTTGCCCTGACAGAAATCCTGGGTGCCAGCCTCCGGGGCCTGGGCTATTCTTTTTATCCCATGATGGTCAGCCTGGTCTGTATGGCCGGGGTCAGACTTTTGTGGATGCTGGTGGTCCTGCCCATCTGGAATGATTTCGATGTCATTATCATGGCCTATCCCGTTTCCTGGGCCCTTTCCCTCCTGGCCTATATCCCTTATTTCAGGCGCAAGGGCCGGCAGTTTCTGGTCCATGGACCCGGGCTGGAGGGGGAGGGGGTCATTGAAGAGGGACCGGGGGCTCAGCTGCCAGATGAGACAAGCCATGAGCTTTCGTCTACAATTGTAGGGCCAGGTCTTCCTGGCAAGCAGGAAGAAGGATAGATTCCAGGAGGTGGACCCGGTGGAAGATAGACAAGAAAAAAGACCCCTTGGGGAGGATTTACAGGAAGCCATGGGGGCTTTTCGATACTTTCAACTTGAAGGCAGACGGGAACCGGGCGACCGCTTTCTCCAGCCCTGGCTCTATTGCCATGTCTATGCCTCCGGTTCGCGCAATAAGGGTGAACGGAAACGGGCCAGCAAGGAATTAAAACGTTTCTTCAAGCAGCGCCAGCTCCAGGATCTCTTGGACAGGGCAGGTCCGGATGGCCCGGCCCTTTTGGAGGAACATGTTTTTGATTCAGCCGCCAAGTATCTGCAGATCTGCCGGGATGACGATGGCTTCGGCCGCAAGATGTTCGGCCTTATGCGGATGAAGCAGGAGGAAAAGGAAGACAAGATCATCAGCGATGTCTACCGGGCCATGATCCCCCTTCTGGCTTCCCTGACGGATATGGAAGAAGGGCCGGTCATGATGCGGGCCCTGGATCAGGCTTGCCGTCATCTTTATCCGCAACGGTTGGAAGACATGCGCTATCTGGTGGAGACTGCCAAAGATGAATCTCTAGAGTCGGTTTTGCCCCCTTTTGAGGATCTTGCCCCAGAAGATCATGGATCTGATTCTGGGCCCTGATGGCCGCCAGGCAAAGCTCGGCATCCATACCTAATCGGTCCAGGACATCGAGCGTCCGCTTGATGTTGGCATAAGTGTATCCGGCTTCCAGGGAGGAAATGGCAGACATGCCATAACCCAATTCACCGGCCAGGACAAGCTGGGTCATGCACTTGCGCTGCCTCTCTTTCCGGATCAGATAGCCTATCCAGACTTCTTCCTGGCTGGGCGGGGAACAGGCTTTGACAGACCGGGGAATAGACATAGGATTACCTCTTTGACGGGGGGCCGGGCACTCTTGCCTGAAATAATAGCATATGAGACTATAATCAAATTTTGTTTTAATCAAAATTGATCCAAGATGACGAGAAGGAGTAGCAAACTGAATAATCAAACCTACGAATTTGAAGCAGACAATGATCGGGAGACCAAGGCCATCCTGGTGGCCGTGGACACGGACCAAAGGGGCCCCGACCTGACTGAGCGCTCCTTGGACGAGCTGGAAGACCTGGCCAATTCCAAGGGTTTCACCGTCCTGGATCGGGTGGTCCAGCGGCTTGAACGGATCGACGGCTTGACTTTTGTCGGTTCCGGCAAGCTGGAGGAGATAGAGGATCTGGCCAATGAGCTGGGCGCAGGCACCATCATCTTCGACGGTCAGCTGACACCGGCCCAGACCCGGGGCATCACAGAAGCCCTGGACCTGGAGATCAGTGACCGGGTCAATGTCATCCTCTCCATCTTTGCTGAGCGGGCCCGGACTGACGAGGGCAAAATCCAGGTGGAACTGGCCTGGCTCCGCTATCGTTTAACCCAGCTGACAGGCAGGGGTGTTGAGCTGTCCAGGCTGGGCGGCGGCATCGGGACACGGGGACCGGGTGAGACCAAATTGGAACAGGACCGCCGGGTCATCCGTAAGCGGATGGCCATCTTGAGGGGGCAGCTTCGAAAGATGGAGGGAAGGCGGGAGCGTTCCCGTTCCCTGAGAAGCCGGCGGGAGATGGTGACGGCTGCCATTGTCGGTTACACCAATGCCGGGAAGTCAACCCTGCTCAACAAACTCTGCGATGAAGACCTGGCCGCGGGTGACCAGCTCTTCATGACCCTGGATCCCACAGCCAGGCGGATTGAAATCCGGGACGGACTCTCCTTGATCCTGGTGGATACAGTAGGCTTTATCAGGGATCTGCCCAGTTTCCTCCTCCAGGCCTTCCGGGCTACTTTCGAGGAGGCTGCCAATGCTGACCTGATCCTGTTGGTGGTTGACATGTCTGACCAGGATGCGGCAAGGCAGCTGGAAATCGTCCAAAAACAGCTGAAGGACCTGGGTGCGGGCTCCCTGCCCGTCATCTATGTCCTCAATAAGATGGATATCGCCCGGGACGGGGCCACCCATGACGTCATGATGCTGCTCCGCCATGAGAAGGCGGATCGGATCGTGGAAGCGTCCGCCATCACAGGCCAGGGTCTGCCGGAACTGGTCGAACGCCTGGCGGATTTTGTTGAGGAAAGCCTCTTCTCCTACCGGGCCCGGATTCCCTACAAGGAGGCTGGTGTAGTGGCCCATGCCCGGGCCCATGGAAGTGTCCTGGAGGAATCCTATGAAAGCGACCACATTCTCCTGGTCGGAAGGATCCGAAAAAGCCAGCAAGGTCCCCTTTTGCCCTGGATTGTGGATGATTGATCCCCACTAACTGCGGGGTCCCAGGTAGTGGTCCTCCTTCTGCTGGAGGGCGGTGCTGATGGCCTCCATGATCTGGTCCTTGTCGTTTCCGGGGCCAGGATGGATGGGCGGGCAATAATCAATGATGATCTTCTTGCGACGCATTTTTTTCCAGTCAATGGGATGGGGTACCGACATGTGCCGGGAGAAGGCCTGGTAGGCCCCGTGGATATAAACGGGGATGACAGGCAGCTTGGTTTTAGCCGCCAGATAAGCGGCTCCATTCTTGACCTCCCCCATGCGGCCGTCATGACTGCGGGTCCCTTCGGGATGAATCAGAACGATATTACCCTGCTCCAGGGATTTCTTGGCCAGGAGGAGGCCCCGGAGGGGGTTGCCGAAACGATCGATGGGAATGGCCCTGCCTACCCGGAACATGATCCGTCCGGTCAGGCCATACTGTTCTTCCAGATCGGAGCCGGCCAAGACGGAAAAGCGGGACCTTTGCTTGGCGGACAGGCCGCCCATAATCCAAAGACCGTCAAACATGGACTGGTGGTTGGCCACCAGGAGATAGGCCCCTTCCTGGGGCAGGTGCTCCTTGCCCTTGAAGCGCAAACGCAGGAGCAGCCGGCTCAAGGCCATGCCAAATGAAAAAAGAAAATGGCCCTGCCAGCCTCTCTCTTGAACGTGGGTTAGTTTTTGGCGCCGACGGCACATGACCCGGGCTTATCCTTTCTTTTGGATCCAAGAATGCTTGGATGAAACAAGCTTATCTTAGCATATGGCTTATCTTTTTCTCTGAAAAAAGAGCCTGAGCAGGTCCCCACAAGCGGCCTCCAAAAGACCCCCGGCCACCTCCACCTTGTGGTTGGAAGGAAGGAGAAAGACATTGGAAACAGAGCCGGCCATGCCCGACTTGGGATCATAGGCTCCAAAATAAAGCCGGCGGATCCGGGACTGGATGATGGCGCCCGCACACATGAGGCAGGGCTCCAGGGTCACATAGAGGTCGCAGTCGACCAGGCGCCAGGAGCCCAGGGCCTGGCAGGCCTCCCTTATAGCCGCCATCTCGGCATGTCCGGTCGCGTCCTGGTCTGCCTCCCGCCTGTTGCGGCCCCGGCCGATGATGGCCCCCTGGTGGACAATGACCGCCCCGATAGGGACCTCGTCAAAGGAAGCCGCTTCCCTGGCCAGGGCCAGGGCTTCTTCCATATAAAGTTCATGACTGATCTTATCCATAATCCACTTGTTACCTTCATTGCCATCATAGTACAAGACAAAGGGCAGGGGGGCTGTGGTAGAATAACCTGGGTCGGTTCCCCGCCATCTTGTGGCGGAAGCCGATAATTCACACTGAAAGAATTGGAATGACGAATGGCCATTAAAGAAGGACGCTGCATCAACTGCGGATCCATCCTGTTTTTAGATACTGACATGCCCCAGGGCCACTGTTTCTTCTGTGACTGCGTTTTTGACAATGAGGAAGCCTTCCGGGCCAATCTGCATCCGGAGGAATTCAGCTTCCCCAACGAGCCCCAGCCCAAGTATGAGGGTCCTTCCCTGACCCCCAGCCAGGTACAAAGAGGGCCCATCGTAGCGCCCCCGGTCGTCCAGGCCAGGCGGGAAGTCATCCAGGACGATTATGTCCCTCCACAGACCAAGATACCCTCATTGAAGATTCCCATGCGGGCCATTGCCCTCATGGTGGGGGCCACCCTTCTGGTGGTTGCCATCTTCCTGGCCATTGCCTTCCCCCTGACGGCCAAGCGCAGCAAGCAGCAGGCCGCCATCGTTGATGGCTTCCTCAAGAAGCTGCCCTATTCGGTCGACCAGGAGACGGATATTTCCGTACACGAGATGGGAAGCACCGATGTAATCCTGGTTCTGCCTGAGGATATTGAGGCAGAGGAAAGCATCGATCTTTTTAATCTCTATTGCGATGTCAGGGCCGATGTTCTTGAACTGGACAAAACTGCCTTCAAAAAGACCCACCAGCCCGTCACCCTCCTGGTGGCCACACCTGGTGGAGGCTTCCTGATCGAGGAGCCGGTCGACCAGGCCGCCTTGTCCCCTTCAGGGCTGAAAGTTTTGGATTAAGGGCCTTTGGGCCCTCTCGGGGATGAAAAAGACAGGAATCAGAAGATTGTTTTTTGTTTATTCACACTTGATTAGCAGCTTGGCAATCAATGGAGGTTAAACTAACCGCATAGCAAGAGTTGAAGCTCTGTTTTCATACTTTTCTCCTCCAATTGATGGACAGACCCGGCGGTGCCCCGGGTCTGTTGCATTGACAGCAAATCCCAAGCAGTGTTACAATTCCAATGCTCCGCCAGATTGAGCGGAAAGCTTTTGGAGGGTTGTCCGAGCTGGCTGAAGGAGCGCGACTGGAAATCGCGTGTACCCTTAACCGGGTATCGAGAGTTCGAATCTCTTGCCCTCCGCCAAATCTTCCGTCAGGAAGTCGAGGGGTCATCTCAGAGGAGGTGGCCTCTTTTGTATTCACCATTCAGATAAAATAGGCGATCAGGATCAAGAGGCCCATGGTCAGGGGCAGGCTGGCATAGGAGAGGCGGGTCAGCCACTTGCCAGGTTTTGGACCCTCTGGCAGGAAGGCCGACAGGGGGACGGCCCCCAGACTGGCAAGGCGGGTCAGGGGCATGGCTGCTTTGAAATCTTTTCCCAGGCAGGTCATGAGACAGAAGACGGCAGACAGGCCGGCCAGGTAGATAAAGGTCCTGGCCCAGACCTTCTTGTTGAGAAAGACGGATTTGCCAAGCAGGCCCGGCCCCCTGCTTTCCTCCAGGCCCATGGCCAGAAAGGCCAGGAGGATGAAAAGCTGACCGTAGAGGCCCTGGTAAAAATTAAAATAGATGGTGACCAGGATGGACATGGCGGCCGTCAGCAGTCCTGTCACCAGGCCGGGCAGGGGAGCCATCCGGTAATTGCCCGGATTGACGGGGAGGCCAAAGAGGATTTTTCTGTCCAGACGACCTGAGGCCGGCTGGACCTGGGCCACCAGGTCACGGTAACAGCCCAGGGCCATGGAGATACCGGCCAGGAGGGCCAGGGAGCTTGCATAGGTAAAAAGGGCATTACGGGAGGGCAGGTGGATGCCCAGCCAATAAGAGGCGGCCAGGTCCAGGGATTCAAGAAGGAGGGCGCTTAAAAGCAATCTGACAAAATAAAGAAAATGATTCTGGGTCCGGTGGACGCCCCGGGCCAGTAAAAGAGCGAAAAAACCAAAGGCCAGGGGACCGCTGAGGCTGGAGACTTCCGTCAGCCAACCTGTCATGGAGGTGGGAAAATACCTGCCCAGCAGATAGAGCAGGGTAAAAAAGTAGCCTCCTGATCGAATCACAAATCGCCTCAACACTCCTGAAAAGTCAGAAAAAACAAGGGAAGAAAAAGTCCCTTTCTGTCTGCTTTAGAGGGCAAAATTCCTTGCCCCTCTTCGCGAACTATTGTATCATGACAGCGTGTGCCGGACAAAACGGGCGTGGCCTAGATGCCCGGAAAATGGATCCGGGGCAGGATATGCAAATCTCCCGAAGGTTTAAGGCAGGATAAAGAAACGAATGATTATTTTGGTCGGTATTATTGAATGGGTCTAGGACTTAATATTGGTATTGATTTGGGAACGGCCACCGTTCTCATTTATGTTGAAGGGCGGGGCATTGTCCTTCGCGAACCCTCGGTTGTGGCGGTCAACACACGGACAGGTCGTGTCCTGGCTGTAGGGGAGAGAGCCGCCCTGATGTTGGGCAGGACACCGGATATAGTCAAGGCCGTCCGCCCTCTGCGAGAGGGGGTTATTTCGGATTTCCAGGTCACGGAGATCATGCTCAAGGAATTCATCAGCCGGGTCAATACAGGCTTTTTGGTCCGCTATTTCAAACCCACCATCGTGGTCTCGGTACCCGGGGTCATCACACCAGTG
Organism: uncultured Mageeibacillus sp.; assembly: GCA_964553675.1. Lineage (GTDB taxonomy): Bacteria > Bacillota > Clostridia > Saccharofermentanales > DTU023 > UBA4923. Next base: position 7,287 of record CAZKLG010000014.1, on the reverse strand, counting down.
GAACAGAAGGCGGTTGAGGATGCCTGCCGGCATGCAGGAGCCCGTGAGGTCTTCTTGATCCGGGAACCCATCGCCTCCGCTATCGGGGCCGGGATTGACATCACCCAGGCTTCAGGCAGCATGGTCATTGATATCGGCGGCGGCACCACCGATATCGCCGTTATCTCTCTTTGCCGGCCGGTGGTCGATACCTCGACCAAGGTGGCCGGGGACAAGTTTGATGAAGCCATCATCCGTTATATCCGCCGTAAGCACAATGTCCTGATCGGCGAGCAGACGGCCGAGGAGCTGAAGATCAACATTGGCTGTGCCTACCCCCGGGAAGAGGAGCTGACCATGGAGGTCAGGGGCCGCAATATTATTTCCGGTATGCCTGCCATCCTGACCATCAGTTCGACTGAGATGCTGGAAGCCCTTGAAGAACCGGTGTCGGCTATCTTTGAGGCCATCCACTCAGTTCTGGAGCAGACGCCACCGGAGCTGATGGCGGATCTGAGCCAGAGGGGTATTGTCATGACCGGCGGCGGTTCCCTCCTTTACGGATTGGACCGGATGCTGGCCACCCGGGTGGGCATTGAAGTCATTGTGGCCGAGGATCCTGTTTCCTGTGTGGCCATCGGAACGGGGATTGCCCTCAATATCATGGACCGTTTTGGTGACATCGCAGGCCTGTGATGGGTCCGGTTGACCTTTACTTGCTCCATACCTTATACTTGCCCTGATCCCCCTTGACACCTTACTTGAGACATGTTGGGAGCATGATGACGCTCCAAGGGTTTATGACTGAAATCGAAATTATTTTCAAATAATAGGAAGATGAATAAGGAAACGAAACTGCCGGCCTGAGCTTGCCAGCGGATGGCAGCCGGTGGAAATTACCAAGAAGAGGATATTTATGACACAACCTGATTTTCGCGGGAAAACCAAGAAGGATCTCTCGGCTATTGCCCATAGTTTCGGTCTCTTGACCCCGGGCGACACCAGCCGGATGACCAAGCAGCAACTGATCGACTTTCTGACCCGGATGGCCGAGGAGTCATCCATGGAAGAAGGCAAAGCAGAAGCTGATCTGGTCCAAGTCGCCGATGAGGTCCAGGAGACAGCCCCAAAAAGTCCCGCGAAAAAGACCAGAGCCGTCAAGGCTGCCCCGGAAGAGCCGGAAGCGGAAGCTGAACCGGCCCAGGAAGACAAGGCTGAAGACAAGCCTAAAGAGAAAAAGGCCAAGGTGACCAGCCGGAAGACCAGTCCGCGAAAGACCGGCAAAAGCGCAGACAAGGCCAAGGGGGAAGGGGCAGAAGACAAGGCTGAGGAAGCTCCGGCGACTGACCTGACGGATGAAGCGCCCGGTGAAGAGGAATCAGAGGACAAGCAGGAAGAAAAGGCCAAGGAATTTGTAACCGGTGTCCTGGAAGTCATGCCCGAAGGCTATGGCTTTTTACGGATCGAGAACTATATCCAAAGCAGCCGGGATATTTACGTGCCTCCCCAATACATCCGCCGCTTCAACCTTCGTACGGGGGACCTGATCAATGGTCCGGTCAGGCAACAAAGGGATAATGACCGCTACCGGGCCCTTTACTATATCAGGGAGGTCAATGACCAGGCCCCGGAGAAGATGATCCGCCGGCCCCATTTTGACCGCTTGACCCCCATCTATCCCAAGGAACGTTATAGCCTGGAGACCATCCGCGAGGAGCTGTCGACCCGGGTCATTGACCTGGTCTGCCCCATCGGCAAAGGCCAAAGGGGCATGATCGTCTCACCTCCCAAGGCCGGTAAAACCATCCTCCTTCAAAAAATCGCCAATGCCATCACCATCAATAACCCCGATGCCAAACTCATCGTCCTTTTGATCGATGAAAGGCCGGAGGAAGTGACCGATATGCAAAGGTCCATCGATGGCGAGGTTGTCTACTCCACCTTTGACAAGACACCCGAAAATCATGTCCGGATTACCGAACTGGTTTTGGAAAGGGCCATGCGCCTGGTCGAACTTGGCCAGGATGTGGTCATTCTCCTGGATAGTGTGACCCGGATGGGCCGGGCCTATAACCTGACCATCAACCCCACCGGCCGCACCCTGTCGGGCGGTCTGGACCCCGGTGCCCTTTACGGCCCCAAACGTTTCTTCGGGGCTGCCCGCAATATAGAAAACGGGGGCAGCCTGACCATCATCGCCACCGCCTTGATTGAGACCGGCTCCCGCATGGACGAGGTCATCTTTGAAGAGTTCAAGGGGACAGGCAACATGGAGGTTATCCTGGACCGCAAGCTGGCCGATAAGCGGATCTTCCCTGCCATCGACATTACCCGGTCGGGGACCAGACGGGAAGAACTCCTCCTGTCCGAAAAGGAGCTGGACGCCATCTGGATTTTGAGAAAAACCTTCGCCCAGCTGGAAACGGCAGCTGTTACCGAGACCATGCTCAACCTGCTCATGAAAACCCGGGACAACGACCAGTTTATTGCCTCAATCAATGTGTCCATGACCGATAAATCCCTCTTCGATGCCATGCGGGGCGGCATGCCCAAGCGTGACAATGGCGCTGGACAGGGCGCCCCGGGACGCAATAACCAGGGCTGATCCTCATGGCCATTGACTTTTTTAGCTTCCTGAGAGAGCTGGCCTCCAACCCTCTCCTGGCCGTCACGGTTCTTTTGACCCTGGGCGTCATTTTGGTCAATGGCTGGACCGACGCCCCCAATGCCATCGCCACGGCCGTGTCCACCCGGGCCCTTTCCATCCGGGCGGCCATCATCATGGCCTCTTTCATGAATTTTTTGGGCGTCTTTGTCATGACCATGATCAATGCCACGGTCGCCCAGACCATCTTCAATATGGTGGATTTCGGCCCTGATGCCCATGCCAGCATCGTGGGCCTTTGCGCGGCCATGTTTGCCATCGTCGTCTGGGCCACAGCCGCCTCCATGCTGGGTATCCCCACCAGTGAAAGCCATGCTTTGATCGCCGGCCTTTCCGGAGCGGCCATCGCCCTTCACAACAGTTTTGCCGGTATCAATGGGGCCGAATGGGTCAAGGTCCTCTACGGACTCCTCTTGTCATCGGTCATGGGTTTTATGTCAGGCTTTTTGACCAGCAGGCTCCTGACCTGGGCTTTTGCCAACCGGGATCGCCGCAATTTGGCCCAGGGTTTTCGCAGGGCCCAGATCGGGGCTGCTGCCGGCATGGCCTTTATGCATGGGGCCCAGGATGGCCAGAAATTCATGGCGGTTTTCTTGATCGGCATCTTCCTCAACCGGGGCGATACCAGCTCCCAGACCTTCCTGGTCCCCCTTTGGATGATGGTCATCAGCTCCCTGGTCATGGCCCTGGGGACCTCCATTGGAGGCTACCGGATCATCAAGTCGGTGGGCATGGACATGGTCAAGCTGGAGCCCTACCAGGGCTTTGCGGCCGATCTGGCTGCCAGCGCCAGCCTCATGACTGCCCAGCTTCTGGGCCTGCCCGTCAGCACCACCCACACCAAGACCACGGCCATCATCGGGGTGGGTGCCTCCAGCCGTCTGTCGTCGGTCAAATGGTCCATCGTGGGGGATATGGTCCTGAGCTGGGTCCTGACCTTTCCCGGTTGCGGCCTGATCGGTTATGGCATGACAAAACTCTTTACGGCGATTTTTTAAGAGGTGAACAAGATGTTTGGGAAAAGAAAAAAGAAAAATTATTTTGAAATGCTAAGGGACCTGGCCTCCTATACAGAAAGGGCGGCCCTCTACCTGGCCGAGAGCCTGGAGGACTACCAGCCCCAGGATCTCAGCCACTCCCTCAAAGAAATGCACGATATCGAGCACGGGGCGGACCTGGCCCTCCACCAGCTCAACCAGAATCTGGCCCGGGAATTCATTACCCCCATCGAGCGCCAGGATATTTTCTCCATCGCCAACATGATCGATGATGTCACCGATGCCGTGGAGGATGTCCTCATGCAGCTTTATATGCTGAATATCCAGGAACTGCGGGAAGAGGCCCAGGAGTTTACCCGGGTCATCCTGGCCTGTGCCGGGGAGCTGATCCTGATCCTGGAAGAATTTGAGAATTTCAGAAAGTCCAACCAGATCCACCGTCACATCATCGAGATCAATGATCTTGAGGAGGAAGCCGATGAGGTCTATGTCCGTTCCATCCGCCGCCTCTACGAAGACGGGGAGGATCCGGTCACCCTTTTGACCTGGACTGAGATCTTCCGATCCCTGGAGAATTGCTGTGACGATTTTGAGTCTGTCAGCCAAACCATCGAACATGTTATCATGAAGAACACCTAAAGCATTTGAAACAGGGGAGTCGCCCAGGCGGCTGAGAGGACGAGAGTCGACCCTTGAACCTGATCCGGATCATGCCGGCGGAGGAAGTATCATGTCCAGACCATTTCACAAGCATCAAAAGGCGGACCCGTCCGCCCCCAGAAAACTATGGCAGCGCATCCTACCGCCTGCCCTTCTCATCCTCATCCTCCTGGGCGCCCTTCAAGTTTTCTCAGACCTGGGTCTCATCCGCCATTTTGTCCTGCCGGCCCCCCGTCAGGTGGCCCTGTCCCTGGTCAGGGATGCCGGGGTCATCCTGCCCCATGCCGGACACACCCTGGGTATTGCCCTGGCAGGCTTTGGACTCAGCATCCTCCTGGGCCTTGCCTTTGCCCTCTTGATGGACCGCTTCGCCCTCCTCTCTGACACCTTTTATCCTTTGATCCTGATCTCCCAGACCATCCCCACCCTGGTCATCACGCCTGTCATCGTCCAGATTTTCGGCTACAGCGACTGGGCCCGACTCCTGGTGGTCGTCCTGGTCTGTTTCTTCCCGGTCACCATCAACAGCCTGTCCGGCCTCCGGTCGGTGGATCCGGATCTTTTGCGGATGATGCAGACCATGGGGGCCTCCAAGGGCCAGATCATGCGCCAGGTCAAACTCCCTTCCAGCCTGCCCTCCTTTTTTGCCGGCCTTCGCATCTCTTCGACCTACTGCATCATGGCGGCGGTCCTGGCTGAATGGGCCGGGGGTGGGGACGGCCTGGGTATCTACATGCTCCGCACCAAGCGGTCTTTCCGCTTCGACGCCATGTTTGCCTCCATCATCTGGATTGTCGTTCTCAGCCTGGCCTTCTACCTGTCGGTCCTGATCCTGGAGAAAGCTGCCATGCCTTGGAAGCGAAGTGAAAGCAAAGGAGACTTGAATGAATAAGAAAATACTGACCCTCTGTTTTTTGATTATCTTGATCCTGGGCCTTTTCCCTCAACTCCTGGCCTGCGATAAGGAAAAGGACCAGGGGCTGGACCGGGTGGTTTTTGCCCTGGACTGGACCCCCAATACCAACCATGCCGGCCTTTTCCTGGCCCGGGACCGGGGTTATTTCCAGGACCAGTCAATCGATCTTGAGCTCAGGGAAACGGACATGAACTTCATGGAAATGGTGGCGGGAGGAAGCGCTGCCTTCGGGATGGCCGGCCAGGAACAGGTCCTGCAGGCCCGGGCCTCAGAGGCGGCCCTGCCTGTCCTGGCCATCGCCGCCGTTCTCCAGGAGAACAGCTCAGGTTTTGCTGCCCCCCTGGACAGGGGGATCCGGCAACCCGAGGATTTTGAAGGGAAAGGCTACAGCGGCTGGGGGACTGAGCTGGAGCTTGCCATGATCCGGACCCTGATGGAAAAGCGGGGGGCCGATTATTCAAAGGTAAAAGTCATTAACCAGTCAGCCGGTAACTTCATAGCCAGCATGGAGCTGGAAGCCGATTTTGCCTGGATCTACTATGGGTGGGATGGCATCATCTGTGAACAGGAAGACTATCCCATCCACTTTATCCCCCTGAGGGACATTGAACCTGCCCTGGATTTCTATTCCCCCGTCATCATCAGCAATGAGTCAGTCCTTAAGGACAATCCTGACCTGGTCAGGCGCTTTCTTCTGGCCTGTGAGCGGGGCTACCGGGAGGCCATGGCTGACCCGGAGGCAGCCGTGGACAGCCTGATCAAGGCAGCTCCTGGCCTGGACAGGGACCTGCTTTTGGCCAGCATGGACTATCTCAGCCCCCTCTTTTTAGGCCAGGCCCCTTACTGGGGTGCCATGGATCCGGTCATCTGGACGGATTTTGCCCGCTGGATGGAGAGGGAAGGACTTTTGGATTCAGCCATCCAGGTCGAGGCGGCCTTTGAGACCGCCTTCCTGCCAGGGGAGTTGTCTGAAAATGGAAGATAAAAAAGCCATCATCCTCAGCTGCCATCAAGTGGCCAAGCATTACGGGGCCGATCCCATCCTGGACCAGGTCAACCTGACCCTCTATCGGGGTGAGCTGGTCTCCGTCCTGGGCCAGAGCGGCAGTGGGAAAACCACCCTTTTCAATATTCTGGCAGGCCTGGACCAGGCCGACAGTGGCCAGGTCAGGGCCCAGGCCAAGCTGGGCTATATGCTTCAAAAGGACATGCTCCTGCCCTGGAAACGCCTGATCGACAACGTGGCCCTGCCTCTGGTCCTGGCCGGCGACAAGAAGGAAAATGCCAGGGAGAAGGCATCAGTTTACTTTGAGACCTTCGGCCTGGAGGGCTTGGAGGCCCGCTATCCCCATCAGCTTTCAGGCGGTCAGCGCAGGCGGGCAGCCCTGCTTCGCACCTACCTTCATGCCAATGAGCTCATGCTTCTGGATGAACCTTTTACCGGGCTTGATGCCATCAGCCGCAGCCAGCTCCATGACTGGTTGATCCAACACAAGGAAGCTCTGGGCCTTTCCATCCTCTTGATCACCCATGACATCGAGGAGGCCCTGGTCCTCTCCGACCGGATTTATGTGCTCTCCCAGGGGCCCTCGGCCAGCCTCTGGCCCCCCCTGGACATGGCCACTGTCAGGGAGGGGAGCGACCGGCTCCTGGATTTGGACCGCCTTCGTGGGGAGATCCGCCACCGGCTCTTTGCCCCGCTTCCCCCTCTTTGATCCGGAGGGCTCATGTATACTGAATCAGGCTCCTTTAGTGGCCGGTCCAAGGCCGGACCGGCAGAGATGGATGCGAGGTGACCATGCTGGATGCAGCCTTGGAAAACTTGACCCCGACAGCCCTGACTCTCGACAACTGGCTGCCATCTGCCATTTTGGCGGGTCTGGCCATCTTCTTTTTAGTCTTGCGGATCCCCCTGGCCCGGGCCCTCTTGTATGGCCTCCTGACCCGGTCCCGCCGTCATCATCCGGCCGACTACCAAGCCATGAGAAAGGAAATGACCGGCCCTTTGTCTTTCTTTCTCCCCATGATCTTTTTGACGGCGGCCTGCCATCAGGCTGACTTTTTGCCCT
>CAZKLG010000013.1:0-43719 GCA_964553675.1 uncultured Mageeibacillus sp. | reverse complement strand
ACTTTGGCCTGATGATCAGCTCCCGTTCACTATATCACTTGTAACTCCCCCTCCGTGCCCCTGGTATTTGCCCCGGGGCCACTCTTGTGCTATCATCGTCGAGGAAAACGCACGGCGCGTCATTCCTGTTGCCCAAGATTTGGGGGATGGGACGTGCCGGAGGTAAAAACAGGAGGAATTATGGCTGTCGTTTCCATGAAACATTTACTTGAGGGTGGCGTACATTTCGGCCACCAAACCCGCCGTTGGAACCCTAAAATGGCTCCCTACATCTTTACGGAGCGTAACGGGATCTACATCATCGATCTTCAAAAGACAATGCGCAAGATCGAAACGGCCTATCAATTCGTCAACGAGATCGCTTCCAGAGGCGGTACCGTACTCTTCGTAGGGACCAAAAAACAGGCCCAGGATGCGATCAGGGAAGAAGCCACCCGCTGTGGCATGTTCTACGTCAACAATCGCTGGCTGGGCGGTACCCTGACCAATTTCCAGACCATCAAGAAGCGGATCGACCGACTCCACGAGTTGAGGGAACAGGATGAAACAGATGCCTGGTACGGTCTTCCTAAAAAGGAGATCGCCTCACGCAGACTGGAGCTGGAAAAACTGGAGCGCAACCTGGGTGGTGTGGCTGAGATGAAGCAACTGCCTTCATGCATCTTTGTGGTTGATACCAAAAAAGAACACATTGCGGTCGCTGAGGCCAGACGCCTTCGCATCCCCATCGTGGCCATTGTCGACACCAACTGTGATCCCGAAGAAGTTGATTTTATCATTCCTGGCAACGACGATGCCATCCGGGCCATCAAATTGATCACCTCTGTCATGGCCAATGCCGTGATCGAGGGCAAGGAAGGTTTTGAAGCCCAGGTGACCGGAGAAGAGGCCCAGCCTGCCTATGAAGCTGAAGCGGCCCCGGAATCCGAAGAAGTGGAAGAAAAACTGGAAGCCTGAGTAAAACCTGATAAAAACCCAGGATCGATGGTTTCCTTTACTGAAAATAACCCGGAAAATCGGGATGGGAGGATGAACGATGCAAATAACCGCTGCCATGGTTAAGGAATTAAGAGAAATGACAGGCGCTGGCATGATGGATTGCAAAAAGGCGCTTGAAGCCGCTCAGGGCGATATGGAAAAAGCCGTCAAGTGGCTGCGGGAGAATGATCTTGCTGCTGCTGAGAAGAAGGCTGGCCGGATCGCAGCCGAAGGACTGGTCGATGCCTACATTCATGAGGGCGGCCGTATTGGTGTCCTGATTGAAGTGAATATTGAAACTGACTTTGCGGCCAAGAACGAGGCCTTCCGTGCCTTGGTCAAGGACATGGCCATGCAGGTGGCTGCCATGAACCCGCTTTATGTCCGCCGGGAAGAGGTCCCTGAAGAAGTGATCACCCGCGAGCGTGACATCGCCCGCAATCAGGCCATCAAGTCAGGCAAGCCCGAAAAGATCGTGGACAAGATTGTCGACGGACGCATGGAAAAATATTTCGAAGAGAACTGTCTGATGGAGCAGGCTTATATCCGCGATGACAGCAAAACCTGTGAACAGCTGGTCAAGGAAATGATTGGCAAGATCGGGGAGAATATCCAGGTCCGCCGTTTCACCCGCTACGAGATGGGCGAGGGGCTGGAAAAGCGAAATGAAGATTTCGCTGAGGAAGTGGCTGCTCAGCTCAAAAAATAAGAAAAATGCGATTTTCAAGGAGAGAGGGCCCAGTGCCCTCTTTCTCAATGGGAAAAGATCCCCGGCTTATGGGATAATACGCATAAAGCGCCCATGACAGAGGATGAGGAGGGAAAGGCATGCAATACAAGAGGCTCTTATTGAAACTATCGGGGGAGGCCTTGGCCGGCCCTGGCAAGGGAGGCCTGGACCCTTCCATGCTGACGCTTTATGCTTCCATCATCCAGGACTTATGCCAAAAAGGCCATGAAGTGGCGGTCGTCGTTGGAGGTGGCAACTTTTGGAGGGGCCGCCAAAGTGGAGACATGGACCGGATGGCAGCCGATAAGATCGGCATGCTGGCCACAGTCATGAATTCCATCGCCCTGACCGATGCCCTGACTAATCTGGGTCAGCCTGTCCGCCTGATGACGGCCCTGCCCATACCCACCCTGGCTGAAGCCATGAACGGGGAGAGGGCCCGGCAACACCTGGAAAAGGGGCGGGTGGTTATCCTGGCAGGAGGGACAGGCAATCCCTTCTTTTCAACCGACTCCGCTGCTGCCCTCAGGGCGGCCGAGATCAAGGCGGACCTGATCTTGAAATCAACCCTGGTCGACGGGGTCTACGACAAGGATCCCAATCAATATCCCGATGCCCTTTTACTGAAAGAGGTCAGCTTCAGCCAGATCCTGGAGCAAAAACTGGCCATCATTGATGCAACCGCAGCTGCCCTTTGCCGGGATTATGGCTTGAAACTGATTATTTTCAATGGCAAAGATCCTCGGAACATCCTTACGGCCGCCGCCGGTCAAGCGATCGGCACCCTGGTATCTTGAAGCGGGTCAACCCCCAATCAAGGGGACACCGGCTTTGGTAGAATAGACTCACGATTAAAAAGGAGGGACACCCTATGGCACCCGTTGATATCCATGAAGAAACCCTGAATGTTTACGAAGAAAAAATGAGCAAATCACTGGAAGTCCTGGAGAATGACTTGCGCACGGTTCGTGCAGGCCGGGCCAATCCCCATGTATTGGACCCTATTACCGTCCCTTATTACGGTGTGCCTACACCCTTGAACCAGGTGGCCAATATCCAGGTACCGGAAGCCAAGATGCTCATGGTGGTACCCTGGGATACCAGTATGCTGAAAGAAATTGAAAGGGCCATCCACGCCAGCGATCTGGGGATCAATCCCATCAATGATGGCCGCTCCCTTCGCCTTGTCTTTCCTGCCATGACCGAGGAACGCCGCCGTGACCTGACCCGTGAAGTGGCCAGGAAGGGTGAAGATGCCAAGGTCTCCATCCGCCATATCCGGCGTGAAGCCAATGACCATTTTAAGGGCCTGGAAAAAAATAAGGAGATCTCCGAGGATGTCTGCTTCAGCCTGACTGAGGAGGTCCAGACCATGACCGACAAGTACATTGAGAAAATTGATGGCGAGATCGATCGTAAGACCAAGGAGATCATGGAGATTTAAGAGCTTGCGATGCTGGAGTCGGAACAGGAAAAAAGCAAGGAATTGACACACCTGGCCGTCATCATGGACGGCAATGGTCGCTGGGCCCGTGAAAGAGGGAAACGACGTGAATTCGGCCACCGGCAAGGGGCGGAAAATTTGCGTAAGCTTTGTATTCTCTGCATTGAACGGCAGATCCAGTATGTGACGGTCTATGCCTTTTCCACCGAAAACTGGCGACGGCCCCAGGCCGAAGTCTCTGCCCTGATGCGGCTTTTTTCCCATTACTTTCGAAAATATGCCAGGGAGATGGAGGCGGAGGGTATCCGGCTCCGTTTCATGGGGGAACGGGATGGACTCCCTGCCCAAGTCCTGGCCACCATGGATGAGGCCGAGGCCTCGTCCAGGGAGAGAAAGGCACTGCAGCTGATCATTGCCTTCAACTACGGGGGGCGGCGGGAACTGGTGTCGGCCAGCCGGGCCATGGCCAGGGAGCTGGCCCAGGGCCTCCTGTCTCCTGAGTCCATCGATGAGGAGACCTTGTCCCGCCATCTCTATCTTCCCGATGTCCCCGAACCGGATCTTCTGATCCGCACGGGCGGTGAATACCGGCTTTCCAATTTTTTGATCTGGCAGACGGCCTATACAGAGCTTTATATTGAAGACAGCCTTTGGCCGGACTTTGGAGCCCAGGAACTGGACAGGGCCATCCAGGATTACCAATCACGTCAGCGCCGATTCGGAAGCGTCTGATCGTAACAGGAGTAAATATGAAAAAGAAACAAGAGCTGATGACCCGGGTCGTGACAGCGGCCATCTATGTAGGGATTATGATTATCTTTATCCTGCCCGGCCTTTGGGTACCCATGATTCCGCTCATACTGATTGCCGCAGTGACCTTTTTGTCTGCTTTTGAAAAAGGCCAGGCTCTCCGCCTCCGCATGCCTGAGACCCGGGTTCTCTCCCTGGCCATCCTGTCCGTTCTTTTGGGACTGTCGGGGATCCTGGGTATCCTCAAGGGCACCCTCTTGCGGGGTTTGGTGACCAGCATCGATCCTTCCGTCAACAACCTGGTTGCCCCACGTATCATGGGCTATTACGCCCTTCTGACCCTCTTCACCCTGCCCCTGGTCAGTCTTTTTCGCATGTGGCGGCGGGGGCCGGACCTCCTGCCCCAGACCGTGGCTGAGGCCAGCCTGATTATTGGGGCATCCTTGCCATTGGCTTCGAGTATGGCCCTCCTTTATGGGGTCCGTTATGGCTGGCGTTGGTTTGTTCTGGCTATCTTGTCGGCCTGGATATCTGACACCTGCGCCTACTTTTCCGGCCGCCTGCTGGGTCGCATGCCCTTTGCCCCGGCCCTCAGCCCCAAGAAGACCTGGGAGGGGACCATAGGTGGTGTCCTGGGGACGGTGGTCCTCTTCCTGATCGCCTTTCCGCTCCTGATCGGTAAAGCCTGGGGGGTCCCTGCCAGTCTCTCTTTGCCCTTTGCCCTTGTGGGGGGTGTCATCATGAGCTTTGCAGCCAGTTTTGGTGACCTTCAAAGTTCAGCCCTCAAACGCTGGTGCGGGATCAAGGATTTTGGCAGCCTCCTGCCTGGCCATGGGGGGATCTCGGACCGCTTTGACAGCATCTTTACCTGCCTGCCGGCCATCCTTCTCCTGGCCATGCTGGCCGGTGCCATTTTCTAGATAAGATGTCTAAGCAGTCAGAACAAAAAAACGTTTTGCCGGACAGCCTCCATGCCCCCTTGCCGCCGACCAGGGTGCTTTCGGTCCTGGGATCAACTGGCTCCATTGGCCGCCAAAGCCTGCAGGTAGCCCAAGAGGAGGGCTACCGGGTTGCCGCCCTGGCTGCCGGTAAAAACAGTCGGGAACTGGCCCGGCAAATCCAGCTATTCCAACCCGCTTATGTCAGTGTCCAGGACCAGGAGACAAAAGACCAGCTGGTCGGTATCCTGGAAGATCAATTACCTGCAGGCTTTGCCATGCCCATAATCGACTATGGCCGGCGGGCCTTGCTGGAAGTGGCCCGATGGCAGGAGGCGGATACGGTCATGGCCGCCATTACCGGTTTTGCCGGCCTGGAACCTGTCCTGGCTGCCGCGTCTTCAGGTAAAAAAATTGCTTTGGCCAACAAGGAGAGCCTGGTCGTAGCCGGGCATGAAATCAAGCGCCAGGCCGCCCTTTCCGGGGCCTGGATCCTGCCGGTGGACAGTGAGCATTCAGCCATCTGGCAGTGCATGCTGGCAGCCTTGCCTGACAGCGTCCGCCGCTTGATCCTGACCTGTTCAGGAGGACCCTTCCTGGACAAGACCCTGGAAGACTTGGCCCATGTGACCCTGAGCCAAGCCCTGGCACATCCGACCTGGTCCATGGGCGGCAAGATCACCATCGATTCGGCCAGCCTCATGAACAAGGCCTTTGAAGTCATCGAAGCCCACCGTCTTTTTGACATGGATCCCGGTATGATTGAGGTGGTCGTCCACCGGCAGAGCCTGGTTCAATCCTTGGTTGACTTTAAAGACGGGAGCCTGATGGCCTTGGTAGGCCCTCCGGACATGACCCTCCCCATCCGCTTTGCCCTGACCTTCCCCCATCGCTCGGACAAGGGGGAGGTACCCCCCTTTGATTTCTCAACTCATGAGCCTTGGCAGTGGACCTTTGAAGCCGTCGACCATGATCGTTTTCCCTCCATCAACCTGGCCCGCCAGGCCCTGGCGGCGGGCGGCCTCATGCCCCTGGTCCTCAATGCCGCCAATGAAGCTGCCGTGGCCTCTTTTATGGCGGGCAGGCTTCCTTTCAGGGGCATCTTTGAGTTGATAGAGGGGGCCTTGGACCATTTTAGCCCCTTATCCGCCATAAAGGAGTCATCCTTTGATGATATGATGGGCCAACATCAGCGGGTTATGGAATTCGCCGACAGGCAAGCGGCCTTTTAAAGGGATCGATTAGGAGCATTTATGACACTTATTGGCATTCTGGCAGGCGTCTTGATTTTAGGCCTGATCATGGTGATCCATGAGCTGGGACATTTTTTGGCCGGCCGTTTTTTTGGTTTTAAGATCGATCAGTTTTCCATCTTCCTGGGGCCGGTCCTCTTTGAAAGGGAAAGAAAAGGCATCCGCTACAATATCAAGGCCATCCCCCTGGGCGCCTCTGTCAGCTTTACCGGCCAGGAGTCTGAGGTGGAGGGTCAGGTCAATACCGCCGATTTTGATCCCAAGGACCCCGATCTTTTCGAGAACCGGCCCAAATGGCAGAGGGCCATCGTGATCGCCATGGGTCCCTTTTTGAATTTCGTCACCGCCTTTCTGGTCTTCAGCCTCCTATTCGCTTTCAAGGGGACGGTCATCCCCCAGGTAGGCAGGGTTCCCGAGGCTAGCCTCCTGGCCGAGACGGGCCTGGAGGCCGGGGACAGGATCCTGGCACTCAATGGCATGCGGATTGTCACGCCTCTGGACCTGACCATCGCGGAGATGAGTCATTCAGAGGGGGAAGCCTGGCAGCTGGATTACCAGAAGCCTGACGGCAGCCGCCAGAGCCTGACCGTCATGCCCCGTAAGGCACCCCCCCGTCCCATGTTGGGTATCAGCTATCAGGAGACCGAGGATGGCCGTCAGATCATCCTCTCTGTCCACCCTGATGCAGACCAGGGAGAGGCAGGTTTCATGCCGGGGGACCAGGTTCTGTCAATCGAGGGCGTGCCCTTCAGTGAGTCGGAGCGGATTACTGAGCTGATTACAGAGTCGGCCGGAAAGAGTCTGGACAGCCTGGTCAAACGAAATGGCCAGGAAGTCCATTTATCCATCTCTCCCTTCATGCTGGAAACGGATGTGCCTCTGGGAATCATCCTGACCCTCTCCCATAAGGCAGCTGATGTCCTGAGTCAGGGTATCCGCTACCCCATCTCTGTCCTTCGGACGACGGTCCGGGGAATCGGCATGCTTTTTGCCGGCAAGATCGGCGTCCGGGACAGTTTCGCCGGCCCCATCGCCATCGTCTCCATGGCCACAGATACCGTCAAGAACAGCGCCTCCTTTGCCGATACGGCCGTCAACCTGGCCAATCTGCTGGGTTTGCTTTCAGTGGCCATTGGTTTTACCAACCTCCTGCCTATTCCGCCCCTGGACGGCAACCACCTCCTCCTTTTGGGTGTGGAGGCGGTCAGGCGCAAGCCCCTGTCTGACAAATTCAAGGCGGTGACGGGCATGGTGGGTCTGGTCTTCTTTATCGTCCTGGGTCTGGCGGTCATTGCCCTGGACCTGATCCGCCTCTTAGGTTGGTAGATCATGGAGGTCAAAGACATGAAGGAAAGACGCCGGGTCCAGGTAGGTCCCATCGCCATGGGCGGGGGCGCCCCTGTGTCCGTTCAATCCATGTGTACGACGGATACCCGGGATCCCAAGGCTACCCTGGCCCAGATCCGTCAGCTGGCAGAGGCAGGCTGTGAGCTGGTCCGCCTTGCCGTACCTGACGCTGAAGCGGCCCAGGCCCTGAAAAGCATCTGCCCCGCTTCACCTTTGCCCCTGGTGGCCGATATTCATTTTGATTACCGCCTGGCCATGTCTGCCATCCGTTCCGGTGTCCACAAGATCCGGATCAACCCCAACAATATGCATGACAAGGAAGGGCTGGCACTGACTGCCCAGGCCGCCCGCCAGCGCTGCATACCCATCAGGGTGGGGGTCAATGCCGGTTCCATGGATCCTCTCCTTATAGACAAATACGGCGGCTTGACCGCCCAGGCGCTGGCAGAATCGGCCCTGAATGCCTGCCAGCAGCTTGAAGCCCTGGGTTTTAGCGATATCGTCCTCTCGGCCAAGGCCTCTTCTCCCTTGCTCATGATTGAGACCTACCGGCTCTTGGCAGAAAGCTGCGACTACCCCTTGCATCTGGGGGTGACCGAGGCCGGCACCAGGCAGGAAGGGATCATCCGTTCGGCCGTTGGCATCGGAACCTTGCTGGCCGAGGGGATCGGCGACACCATCCGGGTCTCCTTGACAGCGGATCCGGTGGAGGAAGTCCGGGCCGCCTACTCCATTTTGAAGGCCCTCTCCCTGCGCCAAAGAGGGGCGACCCTGATCAGCTGTCCCACCTGTGGGCGGACAGAGGTCCCTCTCATGCAAATTGCTGAGGAGGTGGAAGAGGCACTTTCGGGCCTGGACCTGCCCATTCAGGTCGCGGTTATGGGCTGCGTCGTCAATGGGCCTGGGGAAGCCAGGGAGGCTGACCTGGGCTTGGCCGGAGGTAAAGATGCCTTTGTCCTTTTTAAAAAGGGCCAGGTCATTGGCAAGGTCAAGGCAGAAAAGGCGGTGGAGGCCCTGATGGCTGAAGTCCATAGCCTGGCGGCGGAGATGAAGGCGGAAGACAAGGACGCCTCTTCCAGCCCCTGATATGAAAACCTATGCCAAAGTCCATCTGGCGGATGCGCCCCGGGCCATAGATCAGGCCTGGAGCTATCAGGTGCCGGAAGACATGGCCGGGAAGCTGGCCCCCGGGTCACCGGTCCTGGTACCCTTTGGCAGGTCCAAAGCTCCCGTCAGGGGCTTTGTCACCCAGTTGCTGGACAGTCCCCCTCAAGGGCTGCCCCTGGATTCCATCAAGGCGATTGACAGCCTCCTGTCCCCGCATCCCCTTTTGACAGGGGAACAGCTGAAATTGGCTGTCGAAATGAGGCGGCGTTACTATGGCTCCCTGGGCGATGCCCTCAATACCATGGTGCCTCCGGCCGTTATGGCCGTCAAAGGCAAGTCGGTCCTGGCAGCCCGCCTGGCTGACAGGGATCAGGCCCTGGAGCTTCTGGATTCCGGTGAACTGAGGAGCATGAAGCAGGTCAGGGTCATGGAGCTCCTTTTGGAGCATGAATGGGCCTCCTGTATTGAGATCCGTCAAGCGGCCGGTATCTCACAAAGCGTTATCCAAGGTCTGGCAAAAAAAGGGATGGTGGAGCTTTTTCGTCAAAAAGTGGAAAGGCCCCTTCCCCCGGAGCTGGAAAAGGTCCCGGCTGACCTGCCCCCCCAACTGACCCCGGATCAAGAGTCTGCTGTCCAGGCAATCCGGCAGGCGGTGGATGAGGCCCAGGCAGGCAGGCTGACAGAATTTTTGCTTTTTGGTATTACCGGCAGCGGTAAGACAGAAGTCTATCTCCATGCCGCCCAAGCGGTTTTGGCCCAGGGCCGCCAGGTCCTGATCCTGGTTCCTGAAATTGCCCTGACACCCCAGATGACCCGGCGCTTGACCTCCCGTTTCGGCGATCAGGTAGCCATTCTTCACAGCCGGCTGACACCGGCCGACCGTTATGCCAGCTGGCAGAAGGTCCTGGCCCAGGAGATCCCCATCGTTGTCGGCGCCCGATCAGCCATTTTTGCCCCCTTGGAGAATATCGGTCTTATCGTGGTGGATGAGGAGCAGGAATCCAGCTATAAGGCGGAGATGAAACCCCGCTACTATGCCCTTGATATCGCCAGGATGCGGGCCATCATGAATGGGGCTGTCCTGGTCCTGGGGTCTGCCACACCCCAGGTGTCCAGCTTTCACCGGGCCCTGGAAGGTCCGGCCAAGCTCCTGTCCTTACCCGGCCGGATCGGGGATCATGGTCTGGCCCAGGTTGAAATTGTCGATATGAGGCGGGAATACGCGAGCGGCAACCTGACCCTTTTCAGCCGACGCTTTCAGGACCTGATGGAAGAAGGTCTGGAAAGGGGAGAGCAGGCCATGATTCTGCTCAACCGGCGAGGCTTCTCCCGTACGGTCGTCTGCCGGGTTTGTGGCTGGCAGATGCGTTGCCCTTCCTGCGACATGGCCCTGACCAGCCATATCAACCCCTATAAGGCTGACAGTCCCCCCTCCCGGATGGTTTGCCATCTATGTGACAAGATCAACCCTCTGCCCAGCCTCTGCCCTGACTGCGGCAGTCAGGAGATCGCCGCCATCGGGGCGGGTACCCAGCAGGTGGAAGAGGCCTTGGCCCAACGTTTCCCTGCCGCCCGCATCCTTCGCATGGACCAGGATACGACCCGGGGCCGCTTCTCCCATCGTCAGATCCTTGACCAATTTGAGGCAGGTCAGGCTGACATACTGGTCGGTACCCAAATGATTGCCAAGGGCCACGACTTCCCCAATGTCACCCTGTCTGCCATCCTGTCCGCCGACCAGCTCCTGGCCACGGGGGAGTTCCGGGCCCAGGAACAGGCCTTCCAGCTGATGACCCAGGCGGCTGGCCGGTCAGGTCGGGGCTTGAAAAAAGGCAGGGTCGTCATCCAGACAGTCCAGCCCGACCATTTCGTCATCACCGCCGCTGCCAATCAGGATTATGAGGCCTTTTACCGGGAGGAGATTGTTTTCAGGAAACGAATGGGCTATCTGCCCTATGGCCACTTCGCTTTAGCGGAGTTCCGGGGCTATGACCCATTGGAGACGGAAGATACTGCTTTTTCCTTTTACCGCTATCTGGTCTCGGTCATGGATCGTTACCCTGACCTTTTTCGTCAGAGCCAGTTGTCAGAGCCGGCGCCCTCGCCTATTGCCCGGGTCCGCAAACGCTACCGCTTCCGGATTCTGGCCAGGGACCCCTCTGCCCAGCTTTTGACCCAACTTTTCTTCTATGCGGCTGACCGCGTCAAGCGGGGAAAGCAGCAGTCCCTGATCATCGATATCGACCCCTGGTCCAGCCTCTAGGAGGCCTGTAAGGGACCTGTAGCCACGGCCACAGGAGGCCTGGTGTCTGGTCCGGTATGCTAAAATTATTAAAAAAGAAGGAGGCCAGGTATGGCGCTTCGTGAAATCCTGACGGAAGGTGATCCGGCGCTGACCAAGCGCGCACGTCCCGTCAAAAAAATAGATGATAAGCTTCAAGTCTTGATTGACGATATGATCGAGACCATGTATGAGGGCGAGGGAGTAGGCCTTGCTGCCCCTCAGGTCGGTGTGCTCAGGCGTCTTTTTGTTATGGATGTGGATGACGGGGAGGGCCCCATCGTCTTTATCAACCCTGAAATATTAAGCCAGGAGGGTGACCAGGAAGGCCCCGAAGGCTGCCTGTCCCTGCCCGGCCTCTTTGGTCTGGTCAGCCGGCCCATGGAAGTGACCGTCCGTGCCCTTGACCGGGAAGGTGAAAGCTTTGAAATGTCAGTCCAGGGCCTGGCTGCCCGTTGCGTCTGTCATGAGAATGATCACCTGGACGGTGTCCTCTTCCGCCGTCACTCCCAGGTCCCCCTGGGTCCCCTGGAAGATTTGCCCGGCATGGAAGAAGAGGAGACTGAAACGGAAGAGCCCCAAGAAGGAGAGGCTCAGTGACAGTTTTTGCCTTCATGGGTACGCCCGAATTTTCAACCATCATCCTGGATCACCTGGAGGATTCAGGTGTCCTGCCAACCCTTCTTGTGACCCAGCCTGACCGCCCTTGTGGCAGGGGACGGAAAATGACGCCGTCGCCGGTGGCCTTATGGGCCCTGGAGCGGGGCCTGGAAGTCATCAAGCCTCAAGATCGCAGGGATCCAGTATTGGAATCGGCCCTGTCGGCCCTCTCGCCTGACTTTGTCATTACAGCCGCCTACGGGCTCATCCTGCCTGCCAAGCTCCTTGACCTGCCCGCCCGGGGCTGTCTTAATCTCCACGCCTCCCTCCTGCCCCGTTACCGGGGGGCCTCGCCCATACAGGCCGCCCTTTTAGCAGGGGACAAGGAGACGGGCGTCAGCTTGATGCGGATGGATCAGGGGATGGATACCGGTCCTATCCTGGCCCGTTCTACCATGGCCATCCCTGATGATATGGATGCCGGTCAGTTGAATCTGGAGCTGGCCCATCTGGCGGGCCGTCTCATGGTCAGCCATTTTCAAGCCTTCTTGGATGGTCAATTGAAGGAAGAAATCCAGGATGAACGGCTGGCTTCCATCACCCGCCTTTTAAGAAAAGCGGATGGTGAGGTGGACTTCAGCCTCAAGGCCCTGGACGTACACAACCATATCCGGGCCATGAATCCCTGGCCGGGTGCCTTTGCCTTTCTCCAGGGCAAACGCTATAAACTGAACCGGGCCCGCCTCTTTGACGGCCAGCTGCAAGGCCAGGCGGGACAGCTCCATATCCTGGGCCGGCGCATGATTGTATCCTGCGGGCAAGGGGCCCTGGAACTTCTGGAAATACAGCCGCAGTCGGGGAGCGCCATGACCTGCGATGTATGCGCCCACAACTTTGAGTCCGGCTCTGTCTTTGATCCCTGTAGCCGGCCGGGCCACGACCTGGTCTAGTGTCTGAAGGAAAGGGAAAGTGTTTTGACTGCTTTGGGACTTTTCATTATCAGCTTGATCCTTAGTCTGGGCGCCCAGATACTGGTCCAATCAAGCTTTAACCGTTACAGCCGCCAGGCGGCCCAGTCGGGTTACAGTGGCTTTCAAACAGCCAGACGCCTCCTTGATCAAAATGGCCTGTCCCAGGTTGCCATTGAACCTGTCCGGGGCCAGTTGACTGATCATTTCAGCCCCCGCGAAAATGTGCTTCGTCTTTCCGAATCGACTTATGGCAGCCCGTCAGTCGCCGCCATTGGTGTTGCCGCCCACGAAACCGGCCACGCCCTCCAGCATCGGGATGGCTACTGGCCCAACAAGATCAGGGCCTCACTCCTTCTGCCGGCCAATATAGGTTCCCAGGCAGGTCCCTTCCTGGCGGGGATAGGCCTTATCATGCAATCGGCCTTTGGTGACATGTTGGCCCAAGCAGGGATCCTGCTCTTTGCAGGCGCCGTGCTCTTCTATCTGGTCACCCTTCCCGTCGAATTCAATGCCAGCCACCGGGCCCTGACCCTCCTGTCAGAATCAGGCATCCTGACTGCCCAGGAGATGAAGGGAGCCAAAAGTGTTCTCCGGGCCGCTGCCTTGACCTATGTGGCATCCGCCATGACCGCGATTCTCTATCTTTTACGTTACATTGGCATGGCCAATAGCCGTCGCCGGCGTTAGATTGAAATCGCTATGGTGACTAAAGGAAAAAGAAAGAAGCAGGACCAGGCGCGCCTGGCCGCTGTCAGGGTCCTTTACCAGGTCCTGGAGGAAGGGGCCTTCTCCAATGAAAGTGCTGCCTATCATCTGTCAGGGCCTGGCCTGGACGCCCGGGACCGTGCCTTTGCCTCGGCCCTGATATTCGGCAGTCTGGCCAATCTGGCCCGTATCGATTATGACCTGACCCAGGTCTCTTCGCGCCCCCCTGACAAGCTTGATCCCTGGGTCCGGACCATTCTCCGGATGGGTGTCTGGCAACTCTTTTACTCCTATCAGGTGACGACGGCTGCCGCCTGTGATGAAAGTGTCCATCTGGCCCGTTTCCTGGTCGGTGAGAAGGTGACCGGCTTTGTCAATGGCATCATGCGGCACCTGGCCAGGCAGAGGCCTGTCCTGGAGGGGCCTGACAGCCAGGCCATTGAGGCAGGTCTCAGTCCCCAGCTTTTCGGCCTCCTCTCGGCCTGGTACGGGCCGGAGGCAGCCTTGGCCTTGGGGGAGTGGTCCTTGCAAACGCCGGCATCGGTGACCATCCGGGCCAACGCCAGCCGTATGGAGGCCTTTGATAAATGGAGTCTCAGCCAGGAGGCCGGGGATCTGGCCCTTGAAAAGCGACCCTGGCCACCCATGGCCTACAGCCTGGTCCCCTCCGGTAACGATCTGGCTGCCACCCGGGCATACCGCCTGGGCCTTTACAGTCTCCAGTCCAGGGCAGCCATGCTGGTGGGACACCTGTCCGCTGTCCAGCCCCAGGACCGCATCCTTGATCTTTGCGCCGCGCCAGGCGGAAAGAGTGGACATCTGGCAGAATTGACGGGCTGTCAGGGCTCTATCCTGGCCTCTGATCTTTCTCCTCAGCGCCTGGCCCTTATTGATGCCATGACAGAAAGGCTGGGACAGGCCTGCATCAAGACCCTGGTCCAAGACGCGACAAAAAGGCGAGCTGAATGGGAGACAGCCTTTGATCTGGTCCTTTGTGACGTCCCCTGCAGCGGCCTTGGCCTTTTGCAAAAAAGGCCCGAGATCCGTTGGCGGGTGAGCCCGGAGTCCATAGACCGCCTGCTGGCAATTCAAGGGACTATCCTGGAAAGGGCCGCATCTTATGTGGTGCCGGCAGGTCATCTCCTTTACACCACCTGTACCATCAATCCCCGCGAAAATGAAGAACAGGTGGAGGCCTTTCTGGCCTCTGAGGCGGGGCGGGACTTTGAGTTGTGTGACCTGACCGGGGAGCTGGAGACCCTTCTCAAGGGTGACCTGCCCGCACCCATGTCCAGCCGTCTGCCCGCTTGTCTTTGCCTTTTACCCCATCGGGATGGGACAGATGGCTTCTTTATTGCCCGCATGAGGCGTCGGGGCTAGCGGCCTCAATATTGCGTCTGGAGGGGTAAAATGCTAGAATCACTCGGTGATATGATATATTTCCGCTTTCTGTCTGCCTCCGTCATGGATGGGCAGGCCGAAGGCATAATCCTAACAAGGTAAAGGGTGGAAGATTAGGCATGGCCGATCAGTCAATAACTTGTGCAGGCATGACACATCAGGGTCTGGTCCGTGAACGGAACGAGGACAGCTACGCCTGCGACCAGCCCCAGGAAGGTTGGCCCTATATCTTTTTAGTGGCCGATGGACTGGGCGGCCATAAAAATGGCCAGCTGGCCAGCTATACGGCTGTCAATTATGCCCTGCCCTACATGCGCCAGCACCTGCCCAGGGACAATGACCCCGAGTTGGTCAAACAGGTCCTGGAAGACACCCTGCAAAAGGCCAATGTCAAGGTCTACACCACCTCGCTGGAGGATCCGGACAATGCGGGCATGGGCACCACTTTGACCCTGGCCGTCCTCTATCCCCATAGCTGTTATATCGCCCATATCGGTGACAGCCGCTGTTATCTTCTGAGGGGCAAGGCCCTGGAGGCCCTGACCGAAGACGATACCTATGTGGGGCGCATGGTGGCCTCGGGCTCCCTTGATGAGAGCGAAGTCACCACCCATCCACGACGCCATATCCTGACCCAGGCCCTGGGTTATCCTGAATACATAGAACCGCATGTCACGCATATTGATCTGCTTTCCAAGGACCGCTATCTGTTGTCAAGTGATGGCTTGCACGGGGTCCTGGACCATGAAGCCATCAGCAGGACACTTCGTCGGTCCGCAACTCCGGACGAGGCAGCCGGATCACTCATTGAACAAACGATCGAGGCGGGAGCTCCCGACAATGTCACTGCGGTTGTGATCTTCGCCTGACAGGAGGATTTGAATGATATCGTCACAATCATTTGCCGCAGGTACGATTATTGCGGAAAGATACCGCATCGTGCGTATGTTGGGGCAGGGAGGAATGGCGACCGTCTATCTGGCGGATGACCGCAGCACTGGTCTGCAGGTCGCCCTCAAGATAATGCATGATGACCTTGCCCATGACCCGGAATTTGTCCGTCGCTTTGCCACGGAAGCCAGGGCTGCCGCAAGCCTTGACCATCCCAACATCGTCCGGGTATTGGATTACGGTTCCTATGACGGGATCCGCTATATTGTTCAGGAATATGTGGAGGGGACAACCCTCAAAGACATCATCCGCCGCAACGGCCCCATCGATTACAGGCTGGCGACGCCGCTTCTGATCCAAATCGGCCTGGCCCTGGAACATGCCCACCGGCGGGAGGTCATCCACCGGGACATCAAACCCCAAAATATCATGATCACCAAGGATATGGTGGCCAAGGTCACTGACTTTGGCATCGCCCGTGCTTCCAGCACCAATACCATTACCCTGACCGGTGGCGTGATCATGGGTTCCGTCCATTATTTCTCACCCGAGCAGGCCAGGGGCGGCCAGGTAACGGCCCGGTCGGACCTCTATTCCCTGGGCATTGTTTTTTATGAAATGCTGACAGCCCGCCTGCCTTTCGATGGTGAATCATCTGTGGCTGTGGCCATCAAGCATCTGCAGGAAGTACCGCCCGCTCCTTCAACCTATGTGCCCACCCTGCCCCCGGCCCTGGATCGTATCGTCTTTCGTTCCATCCAGAAGAATCCCGACGCCCGCTACCAGTCTGCCCGCGAATTTGTCGATGAGCTTGACTCCTTCATGGTTGATCCCAAGGGTGTCTACGGGGTCATACCCAAGTCAGCGGCCCAGTGGGAGGCCAACTCGACCTCAGCTCTCAGCCCCCAGACAGGTGAATCCAACTATGGCCGGCTGCGGGAGATCGAGCAGACCTTCAACAAGAGGCGTTCTTCCCGTTACCGGGATACGGCGGTGGCGGTCACGGTTGTGGTGGCCGCGGTCCTGCTCCTGGCCCTTTTGACGGTATGGCTGGTCCGCCACTTTGCCCCGGATAACGAAAGGGATCCGGATTTGACTGAGATTGAATTGCCCAATTTCCAGGGTAAGAATATCGGGGATATCGCCAATCAGCTTGAGATGCTGGAAAGTGCCGGCATGATCGTCGAGCAGGAATACGAGATGAGCGATACGGTCCTGGAGGATATTGTCCTCCGCCAGGATCCTGAATCGGACGGCAGCTTGAGGATCAAGCCCAAGGATGCCCGCCTGACCCTTTATATTTCCCTGGGTCAAAACTCGGCCATCGTGCCTGAGGTGGCCGGCAAATCATTCCAGATCGCCGATATAGAGCTTCGGTCGGAAGGTTTCCTGGTCAAGTTCACCCAGGAGGTCTCGGACCGGGTGGCCAAGGACGTGGTCATACGGACAGAACCTGAGGCAGGGTCATCAGCCCCCAAGGGTTCAACTGTTGAGATTTTTTACAGCATTGGTCCCCAGGTGGTCGTCATGCCGACCTTGACGGGGCTTCCTTACAGCCAGGCCATCGAATTGATCGAAGACAATTCCCTGCTCCTGGGAGGGGAGACCTCCATCTCGGGCGAGAAGGTTCCGGACAATGACAAGTATGTCATCAAGCAATCCCCGGAGCCGGGTGGCAAGTATCCGCCCAATACCCTGGTTGTCCTGACCGTGGGAACGGCCAAGGAACTCTATGATTACATGAATCCGACCACCGTACCCGAAGAGGTCACCATGCTGGAGGTCAGGGGATTGACCTTCAAGGCAGCCATGGAAGATCTGGATCCCCTGGGAGTCATTGACTACCGCATGATCCGATGGAATCCCGAGACCGATCTGGATCCCAAGAATCCGGCTGACCGGGGAGCCATTTATATCCTGGAGCAGGATCCCAAACCGGGCATCAAGTTCAAGCCTGAATTCGGGGTTGTCCTGACCTTTGGTTCGGCAGCAGACCTTGAAGCCTACCGCAACCCCACCACGGTGCCTACTGAGCCCAGCACACTGCCGACCGATCCACCCACAACGGATCCGACTACGACCGAAGCGACCAATGGGGGAGATGATTAAGGATGACTGTCTTGAGGGAAAAAGCAGGGGAAGATAGGAAGCGGGCTGTCTTTTTGGACCGCTCGATCCCCTTGCTTTGCCCTTCCATTCTTTCTTCAGACCTGGCCAGACTGGCTGCCTCAGTCCAAGATCTGGGCGACAGCCTGGACATGGTCCACTGTGATGTCATGGACGGCCATTATGTCCCCAATCTGACCTTTGGTCCTCCTGTCATCCGGGCCCTGGCCAGACATACGGATAAGCCCCTGGATGTTCATCTCATGGTGACCAATGCCGATGACCTCCTGGAATCCTATGCCCGGGCCGGTGCCACGACCCTGGTCGTCCATGTAGAGGCGGTTACCCATATCCAAAGGACCCTGGCCCGCATCCGGGAGCTGGGTTGCTTTGCCGGGATCTCCCTTAATCCGGCCACCCCATTGGAAAGTATTTCCTGGCTTTTGCCCGATCTGGATATGATCCTTTTGATGTCGGTCAATCCCGGATTCAGCGGCCAGTTCTTCATACCCCAGGTCATGGATAAAATCCGCCAGGCCCGTCAGCTGATTGATGAATCCGCTTATCCCATCCGCCTTCAGGTTGATGGGGGGATTAGGGCTGATAATGTGGGGGAGATTGTCCGGGCCGGTGCTGACATGATCGTGGCCGGATCGGCCATATTTGATGAGCCCGACCCCAAGGAAGCCGCCCTCCGCCTTGGCAGGATTATGCGCCAGGCCAAAGCCCGACTTTAAGCTCATGGCTTTTCCCAGGATTGATGCCCTGATCGCCCTGGCGGGTTCCCGGGGCCCCCATGATTATTTTTCACGTCAACTGATCGAATCTGCCCGCCATATCCTGGCAGCTGACGGGGGTGCCAGTGCCCTGGCTGATCTGGGCTACCGCCCCCATATGCTGGTGGGTGACATGGATTCTTTGCCTGACGGCTACCAGCAAGGCCATCCTGACAAGGAAGATATCGTCTCTTTTCCACTCGATAAAGACTATACGGACGGTGAGTTGGCCACTGCTGCTGCCGTCCTCCTGGCCGGGGGCTCAAGTGCCCGGGACCCGGTCTTCAAGAAAAATGACGGAGGCCAGTCCCTTTACAAGGCCTTTCAGGATGCCCCGCTGGCTGGACTGACCCTGGCCTACCTGAATTTTGCCGGTTATCGCCATGATCATGCCCTGGCCAATATCAACCTGGCCGGCCTTCTTGCCCAAAGGGGGGCCCAAGTCTACCTGACTGACGGGACCAGCCTGGCCCGCTTGCTGACAGGTCCCGGCCAGTTGGAACCCGTCTTTTCTTCCCGGCTCTTTGATGAGGCCAGGCAGAAGTCACCTGAAAGAAGCTTTCATTTTTCCCTTTTACCCTTGAGTGACCAGGTGACTGGACTGACACTGAAAGGCTTGACATGGGAGCTGGATGAGGTGGATCTGTCACCCGGGCGTTCCCTGGCTTTAAGTAATCGGGGATCAGGCCTTTATCCCGATCAGGCCTCCTTGAGCCTGGACAGGGGGACGGTCATGGCCCTGACCTTCCCTGAAGGGCTTTAGGCCATTTTTCCCATAAAAAAGATCCGCTTGAGCGGATCTTTTTTAAAAGGTCTTTAAAGGGATCAGTCTTCCAGGATTAATTTGACATAGCGTTTCTTGCCCAGACGGATGATCAGCTCCTGGTCCTGGAAGGACTCTTCAGTCACTTGGGCGAAAAGTTCCTTGACCTGCTGGTCAGCTACGTAAAAGCCCCCCTGGTCGATCAGGCGCCTGGCCTCTCCCTTGGACTTCATGAGTCCCGTCTGGACCAGGATGTCAATGTAGCTTTGCCCCAGATCCTGACGCCGGATGGTCTGGCGGGGCATGGAGCTGTCATCGCCGCCTCCTCCAAAGAGGGAACGGGCAGCTTCCTGGGCCTCCCTGGCCTTGTCATGACCGTGCACCAGGGCAGTGATTTCATAGGCCAGACGGCTCTTGCCCTCATTGATGGCCGCCCCTTCCAGTTTGTCATAGGAGCGGATCTCCTCCATGTCCATGAAGGTCAAGACCCGCATGCACTTGGTCACATCGGCGTCGTCGATATTCCGCCAGTACTGGTAGAAATCGTAGACAGAGCATTTATTCTCGTCCAGCCAGAGGGCACCCTTGGCTGTCTTGCCCATCTTCTCGCCGCTGGCGTTTTCCAGGAGCTTGAAGGTGAGCCCATAGGCGGCCTCCTGGTCCTTCTTGCGGATCAACTCAGCGCCGGCGATGATATTGGACCATTGGTCGTCGCCGCCGGCCTGGAGGCGGCAGCCGTATTTTCTAAAGAGCATGAGAAAGTCATAAGCCTGCATGGTCATGTAGTTGAATTCCAGGAAGGTCAGGCCTGAATCCAATCTTTGCTTGTAGCAATCAGCGGCCAGCATACGGTTGATGGTGAAATAGGGGCCCACCTCCCGGATGAAGTCAATGTACTTGATGGGGACCAGCCAGTTGGCATTGTTGTCAAGGATGACCTGGTCCGAGGAGAAGTCCAGGAAACGGGACATCTGCTCAATGAAGCAGTTGACATTGTGCTCGATGATCTCAGGGGTCATAAAGGACCGCATATCGGTCCGGCCGGATGGATCCCCGATGTAGCCGGTCCCGCCCCCCATGAGAGCGATGGGCCGGACGCCTGCCCGCTGCATGTGGCTCATGACCATGATCTGGACCAGATGGCCGGCGTGAAGGCTGTCGGCCGTGGGATCAAAGCCCACATAAAAGGTTGCACCTTCCTGCGACAGATAACGGCGCACCTCTTCTTCGTGTGTGACCTGGGCGACATAGTCGCGTTCAAGAAGTGTGTCAAAGACATTTTTCTTCATAATGTGCAACCTCCTTATAAGATTAACGTTTTATACTCTATCACATTCATCCTGCTAGGGAACCTGGATGGGCTTGTCCTGGAACTGGCTGGTCCCGCCCTGACCGGCATGAAGTTGCCAAAGGGCCTGAGCCTGGAGATCCAAACCGGCTTGTGCCAGGGCAGTCTCATCCTTGAGTCGCCGGAAATCCGAGGCCTGCATGATGACAGGCAGCCTTGCCTCCCGCCGCATGTAGGAGAGGAGGCGGCGGCCCTGACGGCTGAAGCCCAGGACCCGGATGTAGGCAGGCCCTGCCTGGGTCAGTGCCCTGTCCTGGTTGTGGATCCCCAGGGCGGCAGCCAGAATGGCCCGCCTGATCCGGGAGGCAGGGTGGGCCCTGGTCGCCAGGCCCTTGATGAAATGATCATAGGGCTTGGGTCCCCCTGACAGGGCCCGGGCGGGATCGTTTTTAAGCGCATTCATTAGCCGGTTGGCCAGGCCGGCCTGCATGCCGGCTATTTCCTCCAGCCTCTCCCGGTCCCTGAAGCGGGGGGAATTAAGCAGGAAGGGGGCCAGGTCTTCTTCCAGGACCAGGCCCTTGCCCTGGATGAGGGCATCCATGATGGCAGCTGAAGAGGGGGGAGGCAAGAGAGGGGCCAGATCGGTCAAAAGATGCCAGAAGGCCTCCTTTTGGTCAGATTGGACTGCCTCCCAGACCCTGTCCCGGATGGCTGTGGCAGAATGCTTTTCCTTGTCAAAGAGGGGCAGGGCCAGGCTGGGCAAAGGGCCGTAGCGGACCAGGGCTTTTTCATATTCAAGGGCCAGGATGGTATTGGATTGGGAGAGGAGTTGTCCCATAAGCGGGTCCCCGGTCACTTCTATGACAGCCTTTTGCCGGGAAGCAGCAAAACCAAGACCATCGGCAACACCCTGGCGGATAGCCTGGCCCAATTCGGGGGGTTCATGGGCCAGGAAGGCGGCCAGTTCCTTGATCTTTTCCCCCTGGTCAGGGGACTCGCTGCCATAAGCCAGATGGCGGACAACACCGGTTGCCAGGAGGGTTTGGATAGCGCCCTGGGCGAATCTTTCAGCAGAAGCAGCCGCAAAGGCCACAGGAAGTTCCAGGACCAGGTCAACCCCCATGGCCAGTGCCAGGCCAGTCCTGACCTTCTTGTCCAGGAGGGCGGGGACACCCCTTTGGCAAAAAGGCCCTGACAGGCAAAGAATCAGGCCGGCCTTTTTTCCAAAATGTTGGCCAAGCAATCTAAGTTGCTCCTGGTGGCCCCTGTGGAAGGGATTGTATTCAGCTGTAAGTCCGCAAGTATCCATGCTATAAGGGGAAAGACCAGCTTCCTTTTCTCGTTTCGCTTTGCCAATTGATGCTAAAATCAAGCTAAAGGATGGAGGATCAAATGTCAAAGAAAACACAGCGGATCTTGCTTGTGACGGCGGCTTTTTTGGTCCTGGTCATGGCCCTGGTTCTGATCTATGAATTTGCCTATGCCCGGGGCAGGCGTAAGAAGACCCTTCCCAAGCTGCCCGGTTGGGTGGACGCTTCCATGACTTATGATCCTGACCTTCTTTCGCCCGGCCTCCTGAAGATCATGGAAAAAAAGCTCTATCAGCCCCTGGCCCTTGAAGGGGACAAAGAGGGCCTTTTCCTGGTTTCTTTTTATGAGACAGCAAAAAAACCGGGTGGGGAGGGCAGCCATTCCAATCTTTACCTGGCAAGTGACCAGATAATGTTGGGCCGGGGCCTGGCCAGGATGGGAAGACGATCGGACTTTCTGCGATGGGCCCAAGACTTTGACAAGCTTTTCAAGGATGGGGAAAGAGG
Organism: uncultured Mageeibacillus sp.; assembly: GCA_964553675.1. GTDB lineage: Bacteria > Bacillota > Clostridia > Saccharofermentanales > DTU023 > UBA4923. The sequence continues at coordinate 21,573 of CAZKLG010000013.1, read as the reverse complement.
TTTCCATTTGGCTTATCTGGAGGAAAGAGAGGGCAGCCTCCAGGGCCAGGAGGCCCACTGGTCCTTGACCCTGGCCTTTACCCGGGCCCTCCTGGAGGGCTACCAGGCATTTGGCGGCCAGGATTTGGCCCTGATGATCCAGGATTCTTCTGACAAACTCTTACCCCTCTTTCAGGAAGGGCGGACAGCCAGCCTCCTCCAGGCCGGTCCCCGTATGCTGCTGGCCTATGATGAATGGGATATCCCGCCGCCGGGCACCCTGCCCCAGCCGGGTCAGGATAAACCCATTGAATACGTCCGGGGGACCCATCTGGCGGATGTGGACCTCTGGGCCCTCATGGCCCTTTCCCGTTTCAACCCGGCCTGGGCTCCCCTGGCCTCCCAATGGCAGTCCATCCTCCATGAGGCCAGGCTGGACAGCCAGGGACCCCTTTTCGCCTCAGCCCTGGAGGAGGACGGTCAAAGCTACATACCGGTGACCGGAGGGAGCCTTCTTTGTCAAACCAGCGAGCAGATCAGGATTGCCCTCTATCTGGCAGAAGTTGAAAGCCTTGACGGGACCTTTGTTTCCTTCCTCCGCAGTCAGCTTCGGGATGATAAGCGGCTGCCCTCGGGTTGGAACCCGGCCACAGGAGCCCCCGCCGCTTCCCTGGCCCGTAGCTCTGACTACGCCCTGGCCCTCTCCCTTGGCCGGGCCGTCCAGGACAAGGTCCTGATCGATTCAGCCCGGGAAGTTCTCATGTATCAATATGCTTCCAGCCAAAGCAGCGATATATTTGGAGGCTGGTATCGACCTGGTGAAACGGACCGCAGTTACAAGCTTCTGGCTGAGGATAATGCGGCTGTCCTGGTGGCACTGCGCTGACACTGTGTTATAATTTTTGACGGCCTTTTGCCTAAGGGTTCAAGGTTTAGTTAGGGTTTGATAATTATGGATTTTATGCAGCATATCAATGAGAAGGCCAGGCAGACCAAAAAAAAGATCGTCCTGCCGGAATCCGGGGACAGCCGGATCCTGGAGGCCGCCTCCAGGGTGACCCGGGAAGGGGTCGCATCCATCATCCTGATCGGGAAAGAAGACCAGGTCCGGTCGGCCTTCCCTGCCATTGATCTGGATGGCATCGCTTTCATGGATCCCTCTGACTACGGGGACATGGAGGGCATGGCGGACCAGCTCTATCAACTCCGAAAGCACAAGGGTATGAGCCGGGAGGAGGCCCTGTCACAGCTGGCCGATCCGACCACTTTTGGCATCATGCTGCTAAAGGACGGTCTGGCCCAGGGTCTGGTATCCGGAGCCGTCAATACCACGGCCGACACCTTGAGACCCGCCCTGCAGATCTTAAAGACCAAGCCAGGGACCAAGCTGGTCTCCGCCTATCTGCTCATGCTGGTGCCTGATTGCCAGATGGGCAGTGAGGGGATGTTTCTCATGTCGGACTGTGCCCTCAATGTCAATCCGACGGCCCAGGAGCTGGCCGAGATCGCCTTGTCATCAGCGGCTTCCTGGCAACAGCTTACGGGCATTGAACCCCGGGTGGCCATGCTCTCTTACTCCACCCTGGGAAGCGGGATAGGAGAGCTGCCTGAGAAGGTGGCAGAGGCCACCCGGATTGCCCGCCAATCGGCCCCCCATCTTCTGATTGATGGTGAACTCCAGGCTGACGCTGCCCTGGTCCCCCGGGTGGCTGCCATGAAGGCAGGACAAAGCCCCGTCGCCGGTCAAGCCAACTGTCTGATTTTCCCCGACCTCAATGCCGGCAACATCGGCTACAAGCTGGTGGAAAGACTGGCCAGGGCCAAGGCTTACGGGCCCATGCTGCAGGGGATCGCCATGCCCGTCAACGACCTGTCCCGGGGCTGTACTGTAAATGATATTGCCGGCGTCATCGCTTTGACTGCCGTCCAAGCTCAATCATCCGATCAGATCTGATCATATTATTTGCCGGTTAAATAAAGGAGCAAAGCATGCTAATTCTCGTCATCAACTCTGGTAGCTCGTCTCTCAAGTACCAACTCATCCACTGTGCCGACAAAGTGGCCATCGCCAAGGGCAACTGTGAACGTATTGGTTTGGAAGATCCACTCTTTAAACATGAGGATCACACGGGCTGTCAGATCCGGGAAGTGCGCCGGATGGAAACCCACGCCGATGCCATTCATATCATCCTGGAAACCCTGCTGGATCCCGACCGGCCGGTCATCGATTCACTGGATAATATTACGGCGGTCGGCCACCGGGTCGTCCATGGTGGCCCCTACGTCTCCGAGCCGGTGGTGGTGACAGAGGAAGTCAAGGAATCCATCCGCCGCTGCTATGGCTGGTGCCCCCTCCATAACCGGGCCAATCTCCTGGGGATTGAGGTCTGTGAGCAGGCCATGCCGGGCATCCCCCAGGTGGGTGTTTTTGATACGGCCTTCCATCAGACCATGCCGGCCCATGCCTACATGTACGGCATCCCCTATGAGTACTATGAGAAGTATGCCGTCCGCCGTTATGGCTTCCACGGGACCTCCCACGCCTATGTGGCCAAGCGGGCAGCCGAGATGACCAGGCATGAGGATCCGGACAATCACAGGCTGATTACCTGCCATCTGGGCAACGGGGCCTCCTTTGCGGCCATCAAGGGGGGTAAGTGTATCGATACCTCCATGGGGCTGACCCCCCTGGAAGGGATCATGATGGGGACCCGCTCGGGCAGTATTGATCCGGCCATCGTACCCTTCATGGTCAATCTCATGAATTATACGGCCGATGAAGTGGATGAGATCCTCAACAAGGAGAGCGGTGTTTTGGGCATATCCGGGGTCAGTCCCGATTTTCGTGATATCCAGGATGCGGCCGAGGCGGGTAATGAGCGGGCCCAGCTAGCGGTGGACATGTTCTGCTACCAGGCTGTGAAAATTCTGGGTTCCTACATCGCCGCCCTGGGCGGGATCGATACCATTGTCTTTACTGCCGGTATCGGGGAAAATGATGATATCGTCCGCAGGAATATCTGCCAGGGCATCGCTTACCGGGGCCTTGAAATCGATCATGAATTGAATAAATCCAGAGGTAAGGAAGTGGTCTTGTCCACCGATAAGTCGGAGGTCGAGGTCTTTGTCATTCCTACCAATGAAGAAATGTCCATCGCCTTACAGACGGCGGAGCTCCTGGACATCAAATGTGTCCGCTAAAACGGATCAGCCAAGGGGAAGGAGACCAGGCGAGTGAGCAAGAATGAAAAAATGGTGCAGGCCATTACATCCAGGAGTGAGGACTTTACCCGCTGGTATACCGATATCTGCCTCAGGTCCGAGCTCTGTTCCTATTCATCGGTTCGGGGTTGTATCATCCTCAGGCCCTATGGCTATGCCATCTGGGAGCTGATTACCGGCGAGTTGGACCGGCGTTTCAAGGACACGGGCCATCAAAATGTCATGATGCCGCTTTTTATTCCTGAGAGCATGCTGCAAAAGGAAAAGGACCATGTGGAAGGATTCGCCCCGGAGGTTGCCTGGGTGACCCATGGCGGCGAAGAGCCCTTGACTGAAAGGCTCTGCGTCCGTCCCACCTCGGAGACCCTCTTTTGTGACCATTATGCGGAGATCATTCAGAGCTGGCGGGACCTGCCCAAGCTTTACAATCAGTGGGTGTCGGTCGTCCGCTGGGAGAAGACCACCCGGCCCTTCCTCAGGACCCGCGAATTCTTCTGGCAGGAAGGCCATACGGCTCACGCCAGCCAGGAGGAAGCTGTCAAGGAAACCCTTGATATGCTTGATCTTTACGCCGAATTCTATGAAAATGCCCTGGCCATCCCGGTTCTGCGCGGTCTTAAAAGCGAATCGGAAAAATTTGCGGGTGCTGTCAACACCTATACTGTCGAAGCCATGATGCACGATGGCAAGGCCCTCCAGGCGGGTACCACCCACTATCTGGGGGATGGTTTTGCCAAGGCTTTCAATATTCAGTTCACGGACAAGGACAATGAACTCCGTCATGTCCATCAGACCTCCTGGGGTATTTCGTCCCGGTCCATCGGTGGCCTGATCATGGTCCACGGTGACGATGACGGCCTGGTCCTTCCACCCGCCGTTGCCCCCTACCAGGTGGTGGTCATCCCTGTGGCCCAGCACAAGGAAGGCGTCCTGCCGGCCGCTCAAGCCCTGGCGGACAGCCTCAAGGAAGCCGGCTACCGGGTCTTGCTGGATGACAGCGACCGGATGCCCGGTTGGAAGTTCTCCGAGCATGAGATGAAGGGTGTGCCTGTCCGCCTGGAGATCGGGCCCCGTGACATCAAGGAAGGCCGCTGTGTCGCGGTCACCAGGGACAACCGCCAGAAGACTGACATCCCCTTGGAAGAGGTCCTGGAGCAGCTGCCCCTTATCCTTCAGGGCCTGCATGACCGCATTCTGGACAAGGCCCGCAAGAGTCTGGAGAGCCGGATCTATCCCCTGGACAACTGGGAAGCTTTTGTGGACACCATGGCCAATAAACCTGGCTTTATCCTGGCCGCCTGGTGTGGTTCCGAAGACTGTGAGGCCAAGGTCAAGGAAGAGACGACGGCCAGCTCCCGTTGTCTGGCCAGGCAGGAAGTGGGGGACCATGACCTTTGTGTGGTCTGTGGCCAGAAGGCCAAACACCTGGTCTACTGGGGCAAGGCCTACTAGCGGCCATGGAGGAGCAGACCAAAAAAGCCAAATCGTCAGCCCCCATCGGCATCTTCGACTCGGGTATCGGTGGCCTGACCGTCCTCAAGGCCCTGCATGAAAGGCTGCCCGGGGAAGATTTGATCTATATCGGTGACCTGGGCAGGTCGCCCTATGGAACCAAGTCCAGGGAAACCATCCAGGTCTATGCCCGGCAGATTACCCGTTACCTGCTGTCAAGAGGGGTCAAACTCATCATTATCGCCTGCAATACGGCCAGTGCGGCTGCCACAAGGACCGTCCAGGATCTGGCGGGACCGGTGCCGGTGCTGGAGGTAGTCGGCCATGGCTCCCGTCTGGCTTTGGATGATCTTGGAGACTTGGGGGACCAGGAAGCCCGGATCGGTGTCCTGGGCACCCGGACGACTGTGACAAGTGATGTCTACCGGGACCGTTTACTTGCCCTGGCTGCTGAAAGGGGCATGGCGCCCCCCCTCATCCAGCAGAAAGCCTGCCCACTCTTTGTGCCCCTGGTGGAGGAAGGTCTTTGGGAGGGTCAGATACCCGACCTGGTTGCTGGTCTTTATCTGGAGGAGATGAAGGCCTTTTCACCCCAGGTGGTCATCCTGGGCTGTACCCATTACCCCCTCCTGAAAGAGACCATCGCCAAAGCCCTGCCGGCAGGTACCCGGCTCATGGATTCGGCACCGAGTGTGGCCGAGACTGCTGCAAAGATTCTGGAAGAAGAGGCCTTGCTGTCAGACAGGGAGGGAAAGGCAAGCCTGGAATTTCACTGCAGCGATTCAGAGGATACCTTCCGGCTCCAAGCCGGCCGTTTTCTTGACATGCCACTTGATATCGTCCATCATATTGACTTGGACGCATGGGGAAATTAAAGGAGTGATGGATTGTTCACACCCTCAGATATCAATCGGGACGCCGTAATTCGCGTCGAAAGCAGCCAGTGGGCCGACGGCCAGCAGCTTGATCCTATCCGTCTGATGACCCATGGCCAGCTTTCCTATAAAGAAAAGGAAGATGTCTGGAACATCTCCTATGACGAGAGTGACGCGACAGGCATGCGGGGTACCCAGACCCGCGTCAGCCTTTTCCCCAATGGCCGGGTGGTCCTCAGCCGGACCGGCAGTGTGGAAATGGAACTTGAATTTGTTAAGGGGGATCAGCGGGTAGAGGCCAAGTCCACGCCCTACGGTCCCGTACGTTTTTCCGTCCTGACCCATGAGGTCAAGGGCAGCATGAATGAGGAGGGTGGCGCCATCGAATTGGGTTATTCCCTTGGTTTCGACAACCGCCATACCATCTCCACAAAACTTCAGTTACAGGTGACGGCCCAGGAAGGGGCCCAAGCCTGACTTAAAGATAAGAGGCGCCTTTCAAATAGGATTTGACAGGCTGGGGCCCTTCAGGGATAATACTTGAGGCGCACCGACGAAGGCGCGACAAACGATAATTCTAGCCGGGGGAGGTGTACCGATGGCTGTACCTAAACGTAAGTGGTCAAAAAAGAGATCACGCACACATCGTGCCAACTGGAAAATCAATCCGGTTAATCTGACGCGTTGTCCGCAGTGCCATGCATTGAGGGCGTCACATCGCGTTTGCAAGAACTGTGGTTATTACGACGGACGCGAAGTTATTTCTGTCCAGGACTGAGAATAACAGGAGCTTCCAAATGGCGACAATAAGGAGCAGCGGGCCTCAGGCACGTTGCTTTTTGTTCGTTTGAGAAAGTGGGAAAAAGTATGAGTACACCGGTAGTCGCAATTGTGGGCCGGCCCAATGTCGGTAAGTCGACTCTTTTCAATGCACTGACAGGCAGGCGGACGGCTATTGTCGGCCCCCAGCCTGGCGTGACCCGGGACCGGGTTATGGGCGATTCTGACTGGAATGGCATCCCTTTCACGGTCATCGATACGGGCGGCATCGATTTTGCTGAAGATGACATGCAAAAACTGGTTTTTACCCAGGTGGAGATGGCCATTGAAATGGCGGATGTCATCTGCTTTTTGACGGACATCCATACCGGTATCTCCGATATTGAATTCAAGATCGCCCATATGCTCCGTAAAAGCGGTAAACCGGTGGTCCTGGCCGTTAACAAGGCCGATCGGCCGGGAGAGGAACCCCTGGAATTCTACGCCTTCTATGAACTGGGTTTTGCCGATACCCTGGCCATCTCAGCCTCCCATAAACTGGGTCTGACTGAACTTCTGGACGCCCTGACCGCCCATATGACAGTGGAAAGAAAAGCAGGCGAGGGGGATGAAGAGGACTATATTACCCTGGCCATTACGGGCAGACCCAATGTGGGCAAGTCCTCCCTGGCCAACCGCCTGATCGGGGAATACCGCAGCATCGTGTCTGACATCCCCGGTACGACCCGGGATGCCATTGACTCTTTTTTGGAAAACGAATACGGCCGCTTTCTCATCTATGACACGGCTGGCCTCCGCCGCAAATCCAGGATCGATGATCAGATCGAGTATGTCAGCGCCCTTCGCTCCAGACGCAGCGTGGAAGAAGCCCAGGTCTCCATCATCATGATTGATGCCCTGGAAGGGCCGGCAGAGCAGGACACCAAGGTGGCGGGCCTGGCCCATAACGATGGCAAGGCCTCCATTATCGTCGTTAATAAATGGGATCTGATGCAGGGCCAGGATGTGTCCATGGCCGACTATGAGGCAAAAATCCGCCGACGCTTCGATTTCATGCCCTATGTACCCATCCTTTTCATGTCAGTCAAGACGGGTCTTAACCTGGACAAATTCTGGCCGCTGGTCCTCAGGGTTTATGAATCTGCGACAAGGCGGATCAAGACCAGTGTCTTGAATGAGGTGATTGCCGAAGCCATCGTCCAGCATCCCACCCCTCAGAAGAAGGGGCGGCACTTGCGCATCTACTATGCCACCCAGGGGGGTGTAACCCCGCCCACCTTCATCTTTTTTGTCAATGACAAGAGGCTTTTGCATTTTTCCTACGAACGTTATCTGGAGAACAGGCTGCGGGAAAACTTTGACTTTTTCGGAAGCCCCCTCCGCTTCATCTGGAAGGGCCGGGCAGCCAGGGATCCCTCTGCGTCAAGGGTCACACCGGATTAGCTTGAGCGCGTGCTAAACTTGTCCTATGAAGAAGGAAGATGGGGACAGGGCCAGGAGCAGAACCAAAGCGGAAGAGAAGAGGTCTTCCTTCACCCTGGTCGACAGCCATAAAAAAAGACAGGATAGGCTGAGACGCCAGTTGATCAGGTTGGGGCCCATGGCCTCCCTGGCCATGGGATTGGCAACCCTCCCTGTCTGCCTTTTCGTCCTGCTCGAATTCATGGGTCTTATCCCCGCGGGCCTGGTCAATGGCGGGGGGATCCAGGCCTATGCCCTCAATGCCTTCCTTTTTTATGGTTTCATTCCCCTCATGGCCACCAGCTTGGCCCTGGCCCTGTTTCGTCCTCCCCTCCAGGTCCTCCTTGGCGATTCTCCTGGCCTGCCAGTCCTTTTGGCAAGCCCTGCCCTGGGTTTTTTCCTGGGCAGCCTGGTCCATACTGGCCTCCAGCTGATGGCTTCCTATTTTCCAGGGACCAACACTTGGCTGGCCATACCCGATCTTTGGCAGAAGGGGGCCCTTTATCTGGGACGGTCAACGGTCATGACCCTGACCGTATTGGCCTTCTCTGTCCTCATGCCGGCCTCTACACTGGAACTCCTGCACCGGGGGCTTGTCCTGCCTGCCTTTGTCGGCTTTGGGGGGTCCATGGTCAGGATTATCCTGCCTTCCCTCCTGGCCGCATCCTTGCCACTGGACCTGCCGGGCTTCGCCCCTTATCTGGTCCTGGCCCTTATGGCTTCCTGGGTACGCTTGACCAGCGGCTCCCTTTTGGCGTCTGCTCTAACGACTGCCGGTTATGGTCTGGCCATGCTTTATGCCCGGCCACTGACGACGGCTCTCAGCCGCCTGGTTTTCGGCATGCCCCTGATCGACAATCTGAAACTGAGACTTTATCTGGTCTCCCTGACCCTGATCCTTCTGGTCCTGCTTTTGATCCCCCGGGCCATCATCGAGGGCACTTCACCCGCCTACCAAAAAAGACTCCGGCCAGGCGCAAGAGGGGAGGGGACAGGTCAAGGTATAAGCTCCAGTAACCGCCTGGTCCTCTTACTTTGTCTGGCAGCCAGCTGGGCCTGCCTCTATTTTCTCGTTTTTTGGCGATAAAAGACGATCTGCCGGCCTAGTGGTCTTGCGAACTGTAGCGGTCGGCCTTGGCCTGGTGTTCTTCGGCAGTCTTGGAAAAATCATTGGTCCCGTCACCCTTGGCCACAAAGAAGAGATAGGCATTGGCCCCGCTCCAGGTGCGTTCAGTTGCCGGCCAGAGGACTCCTTCGATGGCGACAGTACCCGGTGAATTGATGGGCCCGGGCGGCAATCCCTGGTGACGGTAGGTGTTGTAAAAATTGTCCCGGTAACGCTCGATATCGGAGTTGAGGATCCAAAGCTGGGGCTCCCGGTCTTCCTCGGCCCGCAGATAGTTGATCGTGGCGCAGGACTGCAAGGGCATTTCACGGTCCAGGCGGTTGAGGAAAACCTTGGCAATCTTGGGCATTTCATCGATGGGCCCTTCCTGTTGGACGATGGAGGCCAGGGTCAGGACCCGGTCCAGGCTCATGCCCATCTTTTCGGCTTTTTCCATGTAACCGCCCACCCGAATATGGCGTTCGGTGTTATTGAGGAAGATGCGGATGATGTCCTGCTCGGTAGAATTGACGTCAAAACGGTAGGTGTCCGGCCATAAATAGCCCTGGAGCAGCCATTCACGCCCTGGCGTCTGTTCGATGAGGGGGACGAAGGAGTAATCAGCAAAAAGCCCGGGCTGCTTGACCATGGCGTCCAGGAGGTCAGGATTGAAGCTCATGCCGGCCTCCAGCATCTTCTCTTTCATCTGCTGGTAGGTCATGCCCTCGGGGAAGGTGATGGTGACGGGCTGGGGTTGGTTGGTCAGGATGACCATGATCTCGTCATAGCTCATGTCTTCCAGAAGGTAGTGGGTGCCATACTGGTATTGGCCGTCAAAACCATTGAATTTGGACAAAAACTCAAAGGCGAAGGTTGAACCGATCAGGCCCTTGTCCTTGAGCATAAGGGCGATATCATGGGTCTTGGACTGCTGTTCGACATAGACCTCGATGGCACCGGGGGTATCCTTGTCAAAGGGCGAAAAGCCCCGGGCGTCAAAGAGGCCCTTGAGATAGGCCATGCGCTCATCCTGTTCCCGGACATAGCGGTAGCCCAGGCCGAAGCCGGCCAGGACAACACCGACCAGGAGGACGATGACAAGGAGGATGATTAAAGGTTTGGCAATTCTTCTGGGCATATTTACTCTGGATCCCTTTCAGGGACTGTCCTATTTTATCACTTGGTCTGAGAATACAACAGTCGCAAGTCAGATGGCTAGAGGAGAAGCGACTTAAGAAGACCTGGCCAGCGGACCAGGAAGGCTGCCAGGGCCAGGAAGGGGATGAAGGGCAGATGACTTCCCCTGGGGCGAAAAAGGGCCATGAAGAGGGCCAGGGGCAGGGCCAGGAGGAAGGCCAGACAGACCATGATGAGAGAAGCCTTCCAGGTCAAGGAAAAGCCCATGGCCAGGCTGAAGAGGACATCGCCCATACCCAGGCTTTGCTCCCGGCTGACCAGGCGGCAGGTCAAAGCCAGCAATAAGAGGAGGAGGGCGCCGGCTGAACCCAGGGCCAGATCAAAGACTTGCCCTAACCAGAGGGGGGAGGAGGGCCAAAAGGCAGGTGGAAGCGGGCCGGCCAGGGATCTGGGCAGGACATTTATGGCCGCCAGCAGGGCCAGCTCACGGTCTATAACCTCTCGGCTTCGGATATCCCGCCAGGACATAAGGCAGGATAGGATCAGGGAAGCGAAAAAAGACAGTCCTGAAAGCCAGTTCATAGGGACACCTCACCTGGCCATTATAGGCAGGCCGGATATGAGGACAGGGATCTTCAGGGGACGGGAGAGGTCAAAAAGGGCAAAGGCCGGCCAAAATGACCGGCCTTGCAAATGTGTTTCAGCTTCGGCTGTGAATATGCTGGGCCATGACGATGCCGCATTCCAGCTGGATGGTGACCAGTTTTTTGATGGGTATCGCCTGATAGTTGAAGCTGGCCTCCAGCTCCTGGGACAAGTGACTGTGCAGGGCTTGGGCTTTTTCCATGGCGCCCTCCAGTCTGGCCCGACTGTCGGGATCTGCTCCTTTGTCAAGTTCATGTTCATGTGCCCGGATCAGCATGCCATAGGCCAGAAGTCTGTAAAACTTGTTGATGGCTGTATTGTCAAAATACTCAGCTACCGTGGCAGGCCGCTGGTAATCGGGGTCCTCCAGGGCCATTTTACGGGTGGATTCAATCTCCAGGCCCTTGGTGAAATCCTTGACAGCCATCAGATAGGGGTTGTCAGGCCTCATCAAGGTCTCTGAGACAGCCAGGATAGAGGCAACTTCCCGGTTGGAGGCCTCGGTCCAATCCAGTTTTTCTAAAACGGCCTGGCTGCGTGTTTTATCCATGAGGCTGGGATCGGCGATTCGGGGATCATAGAAATAAGGTAGTTCGGTCAGGAAAGTAAAGGTTCCGTATCGGGACTTGGCATAAGAATCACTGGAGGTCCCCGAAGTGATGATGGAAGGAATGTCTTTGGCTCCCAGTTTTTCAAGGAAGTCATATTCCACCTCGATCCCTTCAGCCAGGAGGATGGCTTTGCCCAGGATCTTAAGACTGGGAGACTCAGGCTCGCCCAGATGGAGGGGGATGCCCTGGCGCTCTGCAGCTTGATAAAGGGAAGGGTAGGCCTGGGGAACATCTTCGCTGACATACCAGTAGACACCGCCAAAACCGGCATTATGGAGGGCATAGTTGAAGACCGGTTTGATGTCATCAATCAGGTCCATCATGGCCTGGGTTTCGGGCATGGTGTCGTGGAAATGGATGTCCTTGTAATCAATGGGAAAGGTCCAATCCACCTGGACCCTGCCCGCCGGTCTGAAAAAATAACGGGAATATTGCTGGAGGGTGAAGGGGCCCTTGAGCCAGCCTTCGTTCCTGACCAGGCCATCGGCGTCCCAGGCCTTGACCATATAAAAGGTATAGTCTAATTCTTCCCTCAGGGCCTGGTTACTGGCCAGCTCCCGGCTCAGATACTCAAGGAGCATGGTACCGATGGGCTCATTAGGATGGGGGCAACCAAAAAAGAGGGCATTACGGCTTCCTTCCCCAATTTTCAAGCAGAGGAGGGGCCGGTCTTCCTGGGTCCGGCCCATCTCAAAGAGTTTAACGGTATCTGGATAATCACGGGCCAACTGGCGGGAGCTTTCGTCCAATTCGGCCAGGGTCAGAAAGTTCTGGTAGTCGGGGACCCGGTCCAGCAAATCGCGGATGATGGCTTTCAAAATCATATCCTTTCAAAAAAGGGCCGCGGCAGATTCCTGCCGCGGCCGGTCTTTCCTTGGCAAGTCACATCTAGTTCATGTCATTGAAGAAGATGTCACCGTTTCCGCGGATGTCAATACCGGTTACCCCGTCCGCGAAGACATAGGTGTTCATGCCCGTATAGAGGGGGACCGTGATCATGTGTTGGGCCAGGATCATCTCGGCATCGTAGATGATCTTGGTCCTTTCATCATTGTCAGGGGTGTGGGAGGCATCGGCAATCAGGCCGTAGTATTCGTCCTCCCTGCCTGCCGTTTTCAGGTTCTCCAGATCAGAGGTAATCATGTTCATGAGCAGGATGGGCTCGGGCCAGCCGAAGTGTTCCAGACCGATGTCATAGTTGCCATCGGCGATGACATCGTAGTGGTAGTAGGTAGCGAACATCTCGATGTCCAGATTGACACCGATCGCCTTGTATTGAATCTGAAGGGATTGGACGGTATTGTTTTCGACGGCGTCGTCATTGGCCACGATCTTCAGCTTGAGTTCCTTGCCATCCTTGTCCAGATAGCCGTTCCCGTCGCTGTCGGCCCAACCTGCCTGGGTCAGGAGTTCCTTGGCTTTCTCGATGTTGGTGCCGTAGTTCGATTTGTAGTAGTCGGCAAAAGCCTCGGAGTGGCTGATGACCTTGTCGGTCACAATGGAGTAAGCCGGAATGACCAGTCCCTTATTGATATCCACCAGGGCATCCCGGTCGATAGCCAGGGCCAGGGCCTCCCTGACCAGGGGGTCGGAGAGGATATCGGACTTGAGATTGAACTCCAGGTAGTCGATATTGGGGTTGGTGACCAACTGCTTGACTTCGATATCTTTTCGGGTCACCTGGGAGAGGCCATCTGCGGAGATGCCCAGGATGACCTGGATGTCGTCCACGTTGAGGGCGTTGGCCATGGAGAACTCTTCAGTGATGAAACGGACTGTGACAGATTCAACTGCTGCAGGACCTTGGTTTTTCACATAGGGATTATGGGTTTTGAAACCGGGATTGCGTTTGAGCTCTACGTGGGAACCTGACACATAACTATCCAGATAGTAGAGGCCATAGGGTTGGGCGCCCCAGAGCAGGTCGTCATCGCTTGATTTGTCCAGGACATCCTTATCCTGAACCGTGATGAAGGAACCAGACAGGGAGACGCCTATATCCGAGGTGTATTCGGCTAAGTAAAGGAAAACGTCCCGATCTTTGATTTCCATTGAAACCAGGGGTTCCAGGTTGGTTGAAAAGGGACTGACCTCTTTGAAGCGGGTCAGGGAGGCTACCACGTCCTCAGGTTCTACTTCCTCACCGGAAGCGTAGAACATGCCCTGGGGAATGGTCAGCTGGATGGTTTTGCCATCATCGCTCATGCTGACTGCGGAGGCGATGCCGGGCGTCATATTGCCATCACTGTCCAGAGTGACCAGGGATTCGGCGACCAGGCCCTGGGTGAAGCTGGCTCCGTCAAGCAAGGTGGTATCCATGCCCCACCATTCGCTTGATTCGGCCAGGACCAGGGATGTCCGGCCTCCGGCAGGGGGTGGATCAGGCTTTTTGTCGCCACAGGCCGTTAAGAGGCCTAGTGCCATTACAAGGACCAAGAGAATTGCCAGAACTTTTTTCATAAGTCTCCTCCTATTTTGTCAGTTCAGCGGCTAGTTTGGGCTGAGTCGGATGGTTCCAAAAGAAAGCACTCGGCCAGATGACCGGGTGTTACTTCCACCAAAGGGGGTTGGCTTGTCATGCAGATATCCATGACATGGGGGCAGCGCAGGGCCAGGCGGCAAGCCTGCTCGCAGTCGGGTACCTGGCCTGGCTCCCCGGGAAAAACACTTTTTTCTTCCTGACGGCGGCAGGGATCCAGGATGGGCACAGAATTGATCAGGATATCGGTGTAGGGGTGAAGGGGCTGGTCCAGTACCTCCTGGGTGCTGCCCACCTCCACCAGGCGTCCCATGTACATAACCGCGATTCGATCCGACACATATCGGATGACGTTGAGATCATGGGTGATAACCAGATAGGTCAGCTTCAGCTCTTCTTGAAGGTCTAAAAGCAGGTTGAGAACCTGGGCCTGGACCGAGATATCCAAAGCACTGGTGGGTTCATCCAAGATCATGATGTCCGGCTCCAGGACCAGTGCCCGGGCGATGGCAATCCTTTGCTGCTGGCCGCCTGACAGCTGGTGGGGATAGGCTTCCAGATAGCTGTCTGCCATCTGGACCTTTTCCAGGGCCAATCCGGCCCGCTTTCTGGCTTCTGGTCGGGGGACGCCCCTGATAAGCAGGGGGCGCATGATGGAGTGCTCCACCGTCTGGCGGGGATTGAGGTTGGAAGCCGGATCCTGAAAAACGACAGCAAAGCGACTGCGGGCCTGCCGGACAGCCTGTCTTTTGGCGCCGACCAGGTTGACACCCTCCATATCGATGCTGCCTGCCTGGGCCCGGGTCAGATTAAGCAAAACCCGGGACAAGGTTGTCTTACCGCTTCCGGATTCGCCGATCAGCCCCAGGACTTCACCCGGATAGATGTCCAAAGAAAAGCCGGAAATAGCTTTTACCAGCGATTTCTCACGTGAAAAGAGACGGCGGGAGCTGACGAATACCTTGCTAAGATCCCGGATGCTGATGATAGGCTTCACCTTAGAACTCCTTCAAATGACAGCGGACCCGGTGGCTGTCGCTGATTTGGACAAAGGTCGGCTTGCCCTGCTGACAGTCTTGATTGGCCAGCGGGCAGCGATTATGAAAACGGCAGTTATTTTCCTTTTCGAAGATCCGGGGTACCGTACCCTCTATGGCTGCTATCCGTTTTTCGGTTTTCCGGTAGCGGGGCAGGGCTGACAGGAGGGCCTGGGAATAGGGATGTCGGGGCTTTTGAAAAATCTCAAATACATTGCCTTCCTCTACCAGCTCCCCCGCATACATGATGCCGATGCGGTCAGCAATCTCTGCAACCACGCCGAAGTTATGGGTGATAAGCAGGACAGAGGATCCGTATCGGTCCCGCAGGTCCTTCAAAATACGGAGGATCTGGGCCTCGACCGTGACATCCAGGGCCGTTGTGGGTTCGTCAGCAATCAGGAGCTGGGGGTTTCTGGCCAGCATCATGGCGATCATGACCCGCTGGCGCATGCCGCCTGACAGTTGATGGGGGAAGGCAGAAACCCGCTCGGCCGGATCGGGTATCTGCACATCCCGGTAGAGGGCCTCTACACGGGCCATGGCTTCTTTTTTGTCCATGCCGTCCAGGCGCAGGGCCTCGGCCACCTGGGTGCCCGACCGGTAGACAGGATTAAGCGAGTCCAGAGGATTTTGAAAGATCATGCCGATATGCTGCCCCCGGACCTTCTCCATGTCACTTTCGCTTAAGGACAAAAGATCCCGGCCATCGAAATGGATCTGTCCCTGGATAACCTCATTGTGATCCAAGGAAAGCCGCATGATGGTATGGGCGATCGTAGACTTTCCGCATCCCGATTCGCCGACCAGGGCATAGATCTCGCCTGCTTTGATATCCAGGGAGACGTCATGAACGGCCGAAAGGCGCTGATCGCCGACCTTGTAATCGACGTAAAGATTTTCCAGGCTGAGCAGGGGGGACATGGCTCACCTCATTCTTAAACGTGGATCCAGAAGATCACGGATACCTTCACCCAGCAGGTTGAAGCCGAATACAGTAAAGACCAGGGCGATCCCGGGATAGATAGCCAGCCAGGGCGCATTGCTGATATTTTTCATACTGGAAGAAAGGGCCAGACCCCAGTCGGGAGAGGGAGGCTGGGCGCCAAGGCCCAGAAAGGACAAGGCCGTCGTTGACATGATAGTGGCCGGTATGGACAGGGAGGCCAGAACGATGACCGAGGGCAGGATATTGGGCAGGATATAGCGGAGCATGATGGAAAGGTCTTTTTCGTTGAAGGCTATGGCGGTTTCAACAAAAGCCATATTCTTCAGGGACTGGGTCTTGGCCCTGACGATACGGGCATACTGGGCCCAGCTGACGATAGCGATGGCGATGATGACATTGTCCAGGCCCTTGCCCAGGACGGTGATGACTGCCATGGACATGATGATGGGAGGCATGGACCAGGTCAGATCAGCAAAAAAGGAGGTGATCCGGTCAATGGCCCCGCCATAGAAGCCGGCCATAAGGCCCAAGGTTACCCCCAGGCTGATCTCGATCAGGGCGGCCAGGAGTGCCACTCTGAGTGATATCCGGCTGCCGTAGACGACCCGGCTGAAGAGGTCACGGCCAAATTCGTCCGTTCCAAAGAGGAAACGGGATGAGGGCGCTTCCAGCTGGTTGTCCATGTGGGCATCATCAAACCTGGCTGGTGCGATGACATCTGCCAGGAGAGCCACCATAACAACGATCAATACCATGATCAGACCGATGATCAGGTTTCGATTTTTCAGGAGGGGGCGCCATATTTTCTTATTCTTGGTCTTGGTCTTAGGCATTGCTTTCCCCCAGTGAATCCCGGATACGAGGGTCCAAGATGGCGGTCAGGACGTCGCAGATCAGATTGGAGACCACAGTCAGGATAGAGATCAGGAGGACGCTGGCCTGGACGACCGTGAAATCCTGGGCCAGGATGGCTTCAGTTAACATCTTGCCCATACCAGGGATGACAAAAATATTCTCGATGATGACAGCGCCACTGATGACCCAGGGGATGCTCATGAAGATCATGATCATGACCAGGATCAGGGCATTCCTGAGGACATGTCGGATCAGGACTGCTTTTTTAGGCAAGCCCTTGGCGTAAGCAGTCAGCACATATTTTTCTCGTAAAACATCAAGGACTTCCGTCTTGGTCATCCGGATGGTGGTGGCGATCCCACCCAGGACCATGGAAGCGACGGGCAGGATATAATGCTTTGCGCTGGTCAGCTCAGACAGGGGGAGGAGCCGGAGGGTGACACCAAAAAAGAGGATGAGCAAGACAGCCACCCAGAAAGAGGGGACAGCCGCAAAAAAGAGGGAGAGGCTCATCATGAGGCGATCAAAAAAACCATCCTTTTTGTAAGCGGCCAGAAGACCAATGGGAATGGCAATCAGAATTTCAACCAGGAGGGCGATGCCGGTCAACTTGATGGTGGTGGGAAGACGTTGCTTGAACATGGCGTTGACCGGTAGCTTAGTCCGGATGGAAGTGCCAAAGTCACCCTTGAGGGCATTTTTCAACCATATGATGTAGCGTTGAGGAAGGGGCAGATCAAGATTGTACTTGGCCCGCAGCTGGTCCTTGATTTCCTGGGTCACCTTGCGGTCGGTCAGAAGTTCAATGGGGTCTCCCGGCATTAAGTCCATCATGGCGAAGACCAGGATGGATACCACCAAGATCAGGAGTAGCCCTTGTGACAGGCGTTTAACGACGTATTGAGTCAGATCCGCTACCTCCTATGCATAAGAAATGAATATTGTTGAGATTATAAAGGTCCATGGTCTGAGGGTCAAGCGGAAAAAGAAAAAAGTGGAAAAGGCAATAAATAGGGGGATCCATGACAGGGGATAGAGGCATTTTGTGGTTAATAATATCTGTTTTACAATTTTCCCCTGTCGAAATAATATTCATGAAAGGCAGGGAGATCCATGCGGTTGATCTTGACTCAGATCCATCCCTCTCTTTGCCATCAGGCGGCCTGGCCCTCTTCTGCTATAATGACGCACGGTCAAATCAATGAGGTAATTAGATGAATAAAGCTTTACTGGAAGAAAAAGTATCTGCCCACCTTTATGCCACTTACGGCAAGGGGGTGGACCAGGCCACGGACCATGAGTTTTGGACCGCCCTGTCCAAGGTACTTATGGAAAGCATAGGACCTGACTGGGAGCGTTCGCGGACCCTCTACAGCCAGGGCAGACAAGTGCATTATTTTTCGGCCGAATTTCTGGTTGGCCGTAGTCTTTTGAATAACCTGCTTAACCGGGAGATGCTGGATGATGTCCGCGCCTTCGTGGAAGAGTCAGGCTTTGATTTTGATGCGGTGCTCAATGAAGAAACCGACCCCGCTTTGGGTAATGGTGGCCTTGGCCGCCTGGCTGCCTGCTTTTTGGACTCATCAACGACCATGAATTTGCCGGTCATGGGCCATGGCCTTCTCTACCGCTATGGGCTTTTCCGCCAGGAAATCGAGCATGGCCATCAAAAAGAATATCCTGACGCCTGGATGGAACTGCCTTATCCCTTTATGGTCATGAGGCGGGAAGACAAGGTCCTGGTTCACTTTCGGGACATGAATGTCTTTGCGGTGCCCATGGATCTGCCTGTGACGGGTCATGGGACCGACAATGTCAATACCCTCCGACTCTGGCGGGTTGAACCGGCCGAGGAATTTGATTTCAATCTCTTTAATTCCCAGCGCTTTGATGATGCGGTCATTGAGCGGAACCGGGTCATGGACATTTGCCGGGTCCTTTATCCCAACGATACCAGCTATGACGGCAAGGTACTCCGGGTCCGCCAGCAGTATTTCTTCGTGTCCGCCTCTTTGCAGAATATTGTCAAGCATTACCGTCTCCGGCATGGCTACGACTTCTCACATTTTGCCCGGGAAAATATCATTCAGCTCAATGATACCCATCCGGTCCTGGCCATCCCTGAACTCATGCGCCTTCTCATCGATGAGAACCGCCAGAGCTGGGAAGAGGCCTGGCAGATCGTGACCCAGGTCTTTGCCTTCACCAATCACACCATCATGCAAGAGGCCTTGGAGAAGTGGGATATTGAGATATTCCGCTATCTCTTCCCCCGGATTTTGGACATTATCGAGCAAATCAACGATCAATTCAAAGAAGAAGCCTTTGCCCAGGGTTTCAATGAGGATGAAATCCTTCCCCTGTCACCCCTCCACGACGGCAAGGTCCACATGGCCCTCCTGGCCATTTACGCCTGCCTGTCCATCAATGGAGTGGCCAAGATACATAGTGAAATCTTAAAACAGGAAGTTTTCAATCCCTTTTACCGCTGGTGGCCCAAGAAGTTCTCCAACAAGACCAATGGGGTGACCCCCCGCCGCTGGCTCAACCAGTGCAATCCCCAGTTGTCGGCCATTCTGACTGATGTCAGTGGCTCCGACCAATGGCTGGGGGATATGGAGGAGCTTGAGGCTCTTTTACCCTATGCCCAGGATACCCAGACCATGCGCCGGCTCCTTGAAGTTAAAAGGGCCAATAAGGAAAGACTTTCTGCCCTGATCCAGGAAAGGGAAGGGATCGAGATCGACCCCTCCTTCATCTTTGATGTGCAGATCAAGCGGCTCCACGAATATAAACGCCAGCTCATGAATGCCTTGGAGATCCTGGACCGCTACTACCAGCTCAAGGAGAATCCCAATCTGGATCTGCCCCCGGTCGCCTATATCTTTGGCGCCAAGGCAGCGCCCGGCTATTTCCTGGCCAAGGCCACCATCAAGTTCATCAATGAGGTCGCCTTCCGGGTCAATGCCGACCTGGATGTCAACCGCAAGATGCGGGTGGTCTTCATGCACAACTATAATGTCTCCCTGGCTGAGCAGATCTTCCCGGCCGCCGACATCTCAGAGCAGATATCCACGGTAGGCATGGAGGCATCAGGCACCGGCAATATGAAATTCATGATGAACGGGGCCCTGACAGTGGGCACCTATGACGGGGCCAATATTGAGATCCTGGAGCAGGTAGGGGAGGAGAATATCTTCATGTTCGGCCCCCGCCTCAAGGATTTCCCTGAAACCAAAAAATTCTACACCTCCCACTGGCAATATGAACATATCCAGGGCTTGAAGCGGGCCGTGGATACCCTGATCGACGGCAGCATGTCAGATGGCAATACCGGTATGTTCCGGGCCCTCTACGACCGGCTTTTACAGGGCTCCAGCCATGAAAAGGCAGATCCTTATTATGTCCTGGGTGATTTCAGCGATTACCGGTCTGCCCGGACCCAGGCCTATGAGGCCTATCGCAATCAAATTGACTGGGCCCGGATGTGTTGGAGGAATATTTGTAAGAGTGGCTACTTCAGCTCTGACCGGACCATCAGCGATTACGCCGGGGATATCTGGAAAGTCGGCCCCCAGGTGCTGGATAAATAAAAGGATAAGCATAATGAAAAAGGAGAAAAAGATGGCAGAATTCAAATTTGAAATCAAAAAGGAAATTGCGGTGCTCTCCAGCAGTCCCAAGTCGGGCTGGAACCGTGAGCTCAACTTCGTCAGCTGGAACGGCAACGCACCCAAGCTGGATATACGTGACTGGTCCCCGGATCATACCAAGATGGGCAAGGGCATTACCCTGTCCCATGAGGAAACGGCCATCCTCATGACCATCCTCAACGATCTGTCACTGGATGAACTCTTCGGCCTGGGCTAGGCAGGAGATATAAAGGACTTCTGAAACGCCTGGCAAAAGCGCCGGGCGTTTTTTAACCGGCCTCTTCTGTATTTTCCAAATAGCCCCTGACAACGATCCGGTATTGGGGGATGCCGGTTGTCTGGATGGGGTGACAGGTAACCAGGAGGATGCGGGCCTTATCGGCACTTTCAAAAACGTATTTACCCAGGTCGGCCGGCTCTATGATGTCGGAGGACTCGACCACAAAGTTGTAAATGACTCCCTTTCGCTGGACCTGGATCTTGTCACCGGGAACCACTTCATTGAGTCGGTTGAAATGCCGGCCCCGGCCGTACATGCGGTGTCCGAAATAGGCTGCCACGCCTATGTCGCCCGGCTGGGGGCTGGAGGGATAGTGGCCTGGCAGGACCCAGAGGGAAGAGGCCGTGACATCAGGCGCAACGGCAATTTCCAGATTGATCTTGGGGATCCGCATAATGGAGTCGGTCCGGATGGTGACGACAGAGGGCGGCTTGCTGGGGCTGGTGGACTCTTGGGGTATGGGAGGCCTGGATGCGTGGGGCGGGAGGATGTAATCGTACTCGTCACGATAGCTTCCGGGCAGATTGATGTCCTTGACATCAACATCGATGGTGATCTCCTCGGTCGAGTCGGGCGACTGATCTTTCAGCCGGTCCAGGAGCTCCTGGGCGATCTTATCCTGGTTGCGATGGATGATCATGGGCTTGACAAAGAAGTAAATGCCCAGGGCGAAAAAGAGCAAGGACAGGCCGATCAGGATGCGGGACATGGTTTTGCTCCGCCAGAAACGTTTGAGTTGACTGACCGCTTCCTTTTCTTCCTCTTCTATTTCATCATCCTTATCATCCGGGAGCTGGGGTTCAGCCTCGGCCAAAGAGACCTGGGCCTCTGGTTCTTCTTCAGGGAGGCCGGTGGCATCGGCTTCAAGGTCTTTCATCCGAAAAACAGGACTCCGCATACCCTTGGCGGGAATATCCTCAAAAATGTCCTTTTCTTCTTCTTCAGACCGATCGTCTCTATTGATATCCATCTTTAATCCAGCCTCTCGAATCACTTAATCGACGGGCTTATTTTAACATAGGGGGGCTTGGTGAAAATAGCCAAAGGTTACTG